>JANOCJ010000348.1:0-9272 GCA_031412115.1 Flavobacteriales bacterium
GGCCCGGATGGATGCGCATTTTACGGTCGCCAATGCTAACTAGCACAACAATACCGTTGTTTTTGTCTTTTTGTCCAACGCCCCACTCCTCGCCAAGTTGCTGGGCATAATCAAACACATCTAGGCCATTTAACGATTGTACAATTACAACTAATATTTGGGTAGATGTGCTATCGTTATACTTTACCAGTTTTTGCTCAAGGGTTGCTTCCCGGTCGTCTGATAAAACACCTGCCTCATCAACTACCAACCTTGGCGGGTTAGGCTGTTTTATAATCTGCCCCCAAGCGGTAAATACACTTAAGCAAATACTAAAAAATATTATAAGGGCCTTTTTCAATTATCGTTTATTGATATATGGTCTGATAATTCGTTAACATCATCTTCTGCACGGGGAAAATATTTAGCCAGTTCATCACCCGCCATTGATAATCCTAAGGCAAGGCCGCCAACAAAATCACCGGCTTTAAAATGGTCTTGTATAGCATTGCGCACAGTATCCCAAAACTTGGCAGGTACTTTTTCGTTAATGCCTTTATCGCCAATTACGGCAAACTGTTTATCGTTAATTGCAATGTAAAAAAGCACGCCGTTGCGTTCGGCCGTTTGGTGCATGCCAAGCTCTGCAAACACTGCGGCAGCGCGCTCAAGCACGTTGCCGCTAAGTGTGTTTTCCATATGCACACGTATCTCGCCCGATGTTTTACTTTCGGCAAGCGCTATTGCATCCAACAGCGTTTTTTCCTGTGCGGTGGCTAGGGTAAGTGCCATTATTAAAATTCAACTTTAGGTGCTGTTGCAGCATCTGCATCAGCTTCAAAATATCCTTTTACTTTAAAGCCAAACAAACCGGCCACTATATTGCCTGGAAAGCTTTGCACCTTGTTGTTATAGCCTTTGGCTGTTTCGTTAAACTTGTCGCGCTCTGTTTTAATACGGTTTTCAGTACCTTCTAACTGGTCTTGCAACTTGGTAAAGTTTTGGGTTGCTTTCAAGTCTGGGTAGCGCTCAACAGTAATATTGAACAAGTTGTCTATAGACGTTTTGGCCGCTGTTTGCAACTGGTTGTATTTATTAACGTTTTCGGGTGTTAACTCAGCTGCTGTAGGGTTAAAGCTACCGGCTTTAGCAACAGCTGCATTAGCTTCCGTAAACTCTTTGCTTTGCTCAATAGGCGGTGCAGCTGGTGCAGCAGGAAGTTCGCCACGGCGGGCCTGGGTAACACCAATATATGTGTCTTTTTCAAAGCTGGCAGCTCCTTTTACGGTATTAACCAGGTTTGGTATTAAATCTTTACGGCGTTGGTAAGCGTTTTGTACGTTACCCCATTGGCCTTCTACATCATTGTTGGCAGATACCATACCGTTGTACGATGAAATTGCCCATATTAGCAAGATGCCTAATACACCTAGGCCAATAAATAAAGGAAGTCTTTTGTTGTTCATTGTTTTCTGTTTGTTTAGCAAATGTATCAAAAAGCATACATAATGTATTAGGTATGACGGAATGACAGTAAAGTTATTGTATTACACTAATGTAATTTGCAATATGCCTGTTGTTTTTTCGCTTACACGAAAGCGGTTATCTGTCCTGTAGCCTACTATCCACGCTATTTTTTCGTTGCTTTCCAATACCCACATTTCCTCTTTTTCTGCCTGCGAAATTTTATTGTCATTAAAAAAGTCGCTAAGTAATTTTCCTTTTGTCATGCCAAAAGGCTGAAAACGGTCGCCCTGCTGCCAGCGGCGCAATTTTAGGGGAAATGTTATTTTGCTAAAGTCAAGCAAAGCAACATTAGGCGGTTGTTTTAAATCAACTTTTCCATCATTTATTACAACTTTAAAATCCAGTTTTACGGGCAGTTGTTCAGTATTAAAATCATCGCCAATTAGGTAAAACTTATCGGCTTCTTTTTCTTTTACAGGCTGAATGATTAAAAATTCCCTATCGCGGTAAAGCTCATATTCTTCGCTGTAAAACTGCTGGCCGGATGTACGTTCCAGAGCCTCTTCAATATCTTTTACCTGGTCGCTATTAAAGCCATAGCCGTTAAGCAATTCATAGAGGTATAAACTTACCGGTTTCAGTTTTTTCAGCTTATCAATATGTACAAATAATTTATCGCCTGTTTCGGCAATTATGTCTTCAAGCTTTTCGTCTACCAAATTGCGAAGCAAAACATTGCTATCCTCCAGCCGGCTTATGGTTGCCAGTATACTTTTTATAAACGAAGGATTAATTTCTTCGAACACCGGCACCACTTTGTGGCGAATTAAATTGCGCCGGTATTTGGTGCTTTGGTTGCTGCTATCATCTCGCCAAACTATTTTATTGGCTTTAGCATAAGCCTCAATTTCGGCGCGGGTTGCAAACAATAAAGGGCGGGTAATATTTCCGTTTTTAGGCTTGATGCCTGTTAGCCCGCTTAGGCCTGTACCGCGGCTTAGGTTTACAAAAAATGTTTCGGCAACATCATTTGCATTATGTGCGGTAGCAACGCACGTATAGTTATGTATTAGGCAAAGTGCGTCAAACCAATCGTAGCGCAGCCTGCGTGCCGCCATTTGTATAGATTCGCCTGTATGTTTGGCAACATCCTCGGTATTAAAGCTTTCATTATGCAAGGGGATGTTATGCTCTTGGCAATACTGCTTCACAAACTTCTCATCGCCATCAGCCTCAAGCCCGCGCAGTTTAAAATTGCAATGCGCTACCGATACTTTGTAACCCGCTGTTTGCAATAAATGCAGCAAAACCATAGAGTCGATGCCGCCACTTACAGCAACCAAAATATGGCCGGTGGCATCAAACAGCAAATGCTCTGCAACATATGCTTGTAAATGGTTTATTAACTTATTCATGTGCCGGTTTTGCATTGGTAAAATTAGGTCAATAATATGGTTTATACTTTGCCTGTCATTTTAATTTATTGGGCTACTATCCAATTAGTATCTTTGATCTTATATAGAAATGCTTTTTATATTAGTGTTTTGAAAATCAACATATTAAAACTTTTGGCACAATGCTTGATTTGCCAAATGCAAAACAAACTGTTTATGAAAACAAATATTTTACTTACCGGTATATTATCATTAGCTATAATAACCACCGCAGCATTTGGCCAAACTCCGGGCAAAACTAAAACTGTAAAAAGCTCAACCAAGGGCGGTACTAAAAAAGGTACCGGAACTACAGGTACTAAAACCACCACCAAAACTGTTACCACCGGCGAAGGTACCACCCCTGCAGGCGGTGGCCGCACTGTTGGCGGCACAACTTCCGGCGGAGCCAACAATAGCATACAAAAACCTGTTGCAGCACAATCTGCCGAAGACAATCCTTTTCAAGCATTAGAAGCCCAGGCAGCCCCCGTAGTTGAAGAAATGGCCAACGGACAGATTAACTACACTGAGCAATATATTGAAGCAAAAGGAGCATCGGTAATAGATAACGAACGTTTTAAAAACCCTGCACAAGCCCGTTTAATGGCTGAGCGTGGCGCTATAGTTGTTGCCCAGCGTAACTTGCTTGAAATGGTAAAAGGTGTACAGGTAATTGGCGAAACTACCGTGCAGGATATGATTACCACCGGCGACTATGTATATACCCGTGTTGAAGGCGTAGTAAAAGGCTTTAAAGCGTTTGGCCCTGCCCGCGAGGTAAACGGTACTATGGAGGTTACTTTACGTATGCCTTTATATGATAAAACAAAAGGGGTTACAGCAGGCTTTTCTAGCGAGGGCTTAAATAACGCACGCCGCCGTGCAGGTGTTAGCGACGAATCTCCTGATGTTGCAGGCACTGCCACTGTTGATGAAAGCAACCCCATTGCATTTAATGTTGGAGGCGCAAAAATTGATGCATCGATGTTTCCTGTAGTAGTTGATGAGAATGGCAAAGTGTTGTTAGACTTCTCCAAAATCTACCAAAAAACAGGTAAAATTCCTAAAATAGTACAATCGACCAAAGAGATTTTTGATGCTGCCGGATTTAAAAAAGGCACTGAGATAATTGATCTTGTACAAAATACTGTGAATGGTACTTTTACCCTTGCCGACCCTGCCAAAAAGAAAAAAGTAAATTGGGGTAAAATTGGTAATATTGCAGCTACTGTAGGTAAAGTACTGTTAAATATATTATTGTAAATACAGTATCAAACCTTATAAAGAACACGATTATGCAATTGTTGCTAAAATACTGTATTGCTTGTTTACTACTGCTTACTACGCTTAGTGTGCAGGCCCAAAATACTGCCGAGGTAGAAGCCACCGGCACAGGCCTTACCAAAGCCGATGCTTTGCAAGATGCTTTACGCGCAGCTATAGGCCAAGGCGCGGGTGTAGCGCTTAAATCAGAAACCAAGGTGGAGAACTTTATGGTGGTATCTGATGCTATTGCTACTAACACCGAAGGCTATATCTCTAAATACGAAATCTTAAAAGAGGTTCCTTTTCCCGGCCGTTACGAGGTTACTGTTAAAGCCATCGTATCGTTAGACCCTATAAAAGCCGACTACCAACTACTGGCTAAAACCATTGGTGGCGTTAGGTTTATGACTGTTGCCGAAGAAAGCAAAGCCAAAGCTGATAAAGCCACTTACGATTTTGCCATTGATAAAATAAACAGCCACCTGGCCGGCAAAAAATATCGTTATGTAGATAAAAGCCGCTACGAATCGCTTAAGCGCGAAGCCATGAATATTATGGAAGAAGGCGATACCGGCATTTCTTACGTGCAAACCTTAGGCATTAAAGCCGATGCGCAGTTTATTATTGTGATTAGCGATATAAACACCAGTACCCGCGAAGGTGCTTTTGGTGTACGCAATGAGACTAAAACCAACATCGTAATCAAAACCTATGATAACTGCACCGGCGAAGGTTTGGGCACAGTTATAATGGAGAGCGATTGGACATCAGACGCATCAAACAGCCGCGCGTCTATTGAACAGGCTATTGATAATGGTATGGATAAGTTGCTTACCACTTTTACCAGCTACATTGGCGACTGGGTAAACAACGGAACCCCTATAGAATTACGCTTTTATGAAATGGGTACTTTCCGCGATTTGCGTGACCTGCGTACCAAGCTAAAAGCCGACCCTACTTTTGGTGGCCAAATGGAACTTACATCAGTTAATAATTACACTAAACTGGTATGTACCTACAAAAGCAAAAGCGACGATTTAGCTGATAAAATTTTAGACTATTGCGATGCTATACCAAGCTTGGTTGATAAGCGCGTAGATGTAAAATTGATATATGGCCGTCAAATGTCGTTTGCGCCGCAAAGCTATGTTGTACCTAATATGGTAAAACCGGCAGGTACAACTACAGGCACAACAACCAAAGCGGCTGAAACTACCAAGCCTGTTGAAACCAAGCCCGCAACAAGCGGCACCAAAACCGGCGCTACAGGTACTAAAACCGGTGCTACAAAAGCTACAACAGCTAAGCCGTCAACTACCAAAACAGGAAGCAAACCCCCTATAAAAGGTACTTCAACAACAACACCAAAGAAAAATTAACTTTACGCTATAAAAAATCTCTACAATGAAATCAATATCTATATTCTGTATTTGCTTATTGGCGGCTTTTAGCGCTGCTGCGCAAACCAGTGCAACTGCTACCTTTTTTGCTGCCGAAGGCGAAAAATTTTGGGTGATAATGGACGGCATTAAGCAAAACGCAAATGCCGATGCTAACGTTAAAGTTACCGGCCTAACAAAAGAAAACTACCAGGTGAAAATTATTTTTGCCGATAGTAAATTAGGCTCGATTAATAAGATGATTTACACCAAAAACTACGAAGAAAAATTTGCTGATGTTACCTATAAAGTGGCCAAAAATAAAAAGGGTGCATTTGTAGTTTCTATTAGCAGCTTTTCTGAAGCTCAGCCCGGCAATCCTTCAAATGCATCGGTTGTGCCACATACTGATGTTGAACCTGTAGCAACACAACCTGCAGCAACAACACAGCCTGCAACTAATAATACAGGTAGCATTAACCAAAATGTTAGTATGACTAACACTAAAACTACTACCAGCCAAACCGTTACCAGCCCCGAAGGCGATAGGGTAACTATGGATATGAATATGGGCGCTACCGGTGGCAACGTTAAAGTTGACGACGGCATGGGCGGCGGCGTAAATATGAATTTGGGCATTAACATTAGCGGTATGGACGGCACAAACGGTGCCACCCAAAGCAACTCATCAACTACCGTTACCCGCACTACTACTACCACTACTTATTCTTCTACCGGTGGCGGTTTAGCTACTACCCCGGGTAATACCCAACCTTTAGATAATACCCGCCCGGGCAGTACTACTCCTGTTACTACTACCCCCGTTACTACCCCTCCGGCAGCTAATACCGGCGGTTGCTCTGTAGCTGCATCATCAACTGATTTGGAAAACCTAAAAGGCAGCATCAAAAAACAATCGTTTTCTGAAAATAAAATGAACGCTGCTAAAGCCTTTTTAAAAGCAAAATGCTTGTCGGTAACCCAGATTAAAGATATTATGGGCTTGTTCTCTTTTGAGGCTGATAAACTAGCCTTTGCCAAACTGGCTTACGACCGTTGCGCTAACAAAGAAGACTACTATATGGTGGGCGATGCGTTTAGCTTCTCTTCATCGCAAGACGAGTTGATGGAATACGTCAACAGTAAATAAGCTTATCTACTACCTAAATAATTGTAAAGCCTCATTGGAAACGGTGAGGCTTTTTTATTCCAACACACTCCTAATTGCCTCTAGCTTCAGCATACATTCTTCATATTCTTTTTCCGCATCAGCATTAGCGGTAATAGCGCTACCTGCCCAGTATGATAAGGCTTTGCTCTCTTCATTATAAAATATACTGCGGATAACTACATTAAAGTCAAAGTCGCCATTAGGGGTAATATAACCTACTGCTCCCGAGAATAAACCACGGGCGTTTTCTTCATGCTCATCAATCAATTGCATGGCGCTAATTTTTGGCGCGCCCGTCATACTACCCATAGGGAAGGCATTTTTAATAGCATCAACAAAACTATGTTGCGTGTCTAATTTGCTGCTTATAGTCGATATCATTTGATGCACGCGGGGTAGGGGATAAACGCCAAAAAGCTCATCCACTTTTACCGTTCCAACTTCAGCGGTTCGGCCTAAATCATTCCGAACCAAATCCACTATCATCACATTTTCAGCCAACTCTTTTTCGTCGGCCAATAAATGCTCAATATTGGCAATATCTTCTGCTTCATCTTTACCGCGCGGGGCTGTCCCTTTTATAGGTTGAGAATAGAGGGTATTTGCTTCTTTTTTTAAGAACCTTTCGGGGCTGGCACAAAGTAAATAGTGGGTGTTGCTTTTGTAAAAAGCCGCCATAGGCATGGGCGATGCTGCATTCAATTTCTCCCAAGTTTTCTGTGGGTTGAGGTTGATATTCTCAGCCTGAAAATCCATGCAAAAATTCACCTCGTATATATTACCCAATTGTATGTGCTTTTGCAGGCTTTGTACTTTAGCAATGTACCGTGCTTTGGTGCTGTTTTGCTTTATTAATAAAGCATTGGGTTGGATGTTTTTCTGTATTAAAATGCTTTCAATTTGCTGAATAAATTGCTCAATATCTGCAATAAATTCATCCTCATAACGCACCGTAATTTCATTGCCTTTGGCAAAAATAATAACACCCGGCTCAACAAACTCCATAGCGGCAAAGCCTTGGGTATTGGGTTTGCCATCCACTACATTTTCACTATCTGCTTTTAGGGAATACGACAAGTATCCAAACAACCAAGTGCCTTGATGAAATTTCTCAAGCAACTCAAAAGCACCATTGGGTTTTTGTAGCGATAAAATGCGTTTCGGGTGAAGCGCAGCAATCCAATCGTAGGTAGTTAAATACAACCCCTTGTTATACGTCGAAGGTTGCGGACGAGCATGCGTATTGCTGTCTAGCAAAATAAAAAACCCGCACCTTTTAGATAGCTCAGTGAGCTTTTCCTTAAAGGCGCGGGTACTTATATGTTTAAAGCGGAATTCGTTCAATTCCGTATAATATTAAGCGTGTTCAACAGCTTTTGGCGATGCTGCCAATACTTCGGCACTGCAACCATCAGCATACTGGGCAAAGTTTTTTACAAACTCTTCGGCCAAATGGTTGGCTTTTTTGTCGTAAGCTTCTTTGTCAGCCCAAGTTTCGCGTGGGTTTAATAATTCTGAAGGTACTTCGGGGCACGATGTTGGAAACGCCAAACCAAAAACAGGCAGGGTGTTATATTCCACATCGTTTAGCTTGCCTTCCAAAGCGGCGGTAATCATAGCGCGGGTATATTTCAACTTCATACGCTCGCCTGTTCCGTAAGCGCCACCTGACCAGCCTGTGTTAATCAACCAAACATTTACATTGGTTTCATTTAGTTTTTTACCTAGCAAGTCGGCATATTTACCCGGGTGCAAAGGCAAGAATGCTTTACCAAAGCAGGCTGAGAAAGTAGTTTGTGGCTCGGTAACACCAACCTCGGTACCGGCAACCTTAGCTGTGTAGCCCGAAATAAAGTGGTACATAGCTTGGCCTGTAGTAAGTTTTGATATTGGAGGTAAAACACCAAAGGCATCGGCCGTTAAAAAGAAAATATTTTTTGGTAGCGGCCCAACCGATGGAACGGCAATGTTATCAATCAAGTTGATAGGGTATGCTGCGCGGGTATTTTCGGTATTCGAAATATTGTCGTAGTCAACCGTGCGGGTGCCATCAAAAAACTCTGTGTTTTCTAACAACGTGCCGTATTGTATAGCATCAAAAATTTGCGGCTCTTTCTCTTTGCTTAGGTTTACGCATTTAGCATAGCAACCGCCTTCAAAGTTAAATACCGTGTTGGCAGCCCAGCCGTGCTCATCGTCGCCAATAAGTTTACGGTTAGGGTCAGCGCTAAGGGTAGTTTTACCGGTGCCCGATAGGCCGAAGAAGATGGCGGTATCATTGTCTTTGCCAATGTTGGCAGAGCAATGCATTGATAAAACCCCTTTTTCGTGAGGCAAAATGTAGTTAAGAATGGTAAAAATACCTTTCTTCATCTCGCCGGTATAAGCCGAACCACCAATAAGAATATGCTTTTTGGTAAAGTTAACTATGGTAAAGTTATGTTGGCGGGTGCCATCAATTTCTTTATCGGCCAAATAACCCGGCACACATAAAATAGTCCACTCAGGTTCAAAATTGGCAATTTCTTCGGCAGTAGGGCGCAAAAACAGGTTGTTGGCAAACAGGTTGCTCCA
>JANOCJ010000349.1:0-2386 GCA_031412115.1 Flavobacteriales bacterium
CGTGTATTGCTTGTTGTTGATGATTTGCCATTGATACGTGGCGACTGGGGCGACCTTAATTGGAACTTTGTGCCTTTAGAGAATGCCGAGCAGGTAGAGGTTGTAAAAAGTGCCTCATCTGTTTTATATGGCTCATCAGCACTAAACGGGGTAATAAATGTGCGTACTGCATGGCCTACCGACTCGATACCCGAAACTAAAGTGCAGGTTTTTACCGGTATTTTCAATAACCCGAAAAAAGAATACCAACGCTGGTGGCGCCGCGAGTATACCCCCAATTACACAGGTGGTTTTTTTAACCACAAACGCCAAATTAATAAAAACACCGACCTTGTTATAGGTGGTAATTACAATTTGCTTAATAGCTACATGGAATCGGGCAATAACCAGCAATTTAGGTTAAACGCCAAATTGCGTGTACGCAGTAAAAAAATAAAAGGGCTTACTTATGGCATTAATGCCAATGCCATGTATAACCAATATGGGCGTATTATATACTGGATGGATGCCGATACCGGGGCTTATAAGCCGGGCGATGGCGTACTATCAAACGAGCGCTATTATAATATTAATATTGACCCTAATATTACCTACATATCGCCAAACAACAACCGCCATATTTTGCGTATGCGGTTTTACAACGTTACGCTATTGCGCAAAGGTGGCTTTGACAACTCTAGCAACGTAGCCTACGGCGAATACCAGTTTCAGCGCCGTACCACCAAAAAATGGGTATTTACAGCCGGTGTTGCGGGTAGCTTAGGTTTTAACCAAAGCACCGTTATTGGCGATGCGCGGGCAAAAACCTATTATGGAGGTATTTATGCACAGGTAGAGAAAAAATTCTTTGACCGCCTTTCAGTTATTGCCGGGGTAAGGTATGAGTTGAACGTATTTTCAGCCCCAATAAAAATAAAAGAAGATTCTATTAAATCAATTGCCATACCCGATTTTTCAATACCGGTATTTCGTGTAGGAACTAACTATGCTATAAATGAATACAACAACCTACGTGCATCGTGGGGCCAAGGTTTCCGTTCGCCCAGCGTGGTTGAACGTTTTGCAACAGGCGGCATAGGCCCGTTAGAGTTTTTCCCCAACCCTACCATACAGCCTGAACGTGGTTGGAATGCTGAATTAGGTTATAAACGAATGTTTGCCAGCGATAAATTTAACGGCTACTTTGACTTTGCCTTGTTTTGGAATGAATACACCAACGTAACTGAATTTGTTTTTGATGCCTACCCCTACGTTGACCCTGCTACCAATATTACCATATATAAATACGGGTTTAAAAACATAAACAAAACCCGCAGCCGTATTGCCGGTTTTGAAGTTAGTGGCAATGGCGAGTGGATTATTAATGCCAAACAATCGTTACGCTTTTTTGGCGGGTACACCTATTACTACCCCGGCGATTTGGAAGTTGATACAACCCAACGCAATGTTGGCCGCTACTTATCAAACGCAGTTAAGGCTTTTATTAACCCCGACTCGAGCGATATTGCCCACATGCTTACCTACCGCACAAACCACTCTTTGCGCCTTGACCTTGAATACCAGGTAGGCCGTTTTAAAATTGGTGGCAGCCTTACCTACAATAGCTTTATGAACCGTATTGATAAAGCATTTGAATACCTTATAAAAGGTGTGAAAGACTACCGCTATAAAAATAACAACGGAATAGCTGTAATTGATGTTCGCCTTATTTTCGATTTAAAGCACAACAACTCTATTGGCTTGCTTGTTAAAAATGTGCCCAATATGGAATATTCCATCCGGCCGGGTATTATGGAAGCACCCCGCAGCATTACTTTCCAGTACTCGCATAAATTTTAATAATGGCAACAGTAGCCCAGCTATTCGGCAGCGTTGCCCAACGCTTTAGGCCCGAAAAAGCCATAGGTGTTACTCTTGCATTCCATTTTGATATTTCAGGCACCAACGGGGGCCAATATACTATTGTCATACAAAATGGCGAGTGCTTGGTTTCAGAAGGGTTAATTGGCACTGCCGATTGCCTGATAGCAGCCGATGCTGAAACGTATGTTGGGCTGGAAACAGGCAGCATTAATCCGCAAGAAGCATTGATGGAAGGCAAAGTGCAGGTAAGCAACATTATGCACATGCTGAATTTTGCCAAGCTTTTCAAAAAATTTGAAACACCATCAACCCAAATAAAAAGCCGCGGCAAACGAAATTTACCTGATGGCCCATTAACCGGCATACGTGTGGTTGACTTTAGCCGCCTTCTACCGGGGCCTTTGGCAACCTTGTTTATGGCCCAAATGGGCGCCGAGGTTATTAAGGTAGAAGATAAACACTCGCCCGACTATATACGCAGTTTTCCGCCCTTTATCAATGGACAATCTGCCTATTACCTGGG
>JANOCJ010000350.1:0-13897 GCA_031412115.1 Flavobacteriales bacterium
AACCCGGTGTTTCAAACCGATACCAGCTACGTTTTTAATGGTGTAAGCTGGGCCGAGCGCGACCCTAATTTTCACTGGACAACCACCTCTCTTAATGGTTCAAACGACAACCTGATTGTTACAGCGCCCTTTATAGGCTCGGTAGTATATAACGAGACAGGCGGCACTGTTGTAAGTTTTGATGTGTCAAACTCGCTAGGCATAAACCTTAACGAGGCCATGTACGATGAGATTGGAAACCTATGGGGCGCCGATTTAAAGCGCGGTGCCAGTTGCAACTACGGGCCGTTTGGGTTTCAGTTTTTTACCCCCGATGGGCCTTACCAAAAAAAGACCTTTAGTATGCTGTTTAACAACGGCAGCCTATGGACAGTAGCCGGTGGTACGCTGTATTATGAATCGACCTACAACCTAGGGCAAGTATCGCGCTACAATGGGCAAAACTGGAACAACCGCACTGCCGATACCGACCAACCGGTATTGGGCAACTCGTGGGATTATATGTATGCCGCTATTGACCCGCTTAACCCTAACCATGCCTATTTCTCATCGTGGGGCCGCGGTTTAGTTGAGTTGAAAGATGGTGCTTTTTACCGATACAATTCAACCAATAGTAATGGCACTATAAAAGGTTTGGCTGCCGACACCGCCAGCAAATATGTTGCAGGCGTTGCTTTTGATAGCAAAGGCAAACTATGGATATCAAACGCATTTAATGCACAAGGCATCATAAGCCGCAGTCAGGATGGCACTTTTACTGCTTACGATTTTGGCACTATGGTTACCGCAAGCCGCTATTTAGGTGCTATAACTGTAAACAGCCTAAACCAAAAATGGGTAATACTAGGCCGTGGGCAGGGCATATTGGTGTTTGAAGAAGCCGCCAATGGCACCGTACCTTTTGCCAACCGCAAAGTATTAAGCACCAGTGCAGGCAACGGCGCTTTGCCCGATAATGAGGTGCGCTGCATTGTAGAAGATAAAGACGGCACCATGTGGGTAGGCACAGACAAAGGGGTATGTATATTTTACTCGCCCGATGCGGTGTTGGGCGGCACCGGTTGGGATGCCCAAAAACCGGGCTTGGTTGAAGGTGGATTTTTCTACCCGTTATTAGAAAATGAAAAAGTAACCTGCATAGCCGTAGACGGCGCCAACCGCAAATGGATTGGGACAGAAAAAGGTGGCTTATTCCTTGTATCGGCAGACGGAAGCAAACAGCTTAAAATATTTAATACTGATAATAGTTTGCTAATATCAAACTCTATACTTAGCGTAGCTATTGACCCTACAAGCGGCGAGGTATTTGTTGCTACCGACGAGGGCATAGTATCGTACCGCGGCGATGCTACGGAGGCTGAAGATGCATTTGCTGAAAAGGTATATGCTTTTCCTAACCCGGTAAGGCCGGGTTACCGCGGCCCTATAGCTATTAAAGGCTTGCTGCGCGATGCCGATGTGAAAATTACCGATATGGCCGGGCGTTTGGTATACCAAACCAAAGCCAATGGCGGCCAAGCTACTTGGGATGGTAACGGCTTTGATGGCGAGCGCGCCAAATCAGGCGTGTACTTGGTTTTTGCCACTAACGAAGATGGTAGCCAAACCAAGGTTACCAAGGTGATGATAGTGAATTAATGACCCGTTTTGTCCTTCTTATACCTTTAGTTAGCCTGCTAATAATAGGCTGTGGCCATAATACAGGTAATACTAAAGAACCTAAAGCGGATAGTACACAGGCGATACACAGTTATGTGCCTGATAGCGACTATATTTTTTCTGACATACAGCCCCAAACTATCTTGCCAAGGCTATTTAATTCTAATAATATAGATACGGCACAAGCTGTATTGTGGAAACCTACAATGTATGAACGCCAACAGGTAAACGTATCGGCTGACGGATGGTGCCATACCAATGTAGATACGGTTATGCACTTTAAAAATGCCGGTGGCGATAGTTGTGCCGCTGTAATTTTAACATCATACATATACGACTATGTTAATAAGAGTCGTAAAATGGAAATTACCGGTTGCCATTTTTGTGGCGTTACAATAGGCGCAGCATTATTTAAACGAAACAAAGGCAATTGGTATTTATACCGCATAGAAGAAAGCATAGGCCAGCTTGGCAACTGGGGCCAATACCGTTTTCCTAATAGGGAAATGAATAGCAAAATCAGCCTGTTAAAAATGGATAATGATTTTACCTGCTTATCATTAAAAAGTGGCATTAGCGGTAATTCAGGCGTGGTTGAAGGGTTTGAATCTTTATTTTGGATTGATGAAACGACGCCCGAAGGCCGTTCTTATACAGATGAAAATATTTTAAAAGAAATGTTTATTTATCAATACCACCTAATTGAAGATTTAGAATATTTAGGAGAAGGATATAATGAGGAACAGACAACACTATCATTTGTACCAATAAAAAATAAGCCTGCCAACATAGTGCTTACCATAAATAAAAATGGAAAGGTAACTAAAGAACAATACCTGTTAAATACCGATTTTTGGCAATACCTAAAAAAGTAAAGGAGTATAAACAAAAAGCCCCCGCTACCATGAAAGAGCGGAGGCTTTTGAAAAATTCACAAACTGCTGTGATAAAGGCCTTAGTTTAAATTAATCTCGCGAACATTGCTTTGTTTGTCAACCGCTTTTTTAGGCAGGGTAACATTTAATATACCGTTCTCGTGTTTACCTGCAATGTTCTCGCCGTCAATATTCTCAGGCAAAGTAAACGAGCGGGTAAAGGCGGCATGCACAAATTCGCGGCGTTTAAAATTCTGTTCTTTGTTTTCGGTTTCGGTTTTCACTTCGCCGCTTACAGTTAAGGTGTCGTTTTCAACCTTTACTTTCAATTCGTCTTTAGCAAAACCCGGCACTTGAAATTCTAAGTTAAAAGCCGTGTCGCTTTCGGTAATGTTAACCGAACCTACCGCGCGGTTAGTGTAACGGGCCTGAGCGTTTAACTCATTATTCCAGTTCTCAAAAAAGTTGTTGAACATGTCAACAGGGGCGTGTTTTTTAAATTTTACCAGTGTCATTGTATTTAATTTTTTAGGGTGTTAATGTTATGCTCAAGGTTATTTCAAAAGCAATACCAAAGCACTTTTTACGACAAATTGTCTGTTTTAAAACATTTTTCACGCCAATTTGTCTGTTGATGATATTTTTAGTAACAAATTATGGCTAGGCTAACACGCTTACAATGCCTGATTATATTAGCTGTTGAGAATGAAATACTACATCATAGCAGGCGAGGCATCGGGCGACCTACATGCAGCTAACCTGATAAAAGCAATAAAACAGCGCAATGCGCAGGCCGAATTCCGCGCCTGGGGTGGCGATATGATGCAGCAGCAAGGCGCGCAGGTGGTAAAGCATTACCGCGATTTAGCCTTTATGGGCTTTTTAGAGGTGGTGCAAAATCTGGATACCATCCTTTCAAACATAAAATATTGCAAGCAAGATATTTTGGCCTATAAACCAGATGCATTGATACTAGTAGATTATCCGGGCTTTAATCTACGCATAGCCAAATGGGCCAAGCAACAAGGCATTAAGGTTATCTACTATATATCGCCCCAACTGTGGGCTTGGAACGAAGGCCGCGTAGAGATTATAAAACGTACTGTTGATTTAATGCTGGTAATACTTCCGTTTGAAGAGGAATTTTACCAAAAACATAACTACAAAGTGCATTTTGTGGGGCACCCGTTGCTTGATGCAATAGATAGTGGCGAGTGGCGAGTGGCAGGTGGTGAGTTTTTTAAGGAAAAGAAACAGAGCAAAGAAAGAGAAAAACTCAAGACTCAAGACTCAAGACTCAAGACTATTTTACTCCTTCCCGGCAGCCGCAAACAAGAAATAAGCAAGATGCTGCCCATAATGTTGAGCGTGGTAAAACACTTTCCGGAATATGAATTTATTGTAGCAGGTGCACCATCACAACCAACGGAATTCTATCAAAATACAATTGGTAATAGCAAGGTAAAAGTAGTAAGCGGTCAAACCTATAACCTTCTGGCTAACGCTCATGCAGCGTTGGTTACGTCGGGCACGGCTACGCTTGAGACAGCCTTATTTAACGTGCCTGAAGTGGTGTGCTATAAAGGCAGTTGGGCATCGTACCAGTTGGCAAAACAATTAATTAAAGTGAAGTACATATCGCTGGTAAATTTAATATTGGAAAAAACTGCGGTAATAGAGTTAATTCAGGATGAATTGACGGAAGAAAATTTGGTAAAAGAATTAAAAAACATTGTAGCCGAATCGGCCGCAAGGCAAGCCATGTTGGCTGATTTTATTACCCTGAAAACCAAACTGGGCGGCGCTGGAGCATCGGCCCGTGCGGCAGGCACAATTATTGATTTTATGAAGAAATAATGAAAAATTTAACTGTACTATTTTTCTGTTTAGTTGCTGTTTGTGCAAAAGCCCAAATTACCCAGCCAAACCCGTTATTGGCTATTGGCATATTGAATGATAAAAACCAAAAAGCACTGAAGGTAAATATTATTACGGGCCGGTATTTGTTGCTGAATGATAAAGGCGATACGTTGCAATTACTGGCTAAAGATGACAATATAACCATATCGGCCCAAGGGTGGAATGTGGCTATTAAAACCGATAGCGTAAGCAAACAAAGCAAAAATTATACGCTGCAGGCGGTTGACAGTACTGCCTCTTTTCAACTGGAAACACCGGCCATAAAAACCTTTCGCGTGTATGATGGCAGCCTGCGCATAGCATCGACCAACGGCATTTTAAAGCTGGTTAACAAAGTGTATTTAGAAGAGTATGTAGACGACGTATTGCGCGCCGAAGTGGGTAAAGACCATCCGTTTGAATTGTACAAAGTACAGGCAGTGGTCTCTCGCACCTACGTGCTTGATAATTTAAACAAGCACAAGGCCGAGTTTTTTAATTTGTGCGACCAAGTGCATTGCCAGGTATATAGCGGAAAATACAAACCCAACGATTTAATTGATAGTGCTGTGGCCGTTACCCGTGGCGAAATAATTATCTACAATAACAAACCCATTACTGCCGCATTTTTTGCCAACTGCGGTGGGCAAACCGTAAACAGCGAAGATGTGTGGAACCACCCATTACCCTACTTACGCAGCGTGGTTGATAGTTTTTGTACCAGTAGCCCCGGTGCGTGTTGGGAGAAAACCATAACATTAAACGATTGGAAAAATTACTTTGTAAAAAAAGGTGTACCCTTTAAACAAAACGATACCTTGTTTTTTACTTACAACCAAAATAACCGCATGCTATATTACTTAGACAAGCAAAAAAAAGTACCTTTAAAAGAAATGCGTACCGATTTAAAACTTCGTTCTACCTATTTTTCGGTGTATACCAATGGGAACAATGTGGTGTTAACAGGCCGTGGTTATGGACATGGCGTAGGTATGTGCCAAGAGGGCGCTTCGGCAATGGCAAAGCGCGGGTACGATTATAAAACAATAATAAATTATTATTTTAAAGGAGTTGAAATTGCCCCTATACAAACTATACTAAAAAATTAAATGGCTAGTATTTTAAATAATTTAAAAAACAGGCGCGATTACCGCGAATTGGGCTTTGGCACAAGGGTAGTATCACAAGACAGCCGCTATATAAACCGCGATGGAACATTTAATGTGGCTAAAACAGGCCTGTCATTTTTTAAGCGGGCCAGTATTTACCACGATTTAATTAGTATGAAGGTATCGCATTTTATACTATTAATTGCGGTGTTTTATTTGTTAGCTAACCTTATTTTTGCGTGTATTTATTTTTTAATAGGCACACAGCATTTAGCCGGTATTGATCCTAAAAACACCTTGGGCAGCTTTTGGGAAGCCTTCTTTTTCTCCAGCCAAACTATTACTACTGTTGGCTATGGGCGCATAAGCCCCACGGGTATGATAACCAATGTAGTAGCGGGTATAGAATCGTTAATTGGATTAATGGCATTTGCATTGGCAACCGGTTTGTTATATGGGCGTTTTTCAAGGCCAAAGGCCGATTTGGTATTTAGCGAAAATGCAATTATTGCGCCTTATAGAGATAGCAACGCCCTTATGTTTAGGGTGGCCCATACCAAAAAACATGTGCTTAATAATGTAGAAGTTCAGGTAGTAGCATCTATGAATGTAACGGATGATAATGGTAATACATTGCGCCGCTTTTTTCCACTAAAATTAGAGCTTGATAAAATTAATTTTCTATCGCTAACGTGGACAATTGTACACGCTATTGATGATGATAGCCCACTGCGCGGCATGGCCAATACTGATATAAAAACATCAGACTTAGAATTAATGATTTTGCTGCGCGGCTTTGACGATACCTTCTCGCAAGATGTACACAAACGCTCGTCATACAAGCATAACGAGGTTGTTTGGGGCGCTAAGTTTGTTAGCATTTTAGGCAATGTGCAACACGGCAAAGTTATCCTCGACCTTAGCCGCATTGGCGAATACGAAAAGGCCGAGTTGAATGATGTGGTGGTAGTGTAAAAAAAATCCCCTCAAAATAATAATTTTTAAGGGGATTAATAAATATGTAATAATAACCGCTACTGCACTACGGTAAAAAAATCTACCTCTACGTCGGTCTCCCCTAAATTTACATCGCCGGTTTTAATGCCGGGCTGGTGTTTTAAACGGATAATAGTATTACCTGTTGCAGCAGTGCCTGTTTTCCATTTGGTGCTAAGGCCAACAGGCAGGTTGTTGTTATCTAAATCTGTTATCAAAATGCTAATACCTGCGGTAGATGAAAAGGTAAATAGGTGGTCGTCTTTTTCTTCTGCCACTTCGTTGCTAATAGTATCAACAGGCGTTTTACTTTCATCTAACAAAATAATAGATGCAAAATAGGTTTTATTGGGTTGCAATACAATGGTATCAAACGTAGTTGGGCTGCTACCGCCCGGCCCGTCAGGGTCTTCAAATCTAGCCGCTGTAGTATTTGAAGCATTGGCGCTGTCAACAAAATTTAAAATAAGGCTTGTAATAAGCTCCTCGGGGTTTTCGGGCGCGGGGTTATCATCTTTACAAGCGGCAAAACCTAATGCTAATAATGCTGTAAATGCTAATATGGTATGTTTTATTTTCATGTTTATTTGTCTTTTGTGTTGATTATTTTTCTGTATTAATTTTTTAATATTGTGTACTGCCAAAAGGTATATGCAGCTTAAGCGAAATATTGCGCCCCATAGCATCGGAATAGTACCTAAAACGGTCGTTATAATCGCGGTACTTAGTATTTAGCACATTGGTAGCGGCAATGCTTACCGTGTAATGCGTGTTGCGTATATGGGCCGTAAAACCCATTTCAATATTTAGTAATGTATAAGCCGGTGGCGGCGATGCATAATCGGCATTGGGGTTTACCAGGTATTGGTGCATAGTATGGCTGCCAATAACTTCTATATAAGGTTTTTCTAACCATTTTTTATCAGCAAACTCATAGCGCGCCCCAAACTGAAAACGCTGTGGCGGGGCGGTAAGCAAATACTGGCCGCTGGTATAATTATAGGCCCACAGCAAGGTATTGCGGGTAAAAAGGCATAGTTGCTTAGTTGCATCAACCGAAAGTGAAAAGTTAAAGCTAGTAAACCCTGCCTGCACCTGCTTGTATTTAAAGGTTGGAAATGCCCCGGCTATGGTAAGCGTAGCAGGCAATACAGGCTCTAAATTGATAAAATTATCAAAATAAGTATAGTGCAGCAAAGCCCTAAACTCAATGCCTTTACGTTCATAATAAATATACGAATTGGCATTGTAGGCCACCTCGGCAGTAAAGCTGGTATCGCCAATTTCAAAAGCCGCAGCGCCGTGGTGCAGGCCGTTGCTATACAACTCGCTTACGGTTGGCGGGCGCCATGCCATGCCCAACCAACTGCCCAGTTGCAGACCTTTAATAAGCCCGGTATGTTTAACAGCTAAACTAAATGAGGGGTTTTGAAACCTATAGTTGGGCGATATTACCTTGCCTTTTATATTTCTAAACACTTCTAAAAAACGTACATCGTAGCGCAGGCCAGCTTCGTAAGCAAAGTTTTTGTGCATATATTCAGCAATGGCAAAAGCCCCGGTGTTGTATGCCCTAAAGTTGGGTATAAAATAGCGCCCTTGCCAAACGTTGCTTTGCTGCATGGCATTTATACCGGCGGTAAATTTTAGCTTATCGCCAAGGTATTCATACAACCCATCAACCGTGTGGGTGGTTAGGTTAAACAAAAATTCGGGACGGTTTAGGGCAGCCAAACTATCGTTTAAGGGTTTGTCTCTATCAAACTCTGCCCGGCGGTTGCTTTGTACAGCATATTGCAGTGTAAAAGTATTATTGGCATTAGCATAGTACCGCGCATTTAGCTTACCTGTATAGTGTACCACATCTTGATAAGGCCTGTTAAAACTATACGTATGGGCATTGGTAGTAAAAAAAGGCACGGGGCTGTTTATGGCCTGTTGCAAATCGGTAAGGTTGCCAATATGTGCGCCTTTAAATATGCCAATTTTGGTATCAAAGCGGCTCATATATGCCTCCAGTTTCCATTTGCTGCTATTGTATCCCAAGGCGACAGAAAAGTCGCCCTCGCGCAGCGCAGTATTGGCTAACCCATAACCCGGCGTAAACACATTAGCCCCTTTGCGGTAAGTGCCTTGCACACGCCATGCCCAACTTGTACCAATGCCACTTTCTATTTGGGCTGATGCAACGCCCATGCGATTGTTACTATACCCTATAAGGTTGGCACTGCCGCCAAAAGGTTTGCCGTAGGGCAGCGGGGCAGCATCAATAGTAATAACGCCGCCAATAGCATCAGGCCCAAAGCGCACAGCCTTTGCCCCATAATACACCGTTATTACATTTGATATATTAGGGTCAATTTCGGGGGCATGTTCGCCACCCCATTGTTGCCCTTCCAGCCTAACGCCGTTGTTCATAAGCACAATGCGGTTTCCGCTAAAACCATTTATTACCGGCTTGCTTATAGTAGCGCCTGTTTGCAACACCGTTACCCCCGGTACGGTTTTAACAATATCGCCAAGGCTGCCGCCCAGCAAGGGTATTAGCTGCTGCTGCGTAACAGATACCATTGCCATACCTGCTGCTTTTTCATTATTGTTATCGCCTTTTACATCAACCGTTTTTAGCTGATTTAGCTTATGGGGCATAACAATATTTACCGTTTGGTTTTGCGTTAGGGCAATGGTAAACGAAGTGTCTTTACAGCCTAAATGGCTACATACCAAGGTATAGTTGCCCGCACACAGGTTGTTAAACTCAAACGAACCATCGGTGCGGGTAAAGGCCTGCTTTTGCGTTTCAACAATGGTTACAATAGCAAACTCAAGCTTTCCAGCCGTTTCGCTATCTGTTACCATGCCTTTTATTTGCACGTTGCAGGTTTGGCTTTTAAGCGTACCCAATGCAAGCAGCAAGGCTATTACACTAATTATAAATTTTACCACAATGTGTTTGCTAATGTAAATGTTCCGCGCTTTGACGGAGTATTTGTAAGATTGGGGAGAAATTATAATATACTTCCTCCCCCCGACAAGTCGGGGTACTCCCTCCAAGAGGGAGACATTAAACTACATTACAGGCGGTGCCCTTGAGGGAAGATTTACCGCAACGGCCTTACTTACCGAAGCTTTAATAGTCGTATTGCAAACAGCTTGCAGTTGCAGTAAAACATGAATATCGGCAGTAAAAACAGCTTTGTCGTACAGCAGGGTTTTGGCATCAAACACCTTACAATCCAGGTGCGATTCTTCAACGTGGGCAGCTAAATTTTTATGGTGTGTGGCGCAGTAGGTATGCGCTTCGGTGGTGTGGTTGCTAAGGCTGTTGTGCAGCAGTGGCCACGGCATAAGCACCGTTGCAAATGCAAGCAGCATACCAATAGCTATTAGCCTATTTACCGAATTCATTGGTACAAATGTAGTAAGTAAAAACAAATGTGCAACACTGTTGCAAAATATTGTTTTGATTTGTGTGGGAAGATTTGGTAGGTTTGAATATGCAAATAGAATATTTAGACGCTATAAATTATGAGACAGATTCATTAATAAGGTTGTTTGATTTCAATTTAGTTGAAGCCCGGCAATTTCAACAATTAATACGTACTGTTATTATAGCCAAGAGAAAGGAATTAAACACATCGGATATAGATTTTATACATGCGGTAAACTGCAAGCTAATTTTTAGAATTGACGAAGAAGATATAGGTATTACTACCACTAACAATAAATTGTTTTATTGTGACTTAACCCTTACTGCATATCAACAAATGGCCGATTTATTAGAACCCTTTTGCATTAAGGAGAAAAAGTATCATTACCAATGGCTTTACGATTTAGACAATCCGATAGACTTATTATTTTCTCCCAGCGGCACCTGGTAGCCAATCCTAACAACTTCCCTTTTTTTCTAACAATCTTCAATCGCGCCAATAAACACCTTTACTTTGCACCAAACTTTTTTTGTGGCTGCACCTTTTACCTTTCCTAACCAAACCGCTTTTTACAGCGGCAAAGTGCGCGATGTTTATACCATTGCCGATAAATACTTAGTAATGCTGGCGTCAAACCGCATATCGGCGTTTGATGTGATATTGCCCCGCCCTATTCCGTTTAAAGGCGCTGTGCTTAACCGTGTGGCCTGGCACTTTTTAAAAGCCACGCAGGATATTGTGCCTAACTGGACAATTGAAAGCCCGCTGCCTAACGTTGCTATTGGCTACAAAGCCGAGCCGGTGCGCATAGAGATGGTTATTCGGGGCTACCTATCGGGCCATGCGTGGAGGGAATACAGTGCAGGCAAACGCATACTGTGCGGCGTAGTTTTGCCCGAAGGCATGAAGGAAAGCGATAAATTTCCTAGCCCAATTATTACCCCAGCTACCAAGGCCGAAGAAGGCCATGATATGGATATTAGCCGCGAGGAAATTTTGGCCCAAAACCTGGTGCCAGAAGCTGATTATTTGCAGATGGAAGATTATACCCGCAAGCTGTTTGCCCGTGGCACAGAAATGGCCGCAGCGCAGGGTTTGATATTGGTTGATACGAAATATGAGTTTGGAACGATAGACGGCAAAATTGTGCTGATTGATGAAATTCACACGCCCGATTCATCGCGCTACTTTTATGCTGAAGGTTATGAAGAACGTCAAGCTAAAGGCGAACCGCAAAAGCAATTATCTAAAGAGTTTGTAAGGCAATGGTTAATTGAGAATGGCTTTCAAGGGAAGGAAGGGCAGCAAATGCCTGTA
This sequence comes from Flavobacteriales bacterium, assembly GCA_031412115.1. Lineage (GTDB taxonomy): Bacteria > Bacteroidota > Bacteroidia > CAMBQF01 > CAMBQF01 > CAMBQF01. Next base: position 11,287 of record JANOCJ010000350.1, read on the forward strand.
ATGCCTGATGAGTTTGTTACCGAAGTTACGGAGCGCTACATTGAATTATCGGAGCGCATTACCGGCAAAGCTTTTGACCGCACTCCGGAACCAACAGATGAGCAAATTATGGCAAAGGTGGCGGAGTCGCTATCGCGCCTTAATGCATAATTAAAAATGCAAAATTTATAATTATTGCTTTCATTCTGCATTATGAATTGTGCATTACCCACCGTGTCTTGGATGATACTTCAAAATACTGGCCCGCAAATGCTCTCGGCTAATGTGGGTGTAAATTTCGGTAGTGGTAATACTTTCATGGCCTAGCATCTCTTGTACGGCGCGTAGGTCAACACCACGCTCTACCAAATGTGTAGCAAACGAGTGGCGAAAACTATGGGGGCTGATGCTTTTTTTAATACCATTATTTTTAGCCAACTGCTTTATTATATAAAACACCATAACACGGGTTAGCCCATTGCCACGGCGGTTGAGAAACATAATATCCTCCGCACCCTTTTTATAGGGCGTATGTATGCGTATATCTTTTAGGTAAATGTTGATGTGCTTAATAGCCATTCCCCCAACGGGAACCAGCCGTTGCTTATCTCCTTTGCCCACTACTTTTAAAAAACCATCGCGTGGAAAGTAGTCGGATATTTTAAGTGTTACCAGCTCCGACACCCGCAAGCCAGAACCATACAACACCTCTAGCATAGCACGGTTTCGGCCTCCCTCGGGGCTGCTAAGGTCAATGCCGTCTAGCATTTTTATAATCTCCTCTTCGGTAAGTACGGCGGGTATTTTGCGAGACAAACGGGGCATCTCCAGCAATTCAGCGGGGTCGGTATCTATCACCTGTTCCACCACCAAAAACTTAAAAAATGATTTAAGCCCGGATATAATTCGTGCCTGAGAGCGTTCGCTCATGCCCAGTTGCGTAACCCATTGCAAAAAATCTTGCAGGTCGGTTAGCTTAACATCACTCACCGTAAGTGTAAGTTTCTTATATTCAATATACTGCATTAGCTTATCTACATCATGCAAATAAGCCTCAACCGAGTTTTCGCTCAGCGATTTTTCTAATTGCAGATAGGCCTTAAAGCCTTTTTTATAAACGTCCCACACGGTAAGGCTAAGGTACGGCGGAAGCCTCACCCCTTTAATCACCTCTCCCATAGAGAGGGGAAAATTGTTAACACCCCATTGTTATAATGCTACGCAACTAAACCCTTCAACCAACAGTTTCATCAGTTATATTTGATGTTGCAATGAAAGTAAAAGCCCGTTGGTTTAAAATATTCCTCAACCGCTATGTGGTTTGCCTTACCGTGTTTGCGGTGTGGATGGTATTTTTTGACCAAAACAATATGATACGCCAAGTAGAAGCCCGCAATGACTTAAACAAGCTGCGGGGCGAAAAGCATTTTTTTGAAGAAAAAATAAAAGAATACAACTTTGAATTGCAGGCCTTGGACAAAGATCCGGCATATATAGAAAAATATGCCCGCGAAAATTACTACATGAGTAAGCTAAATGAAGATGTTTTTGTAGTTTTGACCGATACAATTAATTAATCAGTAATAACTTAAAACAAAAAAGCTATGGGAATGGTAAAAGAATTTAAAGACTTTGCAATGCGTGGCAATGTTGTCGACTTAGCTGTTGGTGTAATTATTGGCGCTGCATTTGGCAAAATTGTCGACTCGATAGTAAAAGATTTAATTATGCCCGTTGTTGGCATATTGTTTCATGCCGATTTTACTAACCTGTACATCCCTCTTAACGAAAAGGTTAAGGCGGCTATGGTTGCCAACCCCGATTTAGCATTAGAAAAAGCCCGCGAATTAGGCCCTGTATTTGCCTGGGGTAATTTTGTAACTATTGTGCTTAACTTTCTTATACTGGCTTTTGTTATCTTTTTAATGGTAAAAGCCATTAACAAAATGAAGAAAAAAGACGATGCAGCAGCACCAGAACCTGCACCTACTAAAGAAGAAGTTTTATTGGGCGAGATTAGAGATTTGTTGAAGAAATAGCGTGTAGCGTATAGCTTACAGCGTATAGAAAAGGTAGCCTTAGGGCTGCCTTTTTTGTTTAACCTCACCCCCTGCCCCTCTCCTAAAGGGAGAGAGTCCTTCTCCTAAAGGAGAAGGATTTAGGATGAGGTAATTTTTTTACCTTCGCCCTTCCAACAAAAACCAACATGAAAATCAGGCTTTTAATTCTTTCGTTACTATTTACTGCAACAGCCAACGCCCAAACCGCCACACTAGTTGAAAAGGTTGCCAAAGACGGCAAAAATGCATGGATAGCATACAGCAAATATGTATTACCCAACGGCCTTACCGTTATTGTGCACGAAGATCACTCAGACCCTATGGTGTACGTAAACGTTACCTACCATGTAGGCAGCAGCCGCGAGTTGAATGGCCGCAGCGGCTTTGCTCACTTTTTTGAGCATATGATGTTTGAAGGATCGGTGCACGCGCCCGATGGTACGCACGATAAACTTACCAACGGCAGCGGCGGCTATAACAACGGCAGCACCTGGTACGATTATACCAACTATTATGAACTGGTACCAAGCAACCAATTGGAGCGTATGCTTTGGCTGGAATCGGACCGGATG
>JANOCJ010000351.1:0-1834 GCA_031412115.1 Flavobacteriales bacterium
AGGTTGCTTCTGTAAACTCAATTCCATTTTCTTCACAAAAATTCTGTATTAAGTTTTGAAGCTGGTCTAACACTTTGTAATAGTCCGCCAAATGCTCATGCAAATGCACAATTATTACATTTTTATAAATGTTATCACTAATTAATTTATGTGCGGTTGGATAGATGTAATTGTATTTCCGAATATCAATATCCTGCCAATACAATAGTTCTATATTAAGCGCAATAAAACCTTCTTCTCCCTTTATAACAGGATTGGCCGGTGATTGCTTTAAATGCTTTTGGATATATTTTTCCAATAGCGGAATACAGTTTGCTTTAATTACACCATCCGTATCAATACGATGTTTGATGTATTGAGCAACGATAGGATCAAGGTTTAAGGTAATTGTGTATTTCGTACTCATAGTATAATTGGGTTTATTTTTTTTTATAGTTGCTTACTAATTCGCTCATTTCTTCACCTACTTCTACCAGTTGAATAATGCCTTTGTTATACCAGTGCAAAAGTTCATCATAGCTAAAAGCTACTTTTTTGTTGGCGGATTGCACATAGGTAATTGGCACCCACCGGCCACTATCACGTGGACGCTCTGCTGTATTGATTATGCAAATCAATGTGCCGTCTTTTTCTTTTTTAAAGATGTTACCTGGGCTAAATACATTGCGTACTTTTTGGCTCATAGCCGGGTCACCTTCAATAATTAGTGGAAATTCTTTGTTTTTGTCTGATGTGCGTTTTTCCTCTGCCATCTTTCCTATTTGTATTAAACTATTAATAATCAATATTTTACTATGGTATTTAGGTTAGGAAAGTGTAGGAAACTCAAAAATCTTTCCTACCTGTTTCCCAAACTTCCCTACCTGTTTCCTGTTACTTTCCTATTCTACTTTTCTTTATTTATAATACTTTCAACTACTTAACAGGATAATAGGAAAGTTTTTATTTAGATAGATACTCTTTAAAACGGTAATTCGTCAGATGGCACAAAAGGCGGGGTATATGGTTCAGGGGTAAAATTTATTGGGGCATCTGTATTTTGTGTTTTAGATGGGGGCGTTTTTCCTGCATCTAAATTTTGTGCTGAACGGAATGTAAAGCCGGCCGCTGACATCTTTTCATAATCCAGCACATAAGCAGCTGTATTGCTTACATCGTCAAAGTGTACATTCTTTTCTTTGTGCTCAATAAAAAAGGCGTGGCGTTTTAAGTACTGACCAATAGTACCTTCGCTTAGTGCTGTTATACCTTGCGACCGTGCGTGCTGGCGGTACGCGCCCATAACGTGGCGCAAGCGTAGGTATAATAACCGGCGATTGTTTTCGCCGGCACTATCACGCTCAATTTTATAATGTTCACCCTCTGCAAAGTCTTGCGTTTTAAGTGATATAAGCACGGATAGGAATTGCGCCACATCATCAGCTGTAACCTGCATATTGATTTGTTGCTGCATACGTGACAATAGCAAGGCTTGAATGTCATCGTAGGTATATGGCAACGGTGCACCGGCCGCAAGCAATATTTTTAATGTGGCCAGTAACGAAGCATTGTTTAATACTAAACGGTCGCTAACTGCTGAGCCAAACTCCCCCCGCGCCGCCGTCCGCAATGAACTGAAAACCTCTTTAAATATTTTAGGGTATTGCTCCATTTCATCACGGTACCCCAAAGCTGAACAGGTAACGGCGGTTGTGCCTCCGGCTTTTTCAAAATCTTTCAAAAAGCCGAACGACTCATCATTACGATTCTCTGCTGTAAACTCGCAAACAATGCAACGGGTTAATAATGCAGGGTCAAAGGTGGGTAAGTCCTGACCGGCTATAACAACGGCGCT
>JANOCJ010000352.1:0-14695 GCA_031412115.1 Flavobacteriales bacterium
AATTTATTCTAGGGTAATTTTCAGGCCTAGGCCACGCAACTCGTGCAACAATACGTTGAACGATTCCGGTATACCCGGTGTTGGCATGTTCTCGCCTTTAACTATGGTTTCGTAAGCTTTAGCGCGGCCTACCACGTCATCCGACTTAACAGTCAAAATCTCTTGTAGTATGTTGGCTGCACCAAATGCTTCCAAAGCCCAAACTTCCATCTCGCCAAAACGCTGGCCACCAAACTGTGCTTTACCGCCCAATGGTTGTTGCGTGATAAGAGAGTACGGCCCGATTGAACGTGCGTGCATCTTATCATCAACCATGTGGCCCAGTTTAAGCATGTAGATTAAACCTACAGTAGCCGGTTGGTCAAAACGTTGGCCGGTTCCGCCATCGTACAGGTAAGTACTACCCCACTCAGGCAGGTTGGCATCGGCTAAGTATTTAGAGATGTCGGTAAGCGCAGCACCATCAAAAATTGGTGTGGCAAACTTCAAGCTCAACTTACGGCCGGCCCATGCAAGGATGGTTTCGTAAATCTGTCCAAGGTTCATACGCGATGGTACGCCCAATGGGTTAAGTACAATGTCAACAGGTGTTCCGTCTTCCAGGTAAGGCATGTCCTCATCGCGAACGATACGGGCAACAATACCTTTGTTACCGTGGCGACCCGCCATTTTATCACCTACTTTTAGTTTACGTTTTTTAGCAATGTAAACTTTAGCAAGCTGAACAATACCGGCTGGCAACTCATCACCTACGGTTATTGCAAACTTTTTACGTTTGTGTATCCCCATTAAGTCATTCAACTTAATGTGGAAGTTGTGCAACAACTCTTTTATTTGGTCGTTTTTATCTTTGTCGGTAGTCCATTTATTAGGGTTTACACCTTCATAATCTATACCTTGAAGGATTTTTAACGTGAATTTGGCGCCTTTTGCAACAACAGCTTCTTTAAGATAGTTAATTACACCTTGAGAAGTTTTGCCGTTAACCAAAACAAACAACTTATCAATTAATTTATTGGTAAGTTCAACTTTGGCCTTGCCATACTCGTCGTCAAATTTAGCAAGTACCGATTTCTCGTCCGACTTGGTTTTTTTGTCTTTAATGGCGCGAGAGAACAATTTTTTGTCAATTACCACACCATGCAATGATGGAGGCGCTTTTAACGAAGCATCTTTCACGTCGCCGGCTTTATCACCAAAAATGGCGCGCAACAGCTTCTCTTCCGGAGATGGGTCAGTTTCGCCTTTTGGAGTAATTTTACCGATAAGGATATCGCCGGGTTTAACATCGGCACCTACACGGATCAAACCGTTTTCGTCCAGCTCTTTGGTAGCTTCTTCCGATACGTTAGGAATGTCAGAAGTTAATTCTTCCAATCCACGTTTGGTATCGCGTACCTCAAGGCTGTACTCGTCAATATGTAATGATGTGAAGATATCCTCACGCACAACGCGTTCAGAAATAACAATCGCATCCTCAAAGTTATATCCTTTCCACGGCATAAAGGCCACCATAAGGTTACGGCCAAGGGCAAGTTCGCCTGCTTGGGTAGCGTAGCCTTCGCAAAGTACCTGTCCTTTAGAAACCTTCTCGCCTTTGGCAACAATTGGTTTTAAGTTTACACAGGTATTTTGGTTGGTTTTCATAAACTTGGTTAAGCGGTACGATTTTATGTCATCGTCAAAGCTTACCAGTTTTTCATCATCCGTGCGGTTGTAACGTATAGTAATTTCAGTAGCGTCTACATACTCCACTACACCATCGCCTTCGGCGTTGATAAGTACGCGGCTGTCTCGGGCTACAGAGCCTTCAAGGCCGGTACCTACTATCGGGGCTTCAGGACGTAATAATGGTACGGCCTGGCGCATCATGTTCGATCCCATTAACGCGCGGTTGGCGTCATCATGCTCAAGGAACGGAATAAGTGATGCAGCGATAGATGCAATTTGGTTAGGGGCTACGTCAATATAATCTACTTGTGCAGCATCCAATACCGGGAAGTCGCCTTCATAACGGGCCTGGATACGGGCATTTTTAAATTTACCCTCAGGGCTCATTTGTGTATTTGCCTGTGCAATATTCGATTTTTCTTCCTCTTCGGCGCTTAAGTAAACGATGTCGGCTTTCAAATCAACCTGTCCGTTGTTTACTTTACGGTAAGGAGTTTCAATAAAGCCTAAGCGGTTAATTTTAGCATAAACGCAAAGCGAAGAAATAAGACCGATGTTTGGTCCCTCAGGTGTTTCAATAGTACATAAACGGCCATAGTGAGTGTAATGGACGTCACGTACCTCAAAGCCTGCACGCTCGCGGCTTAAACCACCCGGCCCAAGTGCTGAAAGACGACGCTTGTGCGTAATCTCAGACAATGGGTTGGTTTGGTCCATAAACTGCGATAGCTGATTGGTACCAAAGAAGGAGTTGATAACCGATGATAACGTTTTAGCGTTAATCAAATCAGTTGGGGTAAACACCTCATTATCGCGAACGTTCATACGCTCACGTATAGTACGTGCCATACGGGCAAGGCCTACTCCAAACTGAGAGTAAAGCTGCTCGCCAACTGTACGTACACGACGGTTGCTTAAGTGGTCAATATCGTCAATATCAGCCTTAGAGTTGATTAACTGAATCAAATAGCGGATAATGGCAATAATATCGTCTTTTGTTAAAACGCGGGTCTCGTCAGGTGTGTTAAGGCCCAACTTTTTGTTGATGCGGTAACGGCCTACGTCGCCCAAATCATAACGTTTGTCAGAGAAGAACAATTTGTCAATAATGCCACGGGCAGTTTCCTCATCCGGTGGATCGGCGTTACGCAACACACGGTAAATATACTCCACAGCCTCTTTTTCAGAGTTTGAAGTATCTTTTTGCAAGGTGTTGTAAATAATTGCAAAATCGGCAGCGGTAACGTCATCTTTATGCAAGATGATAGATTTAACGCCGGCTTCAACTATATTGTCAAGGTGTTCTTGTTCAAGCACAACCTCGCGGTCAATAATTACTTCGTTACGCTCTATAGAAACTACCTCGCCGGTATCTTCGTCTACAAAGTCTTCAACCCAAGTTTTAAGTACCCTTGCAGCAAGTTTGCGGCCCAGTACTTTTTTAATGGTTGATTTGCTAACCTTGTACTCATCGGCAAGGTTAAATATTTCAAGGATGTGGCGGTCGCTTTCAAAACCAATTGCACGCAACAGGGTAGTTACGGGCAATTTCTTTTTACGGTCAATATACGCATACATCACGTTGTTGATGTCGGTAGCAAACTCAATCCACGAACCTTTAAAAGGAATGATACGGGCTGAATACAGCTTGGTACCATTTGCGTGGCGGCTTTGACTGAAAAATACACCCGGCGAGCGGTGAAGCTGGCTTACCACTACGCGTTCTGCGCCGTTAACGCAAAAAGTGCCTTTGGGTGTCATGTAGGGTATTGTGCCCAAATACACGTCTTGAATGATGGTTTCAAAATCCTCGTGTTCAGGGTCGGTACAATACAATTTTAACTTAGCCTTTAGCGGAACGCTATAGGTAAGGCCACGCTCAATACATTCTTCAATGCTGTAGCGGGGCGGGTCAATAAAATAATCGATAAACTCCAGAACGAAGTTGTTACGGGCGTCCGAAATTGGAAAATTTTCGGCGAAAACCCGGTACAATCCTTCTTTTTGGCGGTTTTCTGATGATGTTTCCAGCTGGAAAAAGTCTTGGAAAGACTTTAACTGGATATCAAGAAAATCGGGGTAATCGGTCGGCAACTGGCTTGAAGCAAAGTTAATCCGTTGATTTTTCTTATTAAGCGCCAAAGCTTTAAAAATTTTAAGGTTTGAACTATACTGTGATAATGGTGGTTATATATAACCAATAAGTATTAAACAAGTTTAGACCTGCTCCGGGCACCCGCTTTTACAGGGGTTACCGGAGAGGTCTTAACTGTGTTAGTACCGGAAAATCCGGTTAAGTAAATTACTTAACCTCAATCTCAGCACCGGCTTCAACAAGCTGTGATTTAATTGCTTCAGCTTCCTCTTTAGTAATACCTTCTTTCAAAGGTTTTGGAGCGCCGTCAACTAAATCTTTAGCTTCTTTAAGGCCTAGGCCAGTGATATCTTTAACGATTTTTACAACTGCTAATTTTGATGGACCACCTGCTTTAAGAATTACGTCGAATGATGTTTTCTCAACAGCGGCTTCGCCAGCGGCTGCAGGAGCAGCAACAGCTACAGCAGCAGCTGCAGGCTCAATGCCATACTCGTCTTTCAAAATTTGGGCAAGTTCATTAACTTCCTTTACGGTAAGGTTAACCAACTGGTCAGCAAAAGCTTTCAAATCTGCCATTTTAATTGATGTTTATTTGTTAATACTTGTTTTACTTGTTTATGAATTACGTTCTTGTAAGGTTTTAACGATACCTGCCAATTTACCGCCGCTAGCTTTAAGGCCAGAGATAACGTTTTTAGCAGGAGATTGAAGGATACCTATAACTTCTCCTATCAATTCATTCTTCGATTTGATGCTTACGAGTGCATCCAGCTGATTGTCGCCAACGTACACAGATTCTTGTACATAAGCTGCTTTAAGTATAGGCCTATCGTTCTTTTTACGGAACTCTTTGATAAGCTTAGCCGGTGCAGGGGCTACTTCGCACAACATGATTGAAGTTGGGCCTTCCAGCACACCGTAAAGTTCGCTTACGTCTTTGCCGCTGCGCTCAAGGGCTTTGCGTAAAAAGGTGTTTTTTACCACACGCAAAGTAATCTCTTGTTTAGCGCATTCGCGACGAAGTGCGTTTGTTTTCTCCACTGTTAAACCGCCAATATCGGCAATGTAAAAATGGGTTGAAGCGTTTATCGTTGCTGCAAGCTCGTCGATTGATGAGTTTTTCTCCTCTTTAGTCATTGTTACTTGTTTTAGAGCGCAAATTAACCGCCGAATGATTTAGGTTCTACCTGAATGCCGGGGCTCATTGTGCTTGACATGTAAACACTCTTAATGTACGTGCCTTTTGCTGCCGTGGGCTTTAGCTTTATGATGGTTGATAAAAGTTCGCGGGCGTTTTCAGCAAGTTTGTCTTGTGTAAAAGACGCTTTGCCTACTGAGCTGTGAACAATACCAAACTTATCAACTTTAAAGTCGATTTTACCTGCCTTTACTTCAGTTACTGCTTTGCCAACTTCGGGCGTTACAGTACCTGTTTTAGGGTTAGGCATCAAGCCGCGTGGGCCCAAAACTTTACCTAAAGCGCCTACTTTACCCATTAGTGCGGGCATAGTAATAATTACGTCTACATCGGTCCAGCCGTTTTTAATTTTGTCGATATATTCATCCATACCAACAAAATCGGCACCGGCGGCTTTGGCCTCTTCTTCCTTGTCAGGAGTACAAAGTACCAATACGCGCACAGTTTTGCCTGTACCGTGGGGTAGTGTAACAATACCGCGTACCATTTGGTTGGCTTTGCGGGGGTCTACGCCTAAGCGGATGTTTAAATCCACCGATGCATCAAATTTGGCATTAGAAATTTCTTTTACCAAGGCTGATGCCTCATCTAGGGTATACTGCTTTTCGGGTTGAATTTTGGCTAAGGCCTCTTTTCTTTTTTTCGATATACGTGCCATCGAATTAGTTGTTAAAGGGTGAAGTTCCTTCTACAGTAATACCCATGCTGCGAGCCGTTCCGGCTACCATGCGCATGGCACTGTCTAAGGTAAAGCAGTTAAGGTCGGGCATTTTTTCGGTAGCAATGCCTTTTACCGTGTCCCAGGTAACAGCTGCTACCTTTTTGCGGTTAGGCTCTGCCGATCCTGATTGAAGCTTTGTCGCTTCTAACAGTTGAATAGCCACCGGAGGGGTTTTAATGATGAAGTCAAACGATTTATCGGCGTACACGGTAATAATAACCGGCAATACTTTGCCTGCGCGGTCCTGTGTACGGGCGTTAAACTGTTTGCAGAACTCCATAATGTTGACACCCTTTGAACCCAAAGCCGGCCCAATTGGGGGCGATGGATTGGCGGCGCCTCCCTTAACCTGAAGCTTAATTAATCCTGCTACTTCTTTCGCCATTGTTGTTTGTTTTTACTTGTGTTAGCTGACTTTAAATGTGGAAGCATTATATGTGTAACAGCATTTTCACTCTTGTTAAAAAATATGTTTACTACTACTCTTTCTCTACTTGCATAAAGTTGAGCTCTAAAGGGGTTTTGCGGCCGAAGATTTTTACCATCACCTTTAGTTTTTTCTTCTCTTCGTTTATCTCTTCAATAATACCGCTAAAGCTGTTAAATGGCCCGTCTATTACTTTCACTGCTTCGCCAACAATGTAAGGCACGCTCATTTCTTCATCTTTCTCGGCCAGTTCATCTACTTTGCCAAGTATGCGGTTTACTTCTGCCAAGCGCAAGGGTACAGGGTCGCCATTTTTGGTTTCGCCTAAAAAGCCTATAACGCCGGTTATATTTTTTATAATGTGGGGTATTTCGCCCACCAATGCAGCTTCAATAAGTATATAGCCCGGAAAGTAGCTGCGCTCTTTGCTTACTTTTTTTCCGTTGCGTATTTGGTATACTTTTTCGGTTGGTATTAGCACCTGCGAAACAAAGTCGCTCAGTTTGTTACGGTTAATTTCCGCTTCTATCTGAACTTTAACTTTTTTCTCTTGGCCGCTAATAGCCCTTACTACAAACCATTTTTTTACCTGAGTATCTGCCATTATCGCCATGAGTTATCTAATTACATTGAATAAATAACACTTAACAAACCGCTAAAGGCTTGGTCTATGCCCCAAACAAATACACCTATAATAAGTGATGCTACCATAACAATGATGGCACTCTCTTGCAACTCGCTCCAGGTTGGCCAGGTTACTTTGGTGGTCAACTCAGTATAAGTTTCTTGTATAAATGTGCGTAACTTTAACATTCTTCTTTGTTTTTCCGGTTGTCTAATTGCAGGGGTGGAGAGATTCGAACTCCCATCAACGGTTTTGGAGACCGCTATTCTACCCTTGAACTACACCCCTAACTTTATGTACTTGTTATAGGTGAAGAAAGGCGTACCGCTTTAGGCGGTACACCTTAATTCTTTATTCTGTCAAGACCTGAGGGGTCTGTACTTATTTCAAAATCTCAGTTACCTGACCGGCACCTACTGTACGGCCACCTTCGCGGATAGCGAAACGTAGACCTTTGTCCATAGCAACCGGAACAATTAGGTGAACTTCAATAGTTAAGTTGTCACCCGGCATAACCATCTCGCGGCCTTCGCCTAACATGATTTCGCCTGTTACGTCAGTTGTACGTAGGTAAAACTGAGGACGGTATTTGTTGTGGAAAGGAGTGTGACGACCACCTTCTTCTTTCTTCAATACGTAAATCTCAGCTTTAAATTGTGTGTGAGGAGTGATTGAACCCGGTTTAGCAATAACCATACCACGACGGATATCTTTTTTGTCAACACCGCGTAGTAATAAACCTACGTTGTCGCCAGCTTCACCATAGTCAAGTATTTTGCGGAACATCTCAACACCGGTAACTACCGATTTCAATTTGTCGTCGCCCATACCCATAATTTCAACCTCATCACCAGAGTTGATTTTACCGCTCTCGATACGACCTGTAGCAACAGTACCACGGCCTGTAATTGAGAACACGTCTTCAACCGGCATTAGGAACGGACGGTCGATGTCGCGTGGTGGAACTGGGATATAGCTATCCACAGCTGCCATCAATTCGTTAATTTTTTCAACCCATTGTGGGTCGTTATTCAAGCCACCTAAAGCTGAACCACGGATGATAGGTGTGTTATCACCATCATAGTTGTAGAACGTTAGAAGCTCACGAATTTCCATTTCAACAAGGTCTAACAACTCTTCGTCGTCAACCATGTCAACTTTATTCATAAATACTACAATCTTAGGTACACCTACCTGACGAGCCAAAAGGATGTGCTCGCGGGTTTGAGGCATAGGGCCGTCTGTAGAAGCTACCACAAGAATAGCGCCGTCCATTTGGGCAGCACCCGTGATCATGTTTTTCACATAGTCAGCGTGACCTGGGCAGTCAACGTGAGCATAATGGCGGTTAGCCGTCTCATACTCAACGTGTGAAGTGTTAATAGTGATACCACGCTCTTTTTCTTCGGGAGCGTTGTCGATTGAATCGAATGAACGTAACTGGGCAAGACCGCTGGTAGCCAATACCGTAGTTATGGCAGCAGTAAGGGTAGTTTTACCGTGGTCAACGTGGCCAATAGTACCAATGTTTACGTGTGGTTTGTTCCGTTCAAATTTCTCTTTAGCCATGACAGATGGTTTTAAAATTTGTTTAAATTGTTGTTTTTACTTTTTTATTTACTCTACTCTAATACTCTCTTTTTACGAGCCGCTGAGGGGAATTGAACCCCTGACCTCTTCCTACCAAGGAAGTGCTCTACCTCTGAGCTACAGTGGCTAAACTTAATTAACCTGAAGAACAATAAGGCTTTTGGGCCTGTTTATTCTTTTGGAGTTTGGCAACAGTTTTAGCCGTCGTCTTTCTCCCTTTTTGGAGCGGAAGACCGGGCTCGAACCGGCCACCCTCAGCTTGGAAGGCTGATGCTCTACCAAATGAGCTACTTCCGCGGTGTGGGCTGCTATACCAATTGGTAGCTAGCGGCCGTGCTTTTTGTGGGGGGAGAAGGATTCGAACCTTCGAAGAAATTAATCAACAGATTTACAGTCTGTCCCATTTGGCCACTCTGGTATCCCCCCTTCCAATTTTTTTTCAATATGTTCAAAGAACGAGCCGGTGGACGGATTCGAACCGCCGACCAGCTGATTACAAATCAGCTGCTCTGGCCAACTGAGCTACACCGGCTTTTTTAGCTGAATACCGCACCAACATTGCAATGGCACTGTTGTTGCTAACACTCTCCTTTTATAAAAAGGACTGCAAATGTAGTATATTTTGGCTTCTCTACAAATATTTTTGAAAAATATTTGTAGAGATCCAAAATAGTTGGTGGTTGTTTGTTGATAGTTTTTAGCAAACTACTCTTTTAATGAGTTTATCAATCCGTTCAAAAGCCTTGCTATATCTGATAAAAGCGCTTGAAAGACTGAGTTTTGTTCCGTTGATAAATATTTTAACCGTTCGGCGATAATTAATTGAGTTTGCAGTTCGGCAATAGAACCTTTTGAGATAGTAAGGAAGTGTTTGAACTGCGGAATTGAAGATCTTGCCTGTCCCTCGGCAATATTTGATGCAATAGAAATGGAACATCTCCTCATTTGTGAAGTGATGCCATAAATTTCTTCTTTAGGAAAGCCTGTTGTTAATTTATATGTTAGCTCAGCTAAATCGATAGCTTTTTGCCAAACAATTAAGTCTTTGTAGTTTTTAGTTTTCTCCATAATTACAAATCTATCAAAAACTAATCTACCAACTACGAACCACCAACTACCAACTTTTTTAACTAGTTAAAAAACCTCCAGTTGATGCCTATCTTAATGGCGCGGTCATTCATGGGGTGGTTGGGATATTGAATATAGCTATTGCCCAATAGCCCCGAGGTAACATGTTCTACCTTAATAAAAATGCGGGCTTTTTTAATTTGGGCATCGAGGAAGAAGTCGACATAAGGGTAGTTGCCCACCTTGGTTTGGTTTTGAATGTAGAACTGGCCGGTAGCCGGCATAAAATTGGGCGCTTTGTAACCGGTGTTAAAGTACACATCAAATCCTACGGCCAACAGTAGCGCCTTTTTTATAACGTAGCTTTTAAAATACATGCTATGGCGCAGTATAAAATTGGGTAATGGCAGCTTGCCCGACGTTACGTACTGCCCGGTTAGGTACTCATCAAAATGCCATTTTTTGCCCAGCAAAAAGCGTTTGCTTAGCTGCGCGCCAAATACGGTAACCCCTTCGGCTGCTTGCTGCGGGCGGGCGTTCTCGTCATAATATACATACTGGCGCATATCGGTAACCCATGCTTGGGCATTAATCTTTAGCTTAGGGTGGGTATAGTTGGCAAAAAGGGTGTTGGCAAACGTCTTTTTAAAATCATTATTCCACGCAAAAAAGTTTGATGTGTATTGGCTTTGCAAGTACGTAGGCTGGTAAGCTTTTACCATAAGCCCTACCTCTACCCTACTCTTTAAGCTGCCTAAACTATCATTTGCGGTGCGCGATATGGAGAAACGCCCATCATAATCGCCAATATTATAACCGGCTAAAAACAGGGTGGCGCTACCGTTAAAGCTCCAGTCTTTAAAGGCCGGTATGCGAACGTTGCCACCTACATAAATATTGTTGCCCTTGTCGGCTATATTCTGCTCTTTGGTTTGGCCGTGGGTATTACTATTCCAGCGCAAAAACTGGTGGCCGGCAAAAACATCAACCAGCCAGGGCTCGCTGCCTTCTTTTTCCGACAGAAACTTTAACCCCACTTTATTTTCAATAATGGTATTGCCGGTTTGGTCGTGCGTGCCCGAGTCGGTATACATAGGCGCGGTATAAAAACTATCAATGGCAAAAAGGGTATCGTTATACATTAACGATTTGTCGGCCAAATCAAATACATGGTAAAGGCGCAGCACGCTGTTTCGGCCACTTGGTATTACGTTGCCATCGGCCCTAAGGCTGTCTTTTTTCTTATAGGCCAAATCGTAGCCGTGCTGTATATGCAGGTAGCGGGTTTTCCAAATGCTTTTGGCGCCGTTTAGGTTTACATCCAACAACTGGCGGTTGGTTTCGGTATTTTCGGTAAACTGGCTAATATCAACCAAGCCCCCATTTAAGCGCGCTGATAAATTGTTGCGCGCGCCGCTAAAAGCCAAACGGTAGCGGTTGCTTTTACTTTGGTATGATGAATAGATAAACCAGTTGGTATTGTTGCTTTGCTGGTTGGTGTAAAAGCCTGATGAGTTAAGCCTTTCAAACTTTAAGCCCACATTCCACCCCTTAGTAATGTTTTGGTTTAGGTTTACGTTAAACCACTGCTCTTTTTTGCTACCGTTAATATAGCTTACCTCTAAAAACGGGGCGCGCGAGCGGTAAAACAAGGCATTGGCTTTGGTATTTTCCCACGGCGATAGCTGGTTCATGCCAAGGTCAAACCCTAAACCTGTATAGGGTATGCCAACGGGGTTGCGCGATGGGCTGCCAATGTTGCCCAATGTAGTATTCATGTTATACATGCGCACTACGGGGTTGTAAACGTGAAAATCGGTAACTAAAGTATCAAGCGCGCGGTATTTGGTGTTGATGTGCGAGAACATATCATCCTCATTAAAGGTGCGGTAAAACTGCGATGTAACAATAACACTATCGGGCAACTGGGCTTTGCCGGTGTAGGCCATAAGCAGGCATACCAAAAGTATTATATAGCGTTGTGCTGTTTTCACCAAAGCGCAAATGTAGCGAATGAACGGGAAAGGTGATTTTGTATTGTTGCGCTATGCCCAATTTTTAATACAGCGGCTGCCCATCTAGCCCCCACGCACTATCAACAGCAACGTTAACGTATTTTAGCATGGTTGGCATAAGGTCGGTATTGGCATGATAGCCCTGCAACTGGGCCGGGGCAATACCGTGGCCGGTAACAATAAACCAAACAAAGCGCGTTTGGGGCAAATCGTCTTGTCCGCCGTGGCCTGTGCCTTCGCCGCCGTGGTCAGTACATAGCACTACCATCCATTGCTCGTTATAATTGGCCTCCCTAAATTTTATTTGCTTCATTAGTGTATTAATGCGCGCATCATTATCCTCTATAGCCTTTAAATAGGCCGGGTTGTTTGGGCTAAAGCCTGAATTGTGCCCCTCGTGGTCGGGGTAATCATAATGCAGCAGCAATACATCAGGGTTATGGCTTTGCATGTAATACAGGGCGCGGCTGGTAAGTTCATCTTCGGTGTTTACGCCCATGCAAAAATTTTGCCCGTCGGTAATGTTTAAAAAATCGTCCCAGTGGCTTATAGAATAAAGCTCCCACGTTGGTTGGGCCTGGCGTATGTAATACAAAACATCGGGGTATTGGGCATAATTATTACCATCAAAACTATTTTTGGTTAAGCCGTGCTTTTGCGGAAAAACACCATGTAAAATTGTTGACCATCCCGGCACGCTCACCGTGTTAATGCCTCGATCAACATTCCAATGGCTAAGGCCTGCTGCCGCCAACGAATCGATAGTTGGGGTGTTGGCAGCCTGCAGGGCATCGGTACGTGTGCCATCAAGCCCAATAAATAAAACGCGTTTTTTATTGGTAGATGAACCTAAATTGGCCTCGCCACAATACCGTACCGGAGTATCATCAGCCTTTTTACAGGTTAATAATAGCGTGGCAATTAAAAATAACATGCAATGTTTCACAGGTTAAAAGTAAGCTATACCCAAGGGTTATATTGTATTGATTAATATTCGTTTATCATGTATGGTACATTTTATTCCCAAAAACAGCAATACGTAATTTTTAAAAATTCTACTTTTACCCTATGCGCCAACTCCTTTCCATCCTACCCATATTTATATTTGCAATAGCCTGCAACAATGCTGAAGTTGAAAAGAAAAAAGGTTGTTGCGATACGTTGCCGCCGGTAACCCGCAACGATTTTAAAAAGTACTATGACCAATATAAGGTTGATGGCTGCTTTATTCTATTTGATAAAAAAGAAACGCAATACACTTATTATAACGAGAAGGAAACCAACATAGCTACTACGCCTGCATCTACATTTAAAATACCAAACTCGCTAATATCAATTGAAACAGGGGTTATTAAAGATGAAAATGAGGTACTGAAATGGGATGGGGTAAAGCGCCGCATTGAGAAATGGAATGCCGATACCGATTTAAAAACAGCCTATAAAAACTCTACCGTTTGGTTTTATCAAGAAATGGCCCGCCGTATTGGTACTGAACGTATGAAGGAATGGATTGGAAAGATTGAATATGGCAACCTAAACACCACAGGCGCGGTTGATATGTTTTGGTTGAATGACAGCCTTAAAATATCGCCAAGGCAACAAATTGATTTTTTGCAAAAGCTGGAAAACGGTTCGCTTCCATTTGCTAACCGAACGGTTAATATTGTAAAAAATATAATGGTAGCTAAAGATACTGTGGGCTTTAAGCTGCGTGCTAAAACAGGCTGGGCCCTTGGGGATGGCAAACAAATTGGTTGGTATGTTGGCTATGCCGAAGCCAATAACAATGTATACTTTTTTGCTAACCGTATTACCACTGCCGATACTACCAACCAAGATTTTGGCCCTGCCCGCATTGCTATTACCTACAGCATTTTTAAAGATTTGGGGATTTATAAATAATCAACTAAACTATATTTTAAAAATAGTTTACGCTGTTTAATTTACCCGGAGTAAATATTAGCAGCAAACACCTATAAATAGGCATATACAGACTTAACAGAATGGTTAATAATTAGCCATTCTGTGCTAAACTATTTTTCTGCTTGTATTTGAAAAAATTTCTATCTTGCCCTCCATCAATCGTATAACTATGAAGAAGAATATACTCTTACTCTTTGTTGGGCTATTTATGTCCTATCTGGCCATAGGCCAAAGCAAAGTAATCAGCGGAACCATTAAAGATTCAGACGGCTCAGGGCTTCCCGGTGTTGTTGTAAAATCGAAAGAAACAGGCATAGGTGCTGTTACCGACATTGACGGTAAGTTTGCACTTACCATTGACGAAGCCAAAGACAAAACCTTAGTATTTAAACTACTTGGCTACGAAGAAAAAGAAGTAGCTGTAGCCGGTGGCAACTTTAGCTTTACACTTAAAAAGGCTAATGTTGACTTAAATGCAGTTATCGTATCGGCCTCTAAACGGTCAGAAAAGGCACTTGATGCACCCGCATCGGTAGGCGTAGTAACGGCTGCGCAAATACAATCGCGCATAGCGCCGGTTATTACCGAGCATTTGCAAAACATACAAGGTGTAGATATTATGCGCACCGGTATAGCATCAAGCAACACTGTTATCCGCGGTTTTAACAACATCTTCTCGGGTGCTGTATTAAACTTGGTAGATAACCGTATTGCCACTGTACCATCGCTACGTGTAAACGTGCAGCAGCTTATACCCTTTAACTACGACGATATTGAGCGTATTGAGGTATTGCGCGGCCCGGCATCGGCCCTATACGGCCCTAACGCTGCCAACGGCGCTATACATTTTATTACCCGCTCGCCGTTAGATATGGACAAGCGTTTTAACACCAGTGTAAGCTTTACCTATGGCGAACGCGGCGTTATGATTGGCACCATACGCCATGCAGGCAAATTACTTGACCGCGAAAACGGCCTTAAAATTGGCTACAAAATATCGGGCCAATACCTTGTAGGTAATGACTGGGAATATACCGACCTATTGGAGCCGGATAGCATTCAAAAAGGTAAACAAACGGCCGATGGCCGCGTACCCGTTGGCGACTCTATACCCAACAGCCGTAACTACAAGTTGAAAAACTACAACTTTGACGCCCGCATTGATTTCCGTTTTAACCCCAACACCGAACTTATTTTTGCCGGTGGCCGCAGCACTGCCAGTGGGGTTGAACTAACAGGCCTTGGCGCTGCGCAAATTAAAGACTGGTCATACAGCTACGGACAAATACGTTTCCGCTACAAAAACCTGTTTTTGCAAACCTACCGAGCCCATGTGAACGAGCGCGCCGCGCTGGGGCG
>JANOCJ010000353.1:0-10872 GCA_031412115.1 Flavobacteriales bacterium
CGGTATTTTTCTCGGCAATTAGGCCAAAAGCCAACAATGCCAAGGCATGGTAAAACATAAATTTTACGCCAGTGTTAAAGCTTTCCAGCCTAATGGCATCCAAATGTTCTTTAAGAAAATGTGCGCCCATAGCGCCCAACACTACGCCCAGCAAGCCAAATATGCCTGCGGTAATAAATAGCTTTTTTTGCATGGCGTAAAGATAATCCTAAAAGTAGCCCGCCTCCATTGAATAATGAAACACTGCCAAGTAAAGGTGTATGGCAATGATAACGCCTAAAAATATAAGCCCGCCAACGGATATGCCCGGCGAATAGGTCTCTTCAAAAAAGGTAACTTTAAAATTGCGCTCGCCAGCCCGCATATAGGTTACGGTGGCCATTATCATGCTACCCAAAGCAAGTGCAAATGTTATGGGCCAATCGTACGACATGCGGAAAGCCAAAATAGCTAAAGCTGTAACAATAGAAGGGAATAAAATGCTGTATAGCGCCAATACACGGTAGTTTCCGCGCTTCATGTACTTCATAGACGGGGTAAACTGCATAAAGAAGTTGGTAATAAAGCGCCCGTAAAACGTAATAATAACCAACGCCACCAAAGCGGCAATAAACCGGTCGCGCTCGGTCCAATACCAATAACGTGTTAGCACGCCAATGCCTGAATAGCGCAGGAAAGATACGGCCATCCATTCGGCCAGCAGGTAGTTTGCACTCCAAATAAAAGCCCACAGCATAAACATGCGGTAGTTTATACTCTTGCGGCTTGCCGAATAAAAAAGCCCGAAGAACAACAACGCCAAACCCCCACATAGCAAAGGGCCTGCCATGTATATGTTTTTTACTGCTCGCGGGTACCAGCCTGTATTATTAATTTGGTAGGCGGCACCTTTAGGGGGAATTTTATCAAATCGTTTATCAATAATAGCGGTATGGGTGCTGCCATCGTAGGCTATTATTTTACGCTCTTCATTGCTACCTACTGCCCCATCTATTAATGAAATGGACAGGTTGTTGTATTCGTCATCCTTGTTGCTTGATGTGGCTGGCAAAACAAACGTTTTATCTGTTGCCGAAACCAGTTCGCCTTTCTCGCGCAAAAAATCAACGTAATTGTATTTTAAAATGGGGCGGCTTATGTAGTGGTAGGCCGTTAAGTACCAAGTAGTATTGTACAAAAAGTTGATGAGGCCAAAAGCGGCCACGCACATTATCATTGAGTTGATAGCCACTGTTCGGAAGGCTTTAAAAATCTCTTCCTTGGTGTATCCGTCTGTCGATTCTGCCATAGTTTTAGTCCCTACAAGTTCACAAATCTAAACTATTTTACAAATAAATGGTTTTTGGTGTGCTATACACTATACTTTTGCAAAATATTTAGTAAAATTTTATATTATGAATGATAAGTTAGTTTTTAGGGCCGTAGCCGGTATTACCATTTTTGTATGCGTTGTAGTGTTTATCCTTAGCCTTAAAATTATTCCCGTACCAAACCCAATACCCACTTTTGTTTATTCATTGCCAAAGCTTAATGCTTTTTTAAATGGCTCGTGTACATTGCTGCTGTTGTTTTCTTTTTATCAAATAAAGCAAAAGCGCAATATTAATCTGCACAAAAAACTGAACCTTACGGCCTTTGGTTTATCGTCGGTGTTTTTAGTGTCGTACATTACTTACCATTGGATGGCGCCTGCAACGTCATTCCCTAAAGAAAACAGTTTGTACTATTTGTACATTTTTATACTGCTTACCCATATTGTATTGGCTGCAGCGGTGTTGCCTTTAATACTGCTGTCCTTTTATAGCGGCCTGCAAAACAATGTGGTTCGCCACCGCAAATTGGTGCGCTTTAGCTTTCCTATTTGGTTGTATGTAACCGCTACGGGCGTAATAGTTTATTTAATGATTTCGCCGTATTACAATTTTCCTCACTAAGTTGCGTTTATCTTTGCATAAACGATGAAGAATATAGCCCTTATAGTATGTTTGGTTTTGTGTTTGCCCTTTTTTGCAAAGGCGCAAACCAAAGCAAAAAATGTTAAAGACAGTGTAATATCTGTTGCTACGGTAGAGGTTGGCTATGCTTTTCAAATTCCCGCAGGCGATTTAGCCAAGCGCTACGATGCTAATTCGGCCATTGGTGGCGGCTTTCAATACAAAACCAGCCGAAACTGGATATGGGGCGTAAGCGGCCAGTTTATGTTTGGCAGCAATGTAAAAGAAGATAGCCTGCTGGCAGATATTGCAACCTCTAACGGAAACCTTATTACCTCATCGGGCACCTATGGCGAAGTGTATACATACCAACGCGGTTACATCCTTTCGGCCAATATTAGCAAACTCATTCCGCTAGGCAAAACAAACCGCAACACCGGTATTGTGCTAGGCCTTGGCAGCGGTTTTATAAACCATAAAATACGTATTGAGGTTGGCGATAACAACGTTTTTCCTTTACAGGGCGATTATAAAAAAGGCTACGACCGAAAAACCAACGGCCCGTCTGTTACCGCATCATTAGGCTACCGCTACATGGGCAACAAAAAGCTGGTTAATTTTTACATCGGGTTCGACTTTTTGCAAGGCTTTACTTACGAGCGCCGCCCCTGGAATTTTGACCAGGGCAAGGCCCCAAGCCAAGCCCAACGCAACGACCAGCTATACAGTGTGCGCATAGCATGGTTGCTGCCCCTTTACCGCCGAGACACCAACGTTTATTACTACAACTAATGCTGTTGTACCGCATTGCTACCCAACTGTATTTTACCGCTATACGGCTGGCTGCATTGTTTGGCAATAAAAAAGCCGCACTTTGGGTTGCAGGAAGAAGAAATTTATTTGAAGAGATAGAAAGTAAAGCTGCTACATTGCAAGGCTGCTATTGGTTTCACTGTGCATCTTTAGGCGAGTTTGAGCAAGGCCGCCCGCTAATGGAACGCATTAAAAAAGAATACCCCCAACACAAAATTGTACTTACGTTTTTCTCGCCCTCGGGCTATGAGGTGCGTAGAAATTTTATTGGGGCTGATGCCGTGTTTTACCTGCCTGCTGATAGCCCAAGCAATGCAAGGCGTTTTATCAATTTGCTAAAACCCAAAGTAGCGGTTTTTGTAAAGTATGAGTTTTGGCAATACTTTTTGTATGAGTTGAAAAAACAGGCTATCCCCACGTTTTTGGTATCGGGTATATTTAGGAAAGAGCAACACTTTTTTAAATGGTACGGAAAAAATTCGCGCAAAGTATTTAGCTGCTTTAACCACCTGTTTGTGCAGAATGAAGAATCGAAAAACCTCTTACAAAACATTGGTACAACTAACGCTACCGTTGCCGGCGATACCCGTTTTGACCGTGTGGCCGAAGTAAAAGCACAGGCCCAAAAATTGTCTGTAATAGAAGCTTTTGCCGGAGATAGCAAGGTGTTGGTTGTAGGCAGTTCATGGCCTGAAGATGAAAAAATTATAGCCCAATTAATTGCCCAAAAACCCGAAGGCTGGAAGTTTATCTTTGCCCCGCACGAAGTTAATGAAGCTTCTATAAGACGCTTGCAGCAACTGTTTCGTGACAATAGTTTATACACCAAACCCACTACGCGCCAAGCGCAGGTGTTGATTATTGATTGCATCGGCATCCTATCATCTGCTTACCAATACGCTACTATTGCTTACGTTGGCGGGGGTTTTAACAGCGGCATACATAATTTGCTGGAGGCAGCTACCTACGAAATTCCTGTTATTTTCGGGCCCAACCACCAGCGTTTTGCCGAGGCTTTGCACTTGCAGGAGTGCGGCGCAGGCTTTACTATTGCTGATGCTGCAGGGTTTGAAAAAGTATTTACCCAACTTAGTACCGACAATAATTTGTACCAACCCGCAGCTAAAAATGCCGGTGATTATGTTGCCAAGCATACCGGCGCAACGCAAACGGTGTTAAACCATTTTAAAACAAACGGGTTGTTATAGCCAATGGATTTTGCAGCCACACTTTTACATTGGTACGAACAGAACAAGCGCACGCTTGCCTTTCGCGGCACCAAAGACCCTTATAAAATATGGCTGTCGGAAATAATTTTGCAGCAAACACGCGTAGAGCAAGGCCTGCCCTATTACCATAAATTTACAGAAGCTTACCCTACTATTACCGATTTAGCCAATGCGCATGAAGATGCTGTAATGCGATTGTGGCAAGGTTTGGGATATTATTCTCGCGCGCGCAATTTGCACCAAACCGCTAAAATTGTAGCGAAGGATTATAAAGGAAAATTCCCAAAAACGTTTGCAGAAATTGCGCAGCTAAAAGGCATTGGCCCCTACACTGCCGGTGCTATAGCATCTATAGCTTTTGATGAAAAAGCCGCCGCTGTTGATGGGAATGTGTTTCGCTTTTTAGCACGCTATTTTGGTATTACAACGCCTGTACCTTCGGAGAAAGGGAGAAAAGAATTTTCGACTATAGTACTAGAGCTAATGGGCAATGCAAAGCCCGGTACGTTTAACCAAGCGTTGATAGAGTTCGGCGCTTTGCAATGCAAACCCAGTCCACTATGCAATACCTGCCCGTTTAATGCTACCTGCTATGCTTTTACTAAGGGCAAAATTGCCGAACTGCCGGTAAAAAACAAAGCCGCGGCCAGCAAAAACCGCTACTTTCATTACTTCATAATAAAAAATAAAAATGAGGTAATACTGCAACAGCGCACCGCTAAAGACATTTGGCAAACGTTATATGAGTTTCCGTTGGTGGAAACGGCAGAGCCTCACCCCCCTACCCCCTCTCCTAAAGTGAGAGGGGGAGATACTTCCTCCATTATTAGTGGGTCAGAGATTTTAAATTATTTGGTGAAAAAGAAGCTGGATTTAACACCCGTTGGTGAACCTATAAAGCATATCCTCTCACATCAGAATATTTACACTTCTTTTTATTTGCTTGATATCAAAGGAAAATTGCCCGAATGGTCAAATGGTTTTACTATTAATATAGAAAAACTGGACGATTATGCATTACCGAGGGTGATTACGCTTTTTTTGGAGGGAAACCCTTTATAACCGCTTTACTCCTTTAGGAGTAATGTAATATGCAAAGGGTTTGTTTGCTTTCTTAGATACTTTAAGTATTTCTTCCCAATTAGAAATTAACAATTTTACTAAATCCCAGTGTTTCTGAGAGCCTTTAGGCATTTTTATAAAAAATGCGCCTAAATTATATTGTTTACACAAATCAAATTGAAGTTGAGTGCGTAGAATATTTATATCCCTTGTTATTAAAATTGCACCCTTTTTTCCAATGCTTGGTATTATTACTTCGTCCTTTTCCCCTTTACCATATGTAGTGGTTGTTGATTCAACCTCAACATTCATAAAATATCCCTTGTTCAGCATATTTAATGCTTGAGCCACATAAGGTGATAGGTTTTCGTCTAAGTAAATTTTTATCATGCAGCCTTTTTATAAAAGGCGATAGCATCTTTAACTTGCTTATCGCTTAAATCATATAAAAATTTGATGTGTTTTATAGATTCACCGCTGTCATGTAATGAACGAATAGTGTCTGCTCCAATATTAGTCCCATCAATAACCGGGCTACCAAAATAATGATGAGGATCAACTACTATTGAGCTTTTTCTTCCTTTTGGCCAAAAACGTTCGGCTAGTGCTGTATTTTTTTGAAAATCTATTTTTTTTGCAAAGTCCGTTATAATCTTTGTTATTGCTATTTGCCTTGATCCGTCAGCCTTTATTATAGCATCGTTATGTTCATACCAAATTCTTTTTCCATCCGTTAATACTTTTTGGCTTGCAAATGGATATTGCGTTTTAACTTCTTCTCGAATATTATTTCTAATATTTAATATTTTATGAATACTAAAACCCAAATCATGTAGGCTAATAAATGTATATAACTCTATTAACACATAAAAATTAACGGCTTTATGGCGTCCATTTACAGACCAAGAATAGGTGTCTCCAAATAATGCCTGTCCTGCTTGCTCATCCCAATATAAATCCAAATACCTACGCACCTTACTTTGGGAAAACCCTAGTAAAGCGCTGATATCTGGAACAGTGTAAAATCCTGCGCCTAATTCTTTTTTATGTTTAATAGCGTTCATTGGTCTAGTAAATATAGAACAAATTTACTAAATCGAATATTAAAAGTCAAGAAAACTTGATTTTAACTTGACTTTTGGCTTGACTTTTTACAACAACCCCTTATGCCATAGCGATAAAATATCCATGCTATAGGCTACGCTAATGTGTAATAGCATACCGGGAAAAATATTGTTGCTGCGCAGACTTAAATAGCCCAATACATAACCCGCTACTATAGAACCAATGGCTTCGGGCATGGGCTTGCCAAAGTGTATCATGCAATAGGGTAATACCATAGCGCTAATGGCTAAAAACCCGGCCGTCTTTTTTAATCCATGCAACAGAAAACCACGAAAGAAAAACTCTACTGCCAGAAATTGCATAGCATACACAGCTTCCCAAACCAATAGCCGTTTAAAGGAAAGCACCCCATTGTCTACCCTATAAAAAGGGTACGTCTCTTGAAAATGGGCGTTGTATGAGAAGTAGATTATGAGCGGCAACATAACGGCAAAGAGCAAACCATATGTTTTAAGGCCGTTTAATATGCCTGTGTGGGCAAAGCCGTAGTCAGACAATGGTTGGCGCAGCACAAGCTTTATTACAAGCGCAGGCACTATAAAATACCACAGAAATACAGACAGCCCCCAATACACTTTTGTGTGCAGGTTATCGGGCCCTTGCAAAGCGGTAATATTTTCAGAGAAAAAGCGGTAGAGAAAAAACCGTGTATCGGCTACTGAAAGGTAGTAGCAGAATATTAAACACAAAGATGCCGAAAAGGTAACAATGGTAACACGGCGCGCCTCTTGGTCTTGCACTAAATAGCGCAAGCCGCGCAATGAATAATTCTCATTAGGGCGCGGCTCGCTCATTTAAAACTCAATAAAATATGTTAGTTAGCGGGTTGGCCGGTTAGCTTCTCGCGTATTTTGGCTTCCAATTCGTCGGCCAATTCAATGTTATCGTGCAGCAATTGTTTAACAGCATCGCGGCCCTGGCCAAGCTTTTGCTCGTCGTAGCTAAACCACGAACCTGCTTTTTTAATAATGCCGTAATCAACGCCTAGGTCAATAATCTCGCCTATTTTAGAAATGCCTTCGCCAAACATAATGTCAAACTCGGCCATGCGGAACGGAGGGGCTACTTTATTTTTAACCACCTTTACTTTTACGCGGTTACCTGCAGCTACATCACCATCTTTAATTTGCGACATACGGCGGATATCTAAACGCACCGAAGCGTAAAATTTAAGGGCGTTACCACCGGTAGTGGTTTCGGGGTTGCCAAACATAATACCGATTTTTTCGCGCAACTGGTTGATGAAAATACAGCAGCAACCTGTTTTGCTGATTGTGCCGGTAAGCTTACGCAAAGCCTGGCTCATTAAACGGGCCTGTAAGCCCATTTTTGAGTCGCCCATTTCGCCTTCAATCTCGCTTTTTGGCGTAAGTGCCGCAACCGAGTCAATAACAATAATATCAATAGCACCCGAGCGGATAAGGTTGTCGGCAATTTCCAATGCCTGTTCGCCATTGTCGGGTTGAGAGATTAATAAATTCTCAATATCTACACCAAGTTTTTGCGCATAAAAACGGTCGAAAGCGTGCTCTGCGTCAATAAACGCTGCAATGCCGCCGGCTTTTTGTGCATTGGCAATAGCATGTATAGCCAATGTTGTTTTACCCGACGATTCAGGGCCATAAATTTCAATAACACGGCCTTTAGGCAAACCGCCAATGCCAAGGGCAACATCTAAGGCAATAGAGCCTGTTGATATGGCCTCCAGCGCTTCTACAGGCTCATCGCCCATACGCATAATAGAACCTTTTCCGTACGATTTTTCCAGCTTATCAATAGTTAGTTGTAAAGCCTTCTGTTTTTCTGCATTAATATCTTTTGCCATGTTCTCTTTGTTCTTTTCTTCTGTAATGTGTAAAGATAAAAAAAGCCCTGCGGCAAAACAGGGCTGTTGATAAATAAAAAATGCGGTTTATGAGGGGGTTTATCCCACCAAATCCAACACCTGTTTGGTGCTGTCTTTTGTCTCTACTTTATTGATAATGTGCTCAATTTTACCGTCTTCGCCAATGATGAAGGTAACGCGGTTGGTGCCCATGTACTGGCGGCCCATAAATTTTTTCTCGCCCCATACGCCGTAATCTTCCACCACTTTTTTATCGGTGTCGGCAATAAGGGTAAAAGGCAGTTCGTATTTCTCAATAAATTTATTGTGCTTTTTCTCGTCGTCCACGCTTACGCCAATTACTTCAAAACCTTTCTTTTTTAAGGCCGAATAATTGTCGCGAAAGTTGCAGGCTTCAGCCGTGCAGCCGGGGGTATCATCCTTAGGGTAGAAGTATAAAATTACTTTTTTGCCTTTTAATGCTTTTAATGAAAAAGGCTTGCCGGTTTGGTCGTTAGCGGTAATATCAGGGGCGTTATCGCCTACTTGTAGTTTTGACATGGTTGTTGTTGTTTTGTTGCGCAAGTTAACAACGAAAAGCAGAATTGGTTTTAATTGCTCTACTAATTCCTGCTTTCCCTGTATTGGCAATAGCTGATACTTTGCTTTGTGCGTTTTACTACCGGTCGCAATTCAACACCTGCGGTAACGTATGGCAATGTATTGTTTCCGCTATAAAACAAAGCGCCTCCGCCCAAACTTACCGCCAACGACTTGTAAATGCTATACGATACCCTTGCCCCACCATCAACAGCAAAAGCCGTGGTGCGCTGTTCAGTAACATTGCCATTGCGGCCAACAATAATATTACTTTGGTTGCGGCTAAAAAATGCTGCGCCCGGCCCAACAAAAGCTGAAAACATAACCTTAGGATAAACTGATCGGTTGTATGAGATAATGGCCGTTGGGACTGAAAACCCTTTAGCAAACGTGCCGCGCAAGCCTACTTCAAAACCTTTACCAACAGGCAATGTAACCTCAGCGGCGGCCATACAAAGTGTATTGTTTTTAGTGAATAAAGCGCCTGATTCGGCACTTGTGGTAATACGCTTAATGTCTTTATCCCTTACTCCAAAACTGCAATAATAGCCTGCGACAATGGAAACCATCCTGTCTTGTATGCTTCTATCAAAAGCATAATCAACATGCACCACGGCGGGTGTTTGTATTGTTACAGCATAGGCAACTGTTGTATCGGCCGACGGAGTAATTGTTGTTTGGGCTTTGGCCGAAAAAACAATTGTAAAAAAAGTAAACAGTATAGCGTATTTCATAGCGGCCGGTGTTTTACTAAGATGAAATTGCCTGAAAAATCCACAAAAAGAAAAAACAGTTTTTTGGCTTTATCGGAAACCGGCTTGCTACCTTTGCCATACCGTGCAATTCAACACCCGTATAGATAAAATTAACGACCCCTTTTTAGCAGAGAAAGGCATCAACCTGTGCGTTAAGCGCGACGACCTCATCCATCCCTATGTTTCGGGCAACAAGTTGTATAAGCTAAAGTATAATGTGGAAGATGCCATTTTGCAGGGCTTTGATGGGATATTGACTTTTGGCGGGGCCTATTCAAACCACCTGGTAGCAACAGCGGCTTATTGCAATTATATTGGCTTGCGGTGTATCGGAATAGTCAGGGGCGAAGAATTAGCATCAACACTAAACCCGGCTTTGCAATATTGTGTAGAGCAGGGTATGCAACTGCATTTTGTATCGCGTGAAGAATACCGCCAAAAGGAAAGCGCAGATTTTATAGCCCGGCTAAAGGATAGGTTTGGCGATTTTTTTTATATCGTACCCGAAGGGGGCGGAAATGCATTGGGAGTAAAAGGTGCCGGCGAGATTCTACATGGTTTTGATGCCTCGCCTTTTACCCACATAATGGCAGCCTGTGGCACGGGCACCACATTGGCCGGTCTGGTTTTAACTCCTTCCCTACTACCCATAATTAACGTTTCCTCTGTTAACATTTGGGGCTTATCTGTTTTGAAGGGCGAAGATACCCTTACCCCTACCGTTGAAAAATACGTTGAAAACGAAGAGGATTTGCCCAACTGGAGAATAGTAAGCGGCTACCACCATGGCGGTTATGCCAAAACAAGCCCTGAACTGCTTGATTTTATTGCAAAGTTTAAAGAGGCTCAAGGCATTACGCTTGACACCGTTTATACGGGGAAGCTGTTTTTTGCCATTTATAAGATGGCGGCAGAGGGTTTAATACCCTCACAATCAAATATTTTAGCTATACATACCGGCGGAATTAGTTTTAGTTAGAACATTTTATGTAACTTTACGTTAAAGTTCACATAACATTAAGTTAACATTGCTCATGCGTCGGTTACTCTTTATACTGTCTTTTAGCTTTGCCGCCCTATATATGCAGGCACAAACCGCTATGGCCGATATTACCGGCGTATGGAAAGGCCATTTCTTTCAGGAGAATTTTATGAACCCCGGTGCCGACGACCTTGCCTACACTGCATCAATTGAGATTGAGCAGCACGGCAGCGATGTTACCGGCACCTGTACCATTGTTTGGTACGATAGCAATATGTACTGGGGCAAATGCAGCTTTAACGGCAACTACGAAAACGGCAAATTTACTTTTACCGAATTTAGCCTGGATGACGACCATTGCAAGCCCGGCTTCTCGTGGTGCTTAAAGGATGTAGAGGCTATGATTGAATACAACCCGCAAACTGCGCAATGGATGCTGTCGGGTAATTTTAAAGCCCATAATGGTTTTGCAGAGTGCTCGCCCGGAACGTTGTTTTTTGTAAAAGAGGGGGATATTTAACCGTTAGCCAACGTATCGTTCAGCACC
>JANOCJ010000354.1:0-6133 GCA_031412115.1 Flavobacteriales bacterium
GAGAGTTTTGGCGTGCACGCAGCGCTACCACCAACACACTTGCCAACGGCAATTGCACAGCCAGCGTAGTATAGAATAGCATTGTTTTTAAGCCCCATGTAAACATTACATATTGCGTAAGGGCTATAAGTATAAACGTAACAAGTGTTAGGGCTGCAGCCAGTTTGCGGGTATTCTCTTCGCCCCAAACCAATGGCAGGGTGCGGTAATGTGTTTCGCGGTCGCCTTGCAGTTGCTCAAGGTCTTTAAAATTTTGGCGGATGAAGTTGGTTAGCGCCGCTACAATGGCATAGCCCATTATTGCCCAAGGTATAAGCCCAAGGCGGGCTGTTTGGGGCAACTCATCTTGCGGAATAATTGTGGATAGCTCCTTTATAAGGTTGGTAAAACCAAAAGCAGCCTCGTACATATACACGCTAATGGGTATTAGTAGTGTTAAGAACGAAATAACAAAATCGCCATAACCGGCGCGCTTTTTAAGGTACGATGAGTATACCCATAGTAGCAGAATGCTAAATACCTGTACGCCAATTAAGCGCCAAGCATGGCCTTTCCAAGCTAAAAACACACCTATTAATAAACCAATGGCATTTAACGTAACGTGTAAAAATATAGCCATACGGCGGCTAACGCCACGGCCAACGGCATTGCTGCCGGGGCGGTTTATGCGGTCAGTTTTCAGGTCAAAATAATCATTGATGATAAAACCGGCAGCCGCTATTAACACGCTGGATATAACCAGCAGGTTAAAGTAAAAATCGCTCATCGAAAAGTTGATGGCGTTAACAGTATCTATGGTTTGGTAGTAGTATGCAGTTTGCTTTAGCCACCCGCGTATAAGGCAATAGCGCACGGCAAACATGGTTAGTGCCAGCAGTATAAGGTTGGGTAGGCGCAATATTTTAATGTAAGCCATCATAGGGGCAAATGTAGAGAACAGTGAACAGATAACAATGAACAATGAATAATGCAAAATGCACAATTCATAATAGGGGTGAGGTTACACAATAGGCCACCTTGCAATAGGCACTGCACTAGCGGTAGTAAATTCATTAGCCATGTATTTATGGTAACCAGTTATGGCTATCATAGCGGCATTATCGGTACAATAGGCTAGGGGCGGAACAAACACCTGCCAGCCTTTTTGGGCGGCTATGGTTTGCAGGGCATCGCGCAGGCCTTTGTTGGCCGATACGCCACCGGCAATTGCAATGTGTTTTATGTTGAGGTGCTCGGCAGCCTTCACTAATTTGCCCGTAAGCATATCAACAATAGCAGCACGTATGGAGGCACATAAATCATTGATATTCTCTTGAATGAAGTGCTCATTCTTAAGTTTTTCTTTCTGCAAGAAATACAGCACCGATGTTTTTAACCCGCTAAAGCTGTAATCAAAATTAGGCATTTGTGCGCGGGCAAAATCAAAGCGTTTGGGGTTGCCCATCTCGGCATATTTATCAACCAACGGGCCGCCCGGGTAGGGTAGACCCAATAACTTGGCTGTTTTGTCAAAAGCTTCGCCCGCGGCATCGTCCAAGGTTTGGCCAACCAGTTCAAAATCAAAATAATCTTTTACTATAATTAGTTGCGTATGCCCGCCTGATACTGTGAGGCATAGAAAAGGAAACTGTGGCTTATTGACAAAGAAGTATTCTTGGTTTGTAAGCGATGCATCGGCGGTAATAAAATGGGCCAATATATGCGCCTGCATATGGTTCACTTCTATCAGCGGCAGTTTATTTACCAATGCAAAAGCTTTGGCAAACGATGCCCCCACCAACAGCGAACCTATTAAGCCCGGACCGCGGGTAAAAGCAACGGCATCAATATCCTTTGCGGTAACACCTGCCTGCTTAAAGGCAGCATCAACCACAGGTATGATGTTTTTTTCGTGTGCGCGCGATGCCAGTTCGGGTACTACGCCACCATATAATTCATGAATTTTTTGCCCGGCGGTAACGTTGCTCAAAATGCGTGTACCATCAGCAATAGCAGCCGATGTATCGTCGCACGATGTTTCAATAGCCAGAATAATTGGAGTTTTCAACGCTGCAAAGTTAATCAAAGTATGCTTTTTTGGTGTTAGTATGGAGCTTAGGCGCGAAATTTGTAACGCGCAAGCATTGTTAAACTTATCTTTGGCGGCATTAAACGATTTTTAAAAATATTAGCCTGGTTTTTCGGCATTTTGTTTGGACTACTAATAGTGGTCTATTTTTTATTGCAGTTGCCTGCCGTTCAAACCTATATTGCCCAAAAGGCTGCGGGTTGGCTTAGCGATAAGATTGGTACAAAGGTTGAAATAAAATCGGTTAACATACAGTTTTTCAGTACTGTTATATTAGAGGGCGTGTATGTTGAAGACCAGAAAAAAGACACCCTGCTGTATGCCGGTAAATTGTATGCGGGCATTAGCAGCTACTCGTTAGACAATAGCTGGGTTAAGCTATCTAAAATAACATTGAGCAACGCGCGCATTGGCTTGCGCAAATACCCCGACGAGAAAGGCTTAAACTTTCAGTTTATTGTTGATGCCTTTAAAAGCGATAAAAAAAGCACCACCAAAAGCAAGGGCTTTGATATAAAGTGCGAAACCTTTAGCCTGATAAATAATAAATTTTCGTACACCATTGTGGGCGCTACACCGCCCGAATGGGGCTTTGATGCTCGAAACATTGTAGCATCGCACATTAATGCCGATTTTGAAAACCTGCATATGCACGGCGATACCATTGATGCCGACATGAAAAAGATGAGCGCCAATGAGCAAAGCGGCCTTAACCTGCAAAATATGAGTTGCAAGTTTAAGATGAGCGGCAAGGGAATGGCGTTTGACAATTTAAACCTGAAAAGCAACAATACTAACATAGTTGGCGATGTTGATTTTGCCTTTAATAATTTTAATGCCTTTGGCCACCCGTTTGATAGTGTTAATGTAAACTTTAACATTAAAAAGGCTGATATTGAAATGGGCGATATTGCTTATTTCTCGCCATTTTTAAAAGGAATAAGCTTAAAAGCGCATTTGGCGGGGCAAATTACCGGCCGCTTAAATAAGCTAAAGTGTAAAAACCTTGAGTTGATTTACGGCAGCAAAACCCGCTTTTTTGGCGATGCTACCATTAACGGCCTTAGCAATACTAAAGAGTTGTTTATTGATGCCAAGGTAAAAAGCCTTGTTACCAATGGCAATGATATTGCTACTATACCGCTGCCACCTTACAATACAGGCATACCTAATAAGCTGGAGCTTCCGCCGGAGGTATTCCGCTTGGGGCAGGTTATCTTTAAAGGCAGCTATACGGGCTTTTTTAACAGCTTTGTAGCCGAAGGGGTTTTTACTACCGCATTGGGTACCGTTGTTACCGACTTGCAATTGGCCCAAATAGAAGGCAGTAAAGACATGGCGTATGACGGCCGAGTTAGCACCGTTAACTTTAAGCTGGGCGAGTTATTGCCCGACCAAGGCTTGGGGGCTATGACGGTTAATGTTGCGGTTGATGGTAAAGGCTTTGATTTAAAAACCATAGATACCGAAGTAAAAGGCCATGTTACCGCGCTTGATTTTAATGGCTACCAATACCACGATATAGACATTGACGGGCATTTACTAAAATCTGAATTTACGGGTAGGGTAGAGTCTACCGACCCCAATATGCAGTTGGCCTTTAATGGCACCATGAGTTTTAGTAAAGATGTACCGGTGTATAATTTTGAGGCTGAAATTGTGCGGATAGATTTAACGGCGCTGAATTTAATTAAGAAAGATTCGTCGCTGGTAATTACAGCCAAGCTATCGTCAAACTTTACAGGCAATAGCCTTGAAACCCTAAATGGCGATATTGAAGCCAGTGATTTGGTAATGCAATACGGCACCCGCACGTATGATGTAGGCTCGGTTAAGTTGTATTCGGATGTGGCTACTATGCCTAAACAAATACGGTTAGATTCAGATATTGCCGATGTAAATATTATAGGCAATTATAAGCTTGAAACCGTTGCCAAATCCTTGCTTGCAACAATCAACTCCTTCCTACCATCATACCTTGTAAAAGATGCAAGCCAGGCTGCGGCTGAAAGTGCGCAAGATTTTTCATTTACCGCTACGCTTAAAAACCTTAGGCCCGTTACCGATATATTTTTGCCTGCCTTGCAGGTAGATTCAGGCGGTACTTTTCAAGGTACGTACAGGTCTGAAATGGATGCGCTAACACTTACTGGCAATGTGCCGTATGTAGTATTTAGCAAAATTCCGTTTAAAGGGGTAGAGATAAGCTCGCGCACACAAAACGGCATATTATATTTAGCCACTACGGTAAACCAAATGGAACCCGCCGAAGGCATATTTTTTGATAATGTTGCCCTTACATCCTATACCCATAACGACAGCCTGATGGTTGACGTTGATTTTGAAAATACGGTAGACAGTACTACCAACACCGGAAGCATATCGGCAGTGGCGCACTTCTCCGACAAAGATAAAATTACCATAAATCTGCCCAAGGTAAACCTTGACGCATTTACCTACCATTGGAAAGTCGACCCTGACAACGAAATTGTAATTGACGGAAATAAAATAAGCATTACCAAACTGGTTATAGGCAACGAGAGTGAAAGCTTTAGAGCATTTGGTACCATTAGCCCTAATCCGGAAGACCAGCTAAATATAATCCTTACCAAATTTAACCTAGCCAACGTAAACCGTTTTGTGCCCGATAAGGTGATACAACTGGCAGGTAATTTAAACGGCAGCTTTTCATTAAGCAATTTGTACGACGAGCCTTTGTTTAGAAGCACCATGCGCGTGGTTGACTTACATGTTAATGGTACCCTTTTTGGCACTGGCAATATTGTTAGCGAGTGGGATAAGGACAATAAAAGCATTAACGTAAATGCTCTTATACTTAAAAACGATACCGTAAAAAGTGTAATGGTTGCCGGCAAGGTATACCCTAGCCGCGATAAGGATAATTTAGATTTGAAAGTGCAGGTTAATAAACTGGACCTAAAGGCAATAAACCCTTACTTAAAAGGCAACGTTACATTTGTGCGTGGCGATTGCTCTGCCAGCTTTACCATAAAGGGCGACCAAAAAGCCCCTACACTGGAAGGCATTATTGATGTAAAACGCACCATTGCTAAAATAGATTATTTGGGCACTACCTATAATTTTGTAGATAAGTTCACAATTCACAAAGACAAAATTATAATTGAGAACCTGCTTTTGGTAGATAACAACGACGATAAAAATACCGCCCTTGTAAGCGGCGAAATTACCCACAAAGCCTTTGCCGACTGGAAATACAACATTAACATAAAAGCTAAGAATTTTATGTGCCTAAACACAGGCCCAACGCCCGATGCATCGTATTACGGCCAAGCCTATGTTACCGGCTTAATTAATATTAAAGGCGATATTGAAAAAACTACCATTAGCGCCGATGTTAAAACCAACCCCAAAACCAAATTCTACATACCGCTTAGCAGCCCAAATTCGGCCAGCAGCAAAGATTTTATTGTGTTTGTAGACCATAACCCTAAAAAGGTTGCTGTAAAGAAAAAAGTATCTACCGGCATTGTTTTAAACCTTGATTTGGAGGTAACTCCCGATGCTGAAGTGCAGATTATTTTTGACAAACAGGTGGGTGATATTATTAGAGGAAAAGGGTACGGAAACCTTAAAATGAATATTGACACCAAGGGCGATTTTAAAATGTACGGCGAGTACGTTATTGATGAGGGGGAGTATTTGTTTACACTAAAAAACCTGCTTAACAAAAAGTTTGTGGTTGAAAAAGGCGGTACTATTAACTGGAGCGGCGACGTTTACAAAGCCCGTGTAGACCTTACAGCTATTTACACGCTAAAAACATCGTTTGCCCCTATAGTAAGCCCCTACGTTACTACTACCGAAGAGCTGGAACCATATAAAAAGAAACTGCCGGTTGAGGCAAGGCTATCGTTGTCGCGCAACTTATTGTCGCCCGAATTTGCTTTTAGCCTTAGCACGTCTACTACCGATGATAAGGCACGTACCGCATTATCAAGCATACAAACCAACCCCGAAGAGTTGAATAAGCAAATATTTGCATTACTCATCCTAAAATCGTTTTTACCGCCCTCGCAATCGGGC
>JANOCJ010000355.1:0-1885 GCA_031412115.1 Flavobacteriales bacterium
CACGGAAGCGCTATTCCTAGCGCTATTCTTTATGCATTAGGTAAGATTGGCGGGGCAAACTTATTATCTGGATTATGGATACGGCAATTAGTGAATCCTGGTGAAAGTTATAGATCTGCAATTCTCAAAATTCAATCTAGATACCAATTCTACAACTACGAAATCGAACAACAAGCAAAACCCAGGAAAGCCGATCGTCCCTCTCTTGAAGGCGGTGGAGGCGATCGATCCTCCCTTGCTAAAATTGAAGATAAACTAGAGACGATCGATCGGAGAACCAAACAAATGGCAGACCAACCCAAAAACGACTTCAGCGGCGCAACTTTCAGCGCACCTGTTAACTTTGGAGACAATCCAACAGGTGATTTCGTCGGAACCCAAAACAATTACACCACAGATCCCGAAATTAAAAGCGCGATCGCAGACCTAAAAACCCTCATCACCGATCTCCAAACCCAACACCCCAACGTTACCACCGAAACCCAAGCGATCGAAATCATCGACGCCGAATTCACCAAAATTCAACAAAATCCCAACAACAAATTCCGCAATCTCGGCAAACAACTCCGCAATCCGGAACGTCATTTCCAAGCCGGGAAAGCCGCGATCGTTGAAGTCGCCAAAAAGCAACTCGATCAAAGTTTAATTGCCACTGCGATCGTCACCTACCTCGACAAGCTCAGCGAAACACCTGATAAAGGGGTGTAAATTCATGGGCTAGTGATCGTAAAATTTGTTCTATACCAATAGAGAACCCATCATGTCACAATCCCTCACCATCCAACTTTCCGACGATCTCCAACAAACCCTCTTGCGTCGCGCTGCCCAAACCCAACTCACCATCGAACAAATCATTCTCACCACCCTCAGCCAGCAATTTCTTCAACCCGCCGCACCGGATCTCACCGATGATCCACTCTTCCAACTCGCAGGTTGCATCACCTCTAACATTCCCGACCTCGCCGAAAACCATGACTACTATCTCGGTCAAGCCCTCTACCAGGAAATGAACCGCGATGCCGAATAGCCTCTTCGTAGACACCTCCGGCTGGGCAAGTTTCTTCATCCAAGATCAGCCCCACTATCTTCAAGCCCTCCAACAACTCAGCCTCGCTAGAACCCAGAATCACCAAATCATCACAACCAACTACATCATTACCGAATTCGTTGCCTTGCTCGATAGTCCACTTCGTCAGCCCAGAAACCGTATCTTTGAGATCATTAATACGATTAAAAGCAGACCCTATATTCAGATTTTGCATATCAGTGAATCGATCGACAACTCTGCTTGGGAACTGTGCCAAAAGCGTCCCGACAAACCTTGGTCACTTGTCGATTGCAGCTCTTTCATCCTCATGCAACAACTCAATATTCAAACAGCACTCACCACCGATCGTCACTTTGAACAAGCAGGCTTTATTCGCCTCTTGAAATAATCACAGAAAAATTCTTAGGCCCTAGAGAAAAAGCACACCTTCGTTCAAGACCCCAACAAGCGATCGACATTATCGATGCCGAATTCAAATCACTCGAAGCATCGCGTTGGCGTTGGCGAAGCCTCTGCTTTAGCAGAAAGCCTCCCGAAACGGGAATCACCCCAATGGCAAAACCTCCTGAACGTCAAACGCCTTTACAACGGCGGTAAAAAAGCAGCCGTCAAAGTCAGCGAACACTTCTCCTAGGAAAACATTTGGGGCAAAGGCTTAGTCGCCTTTATCGAAGGCGTGAGCGAAGACGTAAAATAAAGAAACACTTTACGGAGATTCACCCATGACCGTCAAAGAACTTCTCCTCCAAGAAATCGAAACCGCCACCGAAGCCCAACTCGCCTAAACCCTTACCTTCCTCCAAACCCTTAAACAAAACACCCTAATGACCTCCGATC
>JANOCJ010000356.1:0-22952 GCA_031412115.1 Flavobacteriales bacterium
CCATTCTGTTGCCTCGCCAACCTGCGGCCATGTGTATAAATCAGTGCCTTTAAAATCCAGTTTCACGTTCACTTGCATTTCCTTAGTAGGGTATAGGTAAATAACCGGCTTTTCGGTCATTATTGGGTTTGAAACTGTAAATTATGACAAAGCTGTTCCGCTAACTATAACACCTGCGCCAACCAGTATGCAACGTATAATGATGGTATTTGCCCCGCTAAGCAGCGACAGGAAAGTAAAAGAGCAAACCCTTACGCCTTTTACGCGCAAAGGCTTTACGGTAATAGAATGGGGCGGAATGGAACTCCCCTCTATAACGCTTCAGGAATTTTAACAACATGACTATGAAAACCAAACAATGTATTACCGTATTGATGCTATTTTTCAGCCTTACTGTATTTGCTGAATCTGTATCCAAACTTGACTCTTTATTAAATTTAAAGTACAACGGTTTAACATATCCTAAAACTGTAGCTGAAATTAAAAAACTGGATAACAGTTGGGGAAATAAACTGGATAGCGCTATTAAGTTTATGTACGCTATACCGGGCAATTGGCCTATGGTAAAAACATACCAAACCCGTATGGGCTTTTTAAGCTACAGGCAAATACCTGGCTATGCCCTATTAGTTGAACAAGATTATATGCTGTATAATAAAATTAATAGACAATACCCAATACTCATAATGGATGACTATGAAGGAAACGATGACCCAACACGCATACGGACATTAAAGCCTGTTATCTACCTATATCCTGAAAAAGAGCAACAAACTGACATTACATTAAATTTTACAGGCAGCAACCTTTACACCTACCCTAAAATTGGGAGTGATAATAGCTGGCATGTAACAGCTAAACCTGATGGTATGCTAACCGATGCCAAAGGCAACAGCTACCCCTATTTGTTTTGGGAAGGCATACAAGCCGATATGAGCTACATTAATTTTACTGAAGGCTTTGTGGTAAAAGTAGACCAACTGGAAACATTTTTAGAAGCTAAGCTAACCTTATTGGGACTTAACGCCCGCGAGCGGACTGACTTTATAACTTATTGGGCACCCAAGCAGCAAAAAAGTGAGTATGTATTTGTACGTTTTGAAACTACTGCCTACAACAAGGCCGTACCCTTAACTATAAGCCCTGCCCCACAAAGCATACAGCGCATATTTACCATATTTATGCCGGTAGATAAAGGCTATGAATGCAGCCCACAAACGTTAATCCCTTTTATACGAAGGGGTTATACCGTAATAGAGTGGGGTGGCGCAGAACTACCCTCTATAACGCTTCAGGAATTTTAAGCCAATTGTTCTTCTTCTCCACCTAAAAAATAGTTGTACGGTATACTACGGCCAAAACAAATTTGTAGTATAAACATACTGTTTAACAGCGTATTTAAGCGGGATAAAGTAAACAAAACGGCCAGTTAAAACTGTCCGTTTGCAATACACTGTCCGTAAGTGTACGCACAGCAGTGGTTCTATTCCTTTTTCAATACTAATACTGAGGTTTTAACGTGGGTAAATTTTGCCCCGCACTGCCGTTATACCGTATTATTTCGTAATCTTTGCACCGAAAATTTTTAATATAACGTATGAAACGTATTCTTTTTGCTGCACTAAGTGTGGCATTGATTTACACCCAAGGCTGTAAAGTAAAAGGCGAACCATCAGCAGAAATGCTAAAAAAACATGCTGAAGATAGTATACAGGCCAAAGCCGCTATCGACTCGCTAAAAGGTGTTATCCGCGACATTAAAAAAGAGCAAAAATCGGCTAATGCATTGCCTACCGAGCGTGCCTCATACAAAGCCGCCAATACACGTATAAATGATATTGTCCATACTAAGCTGGAGGTTAAGTTTAACTACCAAACATCAACCATGCCCGGCAAAGCTACGCTTACCGTAAGGCCCTATTTTTATGCGGTTGATAGCCTTATTTTAGATGCCAAGGCTATGGATATTAATGAGGTATCGTTACTAACAGGCAAAGACAAAAAGAAACTGGCCTTTACTTACGACTCGCTAAAAATTCACATTAAGCTTGACCGCACCTATACCCGCAACGAGCAGTATACCGTGTTTATTGATTACGTGTCGAACCCCGAGCGTGTAAGCCAAACAGGCTCAGCCGCTATTACCGATGCTAAAGGCTTATACTTTATTGACCCTAAAGGCACCGACCCTGCCAAGCCTACCCAAATTTGGACACAAGGCGAAACCGAAGCGGCATCGTGCTGGTTCCCTACGGTTGATTCTCCTAACGAGAAATGCACCGAAGAAATTTACATGACGGTAGATAAAAAATACGTTACCCTGTCTAACGGTAAATTAATATCGCAAAAAGATAACGGCGACGGCACCCGCACCGACTACTGGAAACAAGACCTTGCCCATAGCCCCTACCTGTTTATGATGGCCGTTGGCGAGTTTGCCGTTATTAAAGATAAATGGCGCAACAAAATGGAGGTAAACTACTATGTAGAGAAAGAATACGAAGCCTATGCCAAACAAATTTTTGGCAACACGCCCGAGATGTTGGAGTTTTACTCTACCAAACTGGGTGTAGATTATGCTTGGGATAAATACTCGCAAATTGTAGTGCGCGATTACGTATCGGGCGCAATGGAAAACACCAGCGCAACCGTACACGGCGAATTTTTGCAACGCACCGAGCGCGAACTGATAGACGAAACCAACGAGAGCATTATTGCCCACGAATTGTTTCACCATTGGTTTGGCGACCTTGCCACCTGCGAAAGCTGGAGCAACCTGCCGCTTAACGAAAGCTTTGCCAACTACAGCGAAT
Organism: Flavobacteriales bacterium; assembly: GCA_031412115.1. Taxonomy (GTDB): domain Bacteria; phylum Bacteroidota; class Bacteroidia; order CAMBQF01; family CAMBQF01; genus CAMBQF01. Next base: position 2,814 of record JANOCJ010000356.1, read on the forward strand.
ACCTGTGGATGGAATATAAATATGGCCGCGACGTAGCCGATGAGCATTTGGCGGAAGATTTGGACGGCTACCTTAACGAGGCTAACGAAGGCAAACGTGTTGACCTTATCCGCTTTGATTATAAAAACAAAGAGGATATGTTTGACCGCCATAGCTACAACAAAGGCGGCTGCGTGTTACACATGCTACGTAAATATGTTGGCGACGATGCTTTCTTCCTTGCGCTGAAAGATTATTTATCTACCAACAAATTTCAAAATACCGAGATACATAACCTGCGCCTTAGCTTTGAAAAAGTTACCGGCGAAGACCTTAACTGGTTCTTTAACCAATGGTTTTTAGATAAAAGCCACCCCGAGTTGAACGTTGAATATGGCTACAAAGCCGGCAAAGCCATTGTAACGGTAGAGCAGCAACAAGACCTTACCAACTCGCCCATATACAAAATACCGGTTGATATTGATGTGTATGTAGATGGCAAAGCCACCCGTTACCGTGTGGTTATTGATAGCCTGAGCAAAAAATTCTCTTTCGCGGTTAGCAAACAACCCGAGCTTATTATTTTTGATGCCGAGCACCAGTTGGTTGGCGTTATTAAAGATAGCCATAGCCGCGAAGATTTGGTGTTGCAATACACCCTTGCGCCATTGTTTTTCGACCGTATGGATGCAGTTGAGAAGTTGGCTAAAAAATCGAAAAGCGCAGAAGCTGTTAAAGTATTAAAACTGGCGTTGGACGATAAGTTTTACGGCATACGCGAGGCGGCTATAAAAGCTATACCTAAAATACCTAACGAGAATTTTGCAGGCCTAAAGGACAAGATTATGGGCATTGCTAAAAACGACCCAAAATCGAAAGTACGTGCGGCGGCTATTAATGCCCTTGCCAAAATGTTTGAAGGCGACAAAACAATGGCGCAATTTTACCAAGAACGTTTAACGGCTGATAAATCATTTTTAGTAATTGGCGCTGCCCTTAATGCTTTGGGTGGTGTAGACAAAACTGTTGCTTTGGGCGAAGCCAAAAAGCTGGAGAATGAAAAATCGGGCGATGTACTGTTAGGTGTTGCTACATTATATGCAGAAAGCGGCGAAGCCGGTTACTACGACTTTTTTGTAAATGGATACAAAAATGTGAGTGGCGCTAATGAGAAATATACCTTTGTTACCCTGTTTGGCAACTATATGGCCAAACAAAAAGATGATGCCCAACTAAACAAAGGCATTGATTTTGCAATTAACATTATTGAAAACGAGAACGCCTGGTGGATGAAGCTTGCTGGCTATACCATGTTGAATGCTATAGGCGGCAAGTATAGGGACGAAATTAGGGACCTTCAAAAATCGGGTAGCGATAAAGACCGTTTAAAAGCTGCACAAGCGCAGTTTGACAAAATATCGGGCTTATTTACCAGCCACTTGAAAACAGAGAAAGACCCTAACGTACTTAAATACCTAGGCGGCGGCGAATAATATTTAGCTACATGAAGAAGGACATAATACTACCGCCCGTTGAAGATGTGATACTGGCGGTAGTAAAGGAAACCAACGAAGAAGGCAATACCAACTGGTATGCCTACATTGTTAATTTAAAAGATACGCCTTTAACTGATGTTATCATCAACTCTAAAGGCTATGGTATGGTGGGCGAAGAGCAGCGGAAAACCTCTGCTCTTCGCCACTATTTTAAGGAGATTGATGCCGGCGATTTTGCCAAAATTGAGGTAATAATGGAAGACGTTTTTGGCCTGAGCAATGAATATTGGGTAAGCTTTTACATAGGCCAACAGATATACGATAAGAAGTACATCTTTTTACCCGAAACCATTAACGAAAGCAACTTTACCCAAATACCTATACTCAACGTAAAAGGGGTAATGATTGGGTAGTTTAGGGGAGAGACGAGAGGGAAGAGATAATTAGCTGCTCACGGCTAAGCCAAAATTTAATACCTTAGCTGCATGAGAAATGCCCTGTTGATAGTTGTTTTATTATGCCTTGGCGGCCCATTGTTTTCTCAAATTCATGTTCCGCTAAAAAATGAAAACGGAGTATATTTTGCCAAAGCAACCGTTAACGGACGCTCATCAAGCATACTGTATGATGAAGATGCTAAAGTCAACTACGTATCGCTAAACTTTGCTAAAAAACTATTTAAAGATAAATTGCTTACCGCGGCTGATGTTGTTAGCTTTCCGGGTACCGATACCGTGAGCCTTACCTCTATTATAAAACTGCAAATACAGTTAGATAGTGTTACTTTAATGAATGTAGTAGCTACTGTAACCGAGAATTTTGCTGCCGCAGTATTAATTGGCAAACAGGCTTTTAAAACCGTAGGGCTGCCTATTATAAACTACAAAAATAACGAGCTGGTGGTAACCCGGCTAAATACTACCCCTCCGCGCCTATTTACCCCCAGCAAACTTACCATGCTTAATGGTAAAAGCTACAACATCAGCCTTACCAAATTCGATTCGGAGTTTATCCAATTTAAATACAAAAAGAAGAAGAAAATTTACAACGCCACGCGCGAAAGGGTTTTCTCAGTAGCCGACTCGCTGGGGCGTATGAGTTATGTATACTATCAGGACACTGCCATTGGGCAACCACTATCGGTGTACCAAATGCAAAACTTTTTAATAGGCTATAACGATGGCCGCCGCTACCGCTGGGGTGGCGATTTTGCCTTAGGTTTTGCCAGTGGCGTAGGCGGCAGTTTTTTGGGTGTATTGTATGGCTTTAGTGTACCCATTGGCGTAGGCGCGCTAAATAGTGCTTTCAGGCCCATAGTAAGAGGCCACCGCGTTGCCCACCCCGAGTTGATGTACGATGAATATTACCAAAACGGTATGCGAAAAAAAGTAAGGCAGCGCAAAGCATTGGCTACCTTTTTTGGCGGTGCAGTTGGCATGGGTGTAGGCGTGGCTGTATTTCAATTTTTGCTGCGCCCGCTAAGCGATTTGTAGGGGTTGGTTCTTTCTCGGATTTACGCATATAAATCCCTACCCTTTATAAGGGAGACCTTGAAAAATTGTTCTCTGTTAGTTGTTTACTCTTCCCTCTCGGCGCTAACCTCTTCCCTAATTACGCTACCGCTACTTTCTTCCCTATAAGTTTTAGGGCGGCGGCGCAAACATGTTTGGCAGAGTAACCACAGTCGTTGTACAACTCCTGCTGGGTGCCGTGTTCTACAATAGTATCAGGAATACCCAAGCGAATAACATGGGCAGCGTAGCCATTGTCGGCCATAAATTCTATTACTGCACTGCCAAAGCCACCGGGCAGGCAACCATCCTCAAGCGTTATCACTTTATTGTGTTTTTGAAACACTTCGTGCAGCATTTTCTCATCAATAGGCTTAACAAAGCGCATATCGTAGTGGGCTACGCTTATGCCTTGGTCTTCAAGCATTTGGCGGGCTTTAATAGCCTCGGTGCCAATAGCGCCTATTGATAGTATGGCAATATCATTGCCATCGGCCAACTTGCGGCCGGTGCCAATTTCAAGTTTTGTAAAAGGTGTGCGCCAGTCAATCATGCTGCCGTTGCCGCGTGGGTAGCGTATAGAAAACGGACCTGCATTTTCGGGCAACTGGGCGGTATACATCAGGTTGCGTAGCTCCTCTTCGTCCAACGGGGCGCTAACTACCATGTTGGGTATGCAACGAAAGAAAGCCATATCATACGCACCGTGGTGTGTAGGGCCATCGGCACCAACAACGCCGCCACGGTCAAGGCAAAATACTACGTGCAGGTTTTGTAGGGCTACATCATGTATTACCTGGTCGTAAGCGCGCTGCATAAATGATGAGTAAATGTTGCAAAACGGCACCATACCCTGCGTGGCTAGGCCGGCAGAGAAGGTAACGGCATGTTGCTCAGCAATGCCCACATCAATAGCGCGGTCGGGCATTTCCTTCATCATTATATTTAACGAGCAGCCCGATGGCATAGCCGGGGTAATGCCCATTATTTTATCGTTTGTTTTAGCTAGTTCTACAATAGTATGGCCAAACACATCTTGAAACTTAGGTGGCTCGGGGCCTTTTTTTACCGGCTTTAAAATCTCGCCCGATACCTTGTCAAACAAGCCCGGCGCATGCCATAGCGTTTGGTCCGCCTCGGCCAGTTTGTAGCCTTTGCCTTTTACCGTAAGTACGTGTAAAATTTTAGGACCCGGAATTTTTTTAAGGTCGGCCATTACCTCGGCCAAGCGGTTTACATCGTGTCCGTCAATGGGGCCAAAGTAGCGGAATTTAAGGCTTTCAAACATATTGCTTTGCTTAAGCAATGTCGATTTTATGCCATTTTCTACCTTTTGTACAATGCTGCGGGCATCGGGGCCAAACTTGCTAATTTTTCCCAGCAGGTGCCAAACCTCATCCTTTACTTTATTATAAGTGCCCGATGTGGTAATGTCAGTCAAATATTCTTTAAGCGCGCCCACATTGGGGTCAATCGCCATGCAATTGTCATTTAGTACAACCAACAGGTTGCTATTTTCAATACCGCCGTGGTTAAGGCCCTCAAAAGCAAGGCCTGCGGTCATAGCGCCATCGCCAATTACGGCAATGTGTTGGCGATCGGTTTCGCCCTTGTAGCGCGATGCTACGGCCATGCCCAACGCTGCTGATATGGAGGTTGATGAGTGGCCTACGCCAAAAGCATCATACTCACTCTCTTTACGTTTAGGAAAACCGCTAATGCCACCGTGTACGCGGTTGGTATAAAAAACATCTTTACGGCCGGTAAGTATTTTGTGGCCGTAAGCCTGGTGGCCAACGTCCCATACCAACTGGTCGTAAGGGGTATTAAAAACATAGTGAAGGGCTACCGTAAGTTCAACCACGCCAAGGCTGGCGCCAAAGTGGCCGCCTTTAACCGATACAATATCAATAATAAAGTCGCGCAACTCATCGCAAACAACGGGTAAGTCGTCCGGGCTAATTTTGCGCAAATCAGCGGGGTATTGAATGTCGTTTAAGAACTTATACGTGTTTTCTGCAGCCATTAATATACTTATTCAGCACTAACAAAGATAATGAAATTTTAGTTTATGTTCAACTCATTAATTTTAAACAACATACGCAATGCGTTGAATAGCTACCATTTAACCAACCAATTTAGAAAAGGTTTAAAAAAGGAAAAATTGACTTAATTATTACCCCCAAACTCCAGTTCCAACTGGCTGGGCAGCAACTTAAAACCCATGCGGTGGTGTGGTGTAGGGCCGTATAGCTTTATAGCATTACGGTGGGCTTTGGTGGCGTAGCCTTTATTATTTATCCAATTATATTCGGGGTATTGGGCATGTAGTTCCAACATATAATCGTCGCGGTAGGTTTTGGCCAAAATAGAGGCTGCGGCTATGGACAGGTATTTGCCATCGCCCTCAATAATACAATGGTGCGTAATATTAGGGTAAGGCTTAAAACGGTTACCATCTATAAGTAAGCTTTGGGGGCGTATACTCAACTTATCAACCGCGCGGTGCATTCCGGCTATTGATGCCCAAAGTATGTTCAGCTTCTCAATATCATCCAACCCCACACTAACAACAGCAAAAGCCAAGGCATTTTTCTCAATTTCGGCGCGCAATTCGTAACGCTGTTTTTCGGAAAGTTGCTTGCTATCGTTAAGGTGTTTGTTGCGGTATTTGGGTGGCAGTATAACGGCGGCGGCAAATACAGGCCCGGCCAAACAACCGCGCCCGGCCTCGTCGCAACCGGCTTCAACAACGTTTTTTGTATGGAAGGATAACAAGCCCATAAATGGTAGTTCAAAAATAGTTTTTTGCGGTATTTTATAATAATTTACTTTTGAACAAATCATTCACCATGAAAAAGCTTATTACTGTGGCTGTTGCTTGCTTTGCGAGCCTAGCCATGATAGCCCAATGCGACATTTATATACCGATGAAAAAAGGCACGGCGTATGAAATGACGATGTACAACAGCCGCGATAAAGTAAGTGGCACCGTTACCTACTTAGTAAACGAAGTGCGCAACGATGGCACCGAAGCCGACATGAGCAACGAAGTAAAGAATGAAAAAGGCAAAGTAACATCAACATCGGCTTACACTATAATTTGCAAAAATGGCGATTTGAGCATTGACCTAAAATCAATGATACCGGCGCAAACGCTAGAGGGCTACAACGATATGGACATTAAAGCCAAAGCCCAGGGGCTGATGATAATACCAAAAGACCTTACCGTAGGGCAAACCTTGCCCAATGCCGAAAGCAGTTGGGATATATCGGCCAAAGGCAGCGCTACCGTTATGACCAGCCTAACCATAACTATGACCAACCGCAAGGTGGCCGGTAAAGACACTATTGTAACCCCAGCCGGTACATTTGAATGCTTTAAAATAACTGCTGACATGAAGATGGAAAGCGTAACGTTTGGCCTTAAAGTACCTTTTGAATGCCTTACTGAAGATTACTATTGCCCGGGCGTAGGCTTGGTAAAATCCGCCTCGTACAGCAAAAGCGGCAAGCTGCAAGGCTATAATGTGCTGAGCAAAAGAAATTAGCCGAGAGATGAGAGCCGGGAGGCGAGAGAAAAACTGGCAACCGACAACTGACAACTAGACATTGACAACTCAAAAGAAAAAATATTTCACCCTAAAATCCCTGTTGTTTACCGCAATAGGGATTTTACTTTTTGCATGGGTGCTTAGCGCGGTAAGTTTTAAACTACTGCTTACTAACCTTGGCAAAATTCCTTCCTCCTACTACATTGCCATTTTATTTTTTACCACACTAACACACCTAAGCCGCGCCATACGCTGGCGGCAATTGCTTATATCGGCAGGCTATAAACCCAAACTGGGCACAACCATTTTGGCGAATATGAGCGCCTACTTTGTAAACCAAGGCCTGCCCCGCGTAGGCGAAATTACCCGCTGCACCGTACTGGCCGACACCGACAAAGTACCCGTACAAACATCGCTGGGAACGGTAATTGCCGAACGTGCAGTTGATGTTATTTGCATGCTGATAATTAGCGGCACCATACTACTTAGCCAGTTTAATTTACTGTACGATTTTGTGGTGCAATTTATTTACAACCCACTTTTAGAGTACTATACCGCCAACTCGCTCAAATTTATTTTTGCAGGATTAATTTTACTCTGTGGCCTTGTGCTGTTTTTACTGTGGTGGCGCGGTTATTATCGCAAGCACAAGCACGGCTTTTTAAGCGATATTGTAAAGGGTTTGCTGGATGGTTTACTGAGCATTTTCCGGCTTAAAAACCAATGGGCATTTTGGGCGCATACGGCCTTTATATGGTTTATGTATTTTGTAATGACATGGTATTGGTTTGATGTTTTTCCCAGTATATCATCTTTCTCTTTCACCCAAATACTTTTCATTTTTGCAGTGGGCAATTTAAGCCGCTCAATACCCATTCAGGCAGGTTCGTTGCCCGCCTATATATTTCTGGTATCAAAAGCCCTTATACTATTAGGGGCTGATGTAAACGAGGCAGCCGCGCTGGTGCTTATTATTCCCGGTATACAAACGCTGTTTTACATTGTATGCGGTGGCGGGTGTTTTGCTTTTTACTTGTTGCTGCGCAATAGGGGAGAGTGGAGAGCCAAGAGCCAAGAGGCTGATTAAACCTTTAACTGTATATTCGCTCTATATACAAAACACTCATTGTGAAGCTATTTCTATCCTATTTATTTGCAATTACCCTAACCCTTACACACGCCCAACAACCTACGGTTGGCGTTACGCTATACAACAATACTACCAGCAACGGGTATGTATTATTTGCGCCTATAAGCAGCACCACTACTTATTTGGTTGATAAATGTGGCAAAGTAGTACATCAATGGGGCAGTGCATACAGGCCTGGGCAATCAGTTTATTTATTGCCCAACGGCAACCTGTTGCGCACAGGCGCGCCAACTAATAATACATTCAGCTCGGGCGGGCAGGGCGGTATTATTGAGTTGATTGATTGGGATGGAAACCTGCTGTGGAGCTATTTAATTTCAGACAGTAGCCAATGCCAGCACCACGATATAAAACCCTTGCCCAACGGTAACGTTTTGGCTATTGTATGGGACCGTAAAACTGCCGCTGAAGCCAATACTGCCGGTCGCAACCAGGTGGGCACCGAACTATGGAGTGAAAAAATAATAGAGATACAACCCACCGGACCAACCACCGGCACCATTGTTTGGCAATGGAATTTGTGGGACCATTTGGTGCAGGAATTTGATAACACCAAGGCCAATTATGCTGACGTATCAACCCACCCGGAATTGATGCACCTGAACTTTAACGGTGGGCCTCCAACGCAGGCCGATTGGGTACATTTAAACGCAATAGATTACAACCCGGTGCTAAACCAGATAATGCTAAGTTCGCACAACTTTTCAGAAGTATGGATAATTGACCATAGTACCACTACCCAACAGGCAGCTACCCATAGCGGTGGCACTAGCGGCAAAGGCGGCGACTTTCTTTTCCGCTGGGGAAACCCACGCGCCTACCAGCATGGCACACCAACCGAGCAAAAATTTTATGGCCAGCACAATGCACAATGGATTAATGATGGCCTGCCCAACGGTGGAAAAATACTAGTGTTTAACAACGGACTTAACAGGCCTGCCGGAGATTATTCATCAATAGATATTTTGGATGTAAATACTGCCTGCCCCACAAATGGCAGCGGTGTATTTTTACCTGACACTACTTTTTATAGCTACACCGCCCCTACTCCTACCGATTTTTATTCATCAAACATTTCGGGTGTGCAGCAATTAGCCAATGGAGGTTTTATAATTTGCAGCGGTGCCAACGGTGTGTTTTTTGAGTTAGATGCAAATGAAAATATCAACTGGCAATACGTAAACCCCGTAAGCAATAGCGGTATAGTAAACCAAGGCAGCACGGCGCAAAACAACCAAGTATTCAGGTGTAGTTTTTACCCTGCTAATTATGCAGGCTTTAGCGGGCATACACTAACGCCTTCGGCAGAAATTGAGGGCAACCCTACAAACCCGCCATTGTGCCAAACAACAGCATTAACCACTACAACAGCACTAGCAAAAACCGCTATTCTGTTTCCTAACCCGGCTACTGAAAATACAATGCTAAATCTTAGCGGTTTTGATGAAATAGACTTAACCGTAACGCTCACAAACATTATGGGGCAGCAACTATGGCAACAGCAAATTACATCAGCTAACTCAAACATTAGTTTAGCTAAACTACCTGCGGGTGTATACTTTCTTTGCTTGCAAGGCAACAGGTACCAAAACACCTTGCGGTTGGTTAAGTATTAATTTTTCACTCCTCTCCCCTACTAATTGTTAATTGTTCCCTCCTAATTGTTAATTGTTCATTGCTGGTTGTTCACTGTTCACTATGTATTTTTGTGCAACATAAATTTATGGCAACTGTAAACGAATTAAATAGCATTTGCACGCAAGTGCGACGCGATATTGTACGCATGGTACACGGCCCGCAAAGCGGCCACCCGGGTGGCTCATTGGGCTGCACCGAGTTTTTTGTAGCCCTGTATTTTGATGTGCTAAAACACAACCCCACCAACTTTACTATGGATGGTAAGGACGAAGATTTGTTCTTCCTTTCTAACGGACATATTTCGCCGGTATGGTACAGTGTGTTGGCACGTTCGGGTTATTTTCCGGTTAGCGAGTTGGGCACTTTTCGCCTGATAAACAGCCGCCTGCAAGGCCATCCCACTACGCATGAGGGATTGCCCGGCATACGTGTAGCTTCAGGCTCGTTAGGCCAGGGCTTATCGGTTGCCTGTGGTGCTGCTATGGCTAAAAAAATGAATGGCGATACCAACTTGGTATACACCCTGCATGGCGATGGTGAGTTGCAAGAGGGCCAAATTTGGGAAGCGGCCATGTTTGCCTCGGCACATAAAATTGACAACCTTATTTCATCAATAGACGTGAACGGCCAGCAGATTGACGGCCCTACCGATAAGGTACTGCCCATGGGCGATTTGCGCGCTAAATGGGAAGCTTTTGGCTGGACGGTGTTAGAAAGCAAAGGCAACGATATTGAAAATGTAATTGCAACCCTTAACCATGCCAAAACCCTTACCGGCCAAGGCAAACCAATTATGATATTGATGCACACAGCTATGGGCTATGGCATTGACTTTATGGTAGGCACCCACAAATGGCACGGCATTGCCCCTAACGACGAGCAGCTAAAATCAGCCTTAGACCAGTTGGTAGGTAATTCGGAGGATTATTAAGAAGTGGCGAGTGATTAGTGGCGAGAGGCGAGTTTTTTCTTGCTAAAAGAGTATAAATAATTCTAGTAAATAATTTAAAAGCCCCTTTTTGGGGCTTTTTGCGTTAGGGATAGAAGTAAGTAGCTGCCGCTTGTCGGCACTACTACGGATAGCCCGACCCGAGCGTAGCGAGGGTAACGCCCTAATTTTACCTCACCCGCCTCCCTCGCCTTTGGCGGGTCGGCACCCTCTCCTAAAGGAGAGGGTTTAATGCTCCCCTTCTCCCTTTAGGAGAAGGGGCTGGGGGATGAGGTCCTATTATCTACAACCCACAAAAGCTATTAAAAATTGGCGGTTTATAACTACGGCGCATACAAGCCGCAAGCAAACCTGTGGCACGTAACTTGCGTATAATACTTACACAAACTATTGTGCAGCATTTGAAAAAGATATTTTTACTGGCGCTACTGTTTGCATTGCCCATTGTTAAAGGCTTTGCGCAACAGTCTACGCCACCCAAGCAGCTAACGCGCATCGAATTTTTGTTTGATGCATCGCAAAGCATGTATGGCCGTTGGGAGAACACGTCGAAGATGGAAGTGGCCAAGCGCCTGCTTACCGAACTTATTGATAGCCTTAAGAAAATACCCAACCTCGATTTGGCACTGCGTGTATATGGCCACCAAAAAAATTACCCTCCGCAAGATTGTGACGATACTAAGCTAGAGGTACCTTTTGGCTACGGAAACCACAAAAAAATACAAGACCGTATTGCCAAATTAGTACCCAGCGGCACAACGCCCATAGCTATGTCGCTAATGGCATGCGAAGGTGATTTTCCGGATACCAAGTCGCGTAATATTATCATTTTGATAACCGATGGTAAAGAAGAATGTGGTGGCGACCCTTGCGCCGTAGCCCTTGCCCTGCAACGCAAAGGCGTTACATTACGGCCCTTTGTAATTGGCGTAGGGTTAGATGTTTCTATAAAAAATGCCTTTGAATGTGTAGGCAAATATTTTGATGCCACTAACGAAACATCGTTTCGCAATGTGTTGAATATAGTGATATCGCAGGCGCTGAACAGCACCACGGCGCAGGTAAATATTTTAGATAAATACAATAAACCTACCGAGACAAACGTAGATTTTACGCTGTACGACAGCAATACCGGCGCTATTAAATACAACTACATACATACGCTAAACACCAAAGGCGTGCCCGATACCATTTACCTTGACCCTTTGAGCACCTACAAACTGGTGGTGCACACCATACCCGAGGTTGAGAAAGACGGCATTGTGCTAACGCCCGGCAAACACAACGTTATTGGTATTGATGCCCCTACGGGTTACCTCAATTTAAAGCTTGAAACCAAGAGCGATTACGGCGACCTTAAGTGCATAATACGCAAGGGTAATGAGTTTAAAACGCTGTATGTACAGTCGTTTGGGAAGACCGAGCGCTACCTAACCGGCAAGTACGATTTGGAGATTTTAACCACGCCGCGCATTTATTTAACCAAAATAGATGTTACCCAAAGCACCACCACTACTATAGAAATACCCAAGCCCGGCCAAGTGTCGTTCCTCTTTCCTACCGAGGGGTACGGCTCCATCTACCTCGAAGAAAAGGGCAAGCTGGTACACGTGCTAAACATGGAAGAAAACACCACCCAAAGCAGCTACATACTACAGCCCGGCACCTACCGCGCGGTATGGCGCAGGCGCGGCGCTACGGAGACTATGTACACCATAGAGAAAACGTTCACTATAGAGTCGGCAAAATCGGTGCTGATAAACCTGCGGTAGTTGGTAGTTCTTAGTTGCTAGTAAACGTAATTGCGAGGAGCGCAGCGACGAAGCAATTACATTAATATTCACCTCTCCCCCTACTCTATCGAAATATCCCCCTCATTGAGGGGGTGGTCACGCTTTTTGGCGTGGACGGGGGAGGATTAGGGCGTTCCGCAAAGCAGAACAAGTTCGCTTTGCGGCCGGGCTATTCGCTATAGCCCTCACTCTTGCCCCGACCGCAAGCGTCGGGGGCATTCGGGGCTGCCGCTGCTATCCCTAACGCGGCTGACGCATAAAACAATTATCAGTTAAATAAGTCCCGGAGGGACGACCTGTTTGTAGAAATAAGTGAAGCTAAACAACAAAGCTCCGTAGGAGCGAACTGTTATATTTACAGGCCGCTCCTACGGAGCTAAAAATCCAAACCGCATATTCTTTTCTACAAACAGGCCGCGCCGCTGGCGCTGCAAGCTACGCCCCACTCCTACCGTGTTTGCGGAAGGCTGCAATGGTTTGGTAGATGCCAAAAGCGATAAAAAGACGACTAATAAAATCCCATAATAAACTCAAATTATTATTAGGAATATCTTTAAACACTTCGTCAGGCTTATGCCAAGGCTGAAAGAAAACAAATACTTTGCCTGCACGATTAGGAATTTCAGCACCATTATATTTGTCAATTATGCTAACCCATTCAAGTCCCAAAGCATTACAATATAAATAGAAAAACAAATATGTTACTGCAATAGTAAAGCCAATACCAAGCATCCAATAACGTGTAAAACCATTTGATATAGCATTTAATGCTAATAATATATGTTCGCCAAAACTATACCATTTTAAGGTTTGCCAATAAGCAATCATTTCTTTTGCATAGTACTTTCTTGCTTCAATTAAATCCCCTCTATTCTCATATACTTTTTTTAATTGACCATAACCAAGTCTTCTTTGAGAATATCCTTTAGTTGTTATTTTACGAGGAAAAATTGTCCCTGCAATGAAAATTTCTGTAAGTCTTGTGCTTTTAAAATCAAATATTTTAGCTTTAGAAAAATCACAATCGATAAATTGAGTACGACCTAAATCAGAGTAATTTAAAAGCAACATAGGATTATTATCTTTAGGTATAGTCCTGCAGCTTTTAAATATTATATTTCCGAAATTTATAGCTTCATAAAAATACAATTTATCAATATTTACTTTTGTTATAGAAATAACAACATCTTTATTAGCAACAAGTTCAAAAAATGAAAGGAAGCCGATTTTAGTATAACTAATATTAATCGTATTTTTTATTTCGTCACTAATAATAATTTCATCTACACTATTATAATTTGAAATTTCTGTATTGCTTTTATTATCTATTTCAATATCTATGTCAATCGTGATTTTATTTGAATTTTTTATAAATATTTGTTCCGAAGTAATATTTGCAAAATAAATTTTATTATAAACTTCAACAGAATCAGTAATATCCATTCTTGATATATTTACATTTTTAAGAATTAAAGACTCTTTAAATATACCTCCACTTAAACTAAAGTTATCTTTTACTGTAGAATTGTTAAAGATAAAAGTATCATTAAATAATCCTCCTGATATTTTCAATTCATCTACAATAACTTCTACTGTAAAAGCAAACATTCTATGAAATACTCCTCCACTAATATCTATAGATACAATTTTAGAATTTTGCGAAAACTCCACTAAATCATAAAATTCTCCCCCTGATATTTCTATACCGGTATTGAAGGGTGTATTTGACGCACAAAAAGTACTTTTAAAGACCCCTCCTGTTATTGTTAAAAAATGATTGAAAATGCAATTTTCAAATTGAAAGTCATCTAAAAAAACTCCTCCATTAATTTGAAACCCTCTGTTAACCTTACTATCTTCACCAAAAATAAATTTAGAATATATTCCACCATTAATATGGACAACAATATTAATTTCTTCTACTCCAAAATATATGTCATCATATACTATTAAATTATCTTGGAATACTACACTAGTATAATTGTCAAAACTTAAAATTTCTTGAAACTCTTCCCATCCATTCTTATTGACAAACCCTCCCTTCGCTATTTTAACAAAAACATCTCCAGGAATTATATACCTGTCAAAATCTTCTCCGTCTAAACGTGTCTTCTCAAAATCAGCAGGGGTTTTAATAACTTTAGCCATAAGTTTAGTCTCTATTACAGCAAAGATAAAAATTCTTCTATGCTGCTAGTCGTCTTGTTGTATGAAAGCATTTTTCCATCTTATTCCCCTACCCTGTTCACAAAAAAACTTATCTGGCGTAAAAAATTTATGCTTCGACTACGCTCAGCATGACATTTTTTTTTACTGGCAACTTCCAACAAACAACCACCAACTTAGCCCGGATTTCTTTCAACAAAAACAGGTATTTTTATACCGCGAAATTAACAATTGAAAAAAAGCAGTTTTTAGGGCGAAAAAACTTCGTTTTAAATCATTTTTATCGTTTTTTAACGCGTTTTTAATTGTTTTTTGCGTGTTTTTAAGCGCTTTTTTTACCGAAAATGTGTTTTGGGCTTATAGTCTGCTGCACAGTTTAGTTACATGTAGTGCTATAGTTGCTGCAACTATTGTAGTATAAGTGGGGTAAAGTTTAGGTGGCAACGTTTTCAACAGCCGGGATACTTGCTAACAAAACTATTTTCGCCCAAAAGTGAATAGTATATTTGCTGCTTATAAACTACCATGCAATACACCAATACAGGAGATAAAGATACCCGCTCGGGCTTTGGCGAAGGCCTGCTGGAGCTGGGCCGCAGCAACCCCAACGTAGTAGCCCTTTGCGCCGACCTTACAGGCTCGCTAAAGATGGACGCTTTTGAAAAGGAATTTCCTGAACGCTTTGTGCAAGTAGGCATTGCCGAGGCCAACATGATGGGCATGGCTGCAGGCCTTACCATTGGCGGCAAAATACCCTTTACCGGCACGTTTGCCAACTTCTCTACAGGCCGCGTCTACGACCAAATCCGCCAGTCTATAGCCTACTCGGGTAAGAACGTAAAAATCTGTGCATCGCACGCGGGGCTTACCCTTGGCGAGGATGGCGCTACCCACCAGATATTGGAAGACCTGGGCATGATGAAAATGCTGCCCGGAATGACGGTTATTAACCCCTGCGACTTTAACCAGACTAAGGCTGCAACCCTTGCCATTGCTGAAATGGAAGGTCCTGTATACTTACGTTTTGGCCGCCCAAAAGTGCCCAACTTTACCAGCGATGCAACACCTTTTGTAATAGGCAAAGCCATTACACTGGTTGAAGGTACTGACGTATCTATTTTTGCTACCGGCCACCTGGTATGGAAAGCGCTGGAAGCCGCTAAAATACTGGCCGATAAAGGCATTAGCGCCGAAGTAATAAACATACATACCATTAAGCCTTTGGATAATAAGGCGATAGTAAAATCGGCAGCTAAAACCCGCGCGGTTGTAAGCGCAGAGGAGCACCAAAAATTTGGTGGCCTTGGCGATGGCATTGCCCACGTACTAGCTACTGAACTGCCCACCCCGCAAGAGTTTGTGGCTGTTAACGATAGCTTTGGCGAAAGCGGTACACCAGAGCAACTGCTTGAAAAATACGGCCTTAGCACCGAAGCCATTGTGGCTGCTGCTGAAAAAGCCATTGCGCGTAAATAATAGTACTACTATACTAACTTGTTGAAAGGCTTGCTGTTGCAGGCCTTTTTGCATTTATGGCTATAGTGTTGGTTTTTACCAATTAGTGTTATAACTTTGATAGTAACTAGCAGTTAATCAACCATGAAAAAAGTTTTATTCGCCATTACTATAATAGTTAGCATTATAGTATTTTCATACCAAAATAATGATGTGCATAGCAGCACATCGGGCGCTCCGGCAGGCCGTTCGGGCTCTCCAGCCGATAATGGAAACTGCACCAGTTGCCACGCAGGAACGGCAATTAGCAATTCGCCTAATGCTGTTATTACCTCTACAATCCCATCAACAGGCTATGTGCCGGGCCAAACATATACTATTACCGGTACCGTTTTGGGCACGGGGTTGGTTAAATTTGGCTTTGAAATATCGCCACAGGCTATTAATGGCACGTACCGTGGCACTATGGTAGTTACCGATGCGCCTAATACCCAAATAACGGGCACTAAATACATTACCCATAAAACTGCAGGCACCGCCGGTAGCGGCAGCCGCAGCTGGAGTTTTAATTGGGTAGCACCCGCGGCTAATACCGGCGACTTTAGCTTTTACGGTGCTTTTAATGCTACTAATAATCAAGGTAGCAGCACCGGCGATATTATTTATTTAGCCACACTACCCGTTGTTGAAGCGGCCCAAATAGCTACGCAACCTACGGCAGTAGCTGCATGCGTTGGTGGCAATGCAACATTTACTGTTGCGGCTACAGGGTCTAACCTAAGCTATTTGTGGAAGAGAAATGGCGCACCACTTAGTAATGGTGGCACTATTGCAGGCGCAACAAGCGCTACGTTAACAATTACAGGTGTTATTGCCGGAGACGTTGGTAACTATACCGTTGATGTTATAGGCAGCGGAAACACAGTCACATCAACCATTGCTGCGCTTACACTAAATGCGGCTACTGCCATAAGTACAAACCCTACTAACCAAACGGTTTGTGTGGGTAGCAACACCTCATTAACTGTGGCTGCAACCGGCGGAAACTTAAGCTATCAGTGGAAAAAAGGCATTGCTAACGTAGGTACAAACTCACCAACACTAAGCTTTAACAATACTACCGGTAACGATGCCGGAAGCTACACCTGTGTAGTAACAGGCAGTTGCGGCAATGCAACATCAACCGCTGCTGTTGTAACCATAAACCCTGCTACCGCAATAGGCACACAGCCGCAAGGGCAAACATTGTGCGCAGGCAGCACACTAACTTTAACAGTGGCTGCAACCGGTACAGGAAACCTAAGCTACCAATGGAAACGGGGCACTACTAACGTAGGCACAAACTCGGCTACCCTAACAGTAAACAGCATAACAGCTAACGACGCAGGACAATATACCTGCTTAGTAACGGGCGGCTGTGGCAATGCTACCAGCAATGCTGTTACCGTAACTGTAAACCCCGCTACTGCTGTAACTAACCAACCTGTTGGGCAAAGCGCCTGCGTAGGCTCAAACGTTACATTTAATGTATCTGCCGCAGGCATTGGCTTATTGTATGAGTGGAGAAAAAATGGCGCCCCTATACAAGGGCAAAGCAGCCCAACCCT
This sequence comes from Flavobacteriales bacterium, assembly GCA_031412115.1. Taxonomy (GTDB): domain Bacteria; phylum Bacteroidota; class Bacteroidia; order CAMBQF01; family CAMBQF01; genus CAMBQF01. The sequence goes on from JANOCJ010000356.1 coordinate 20,112, forward strand.
CACGCTAAATAACGTTACACTAGGCGATACTGCAGATTACACATGCCGCATTATAGGCACATGCGGCACTGTATTTTCAAACCCTGCTACACTTACAATAATAAATTCAGCAGCAATTTCTCAACAGCCGCAAAGCCAAAGTGCCTGTATTGGCGAACCATTAGCATTAAATGTTGTAGGAACAGGAGGCACCAACACAGTTTACCAATGGAGCAAAAATGGCCAGCCGGTGGGCACAAACTCTGCTACATTTACAATACCTGTTTTTGCCATTGGCGATACCGGAAACTACACAGTAACTATAACTGGAGATTGTGGAACAGTAGAGTCGGGCATAGCAAACGTAGCAAATGCTAACCCACCGCAAATAAACAGCATGAGCCTGCCATTGCCTATCTGTGAGGGAAGCGCTGTTGATATGGCAGTACAGGCAACGGGCGATAACCTAAGCTACCAATGGTATAAAAACGGCAATGAAATAACTAATGAAACCAATGCGTTTTATTCTGACCAAAACCCTGCTAATAACGACGTTTATACTTGTTCAGTATTTAATAGCTGCGATAGTATCACATCAAGCCCGGTAACGGTTACGGTTAATGCTGCACCATTGCCAGTAATATCTCAGCCAATAGGCTTTACAATGACTACCGGAACTTTTGTTGCTTACCAATGGCTAGATGAAAATAAGCAAATCATTCAAGGTGCAAATGCTATACAATACAGCCCACAAAATGCCCAGGCCCGGTTTTATTATGTAGTTGTTACTGATGCAAATGGATGTAGCGATACTTCGGCAAGCTTTTTTTATGAGCCCTTAGGTATAACTGAAAACCTAATGCCAATACTAAGCATTTACCCCAACCCAAGTGCGGGTGATGTATACTTTGCTATGCCTGCTAATAATGGTAGTTTTAATGTGCAAATAATAAACGGCATGGGGCAATTGGTGTTAGATGCTGTGGTTGAAAACAACTACTTGAACATAGGCCAACTGCCTGCCGGTATTTACACACTATCAACCATCTACAAAAACAAACCCATAAGACTGCGCTTAGCTAAACAATAATTTTCAAATGGAATAACCATTTAAAAAATTGTTACTGCAAACACTTAAACAAATTTGTTGCAATTTTAATTTATTAAAAGCCCTGTTTGATAGCATAAATAGGGCTTTTGGCTATAAATACACCCTGACAAATTTTTCATCTGATTTTTTGTTCTAAAACAAAACATACTACAACACCTTGCTTATCAACACTAAAACCACAAACAGCAACCTTTATTAATGTTTCAGCATTAAAAATAATTATTGTGTTTCAGTAACTTAACAACTATTCAACAGTTTCATAACTTATTATTACCAATCAATCAATAGTAATTTATTATATTTGTTTAACAGCAAGTGACACTAACCGGCATTTTTTGATTAAGGCTGTACACCCATTTATTACACCAAATAACAACGTGCCTGTTATATATAATGCTTGAATGAAAAGTGCAGATTTACCCAAAAACGAAGCCCAACGCCTTGCCGCTTTACACGAGTACGCAATATTGGACACCCCACCCGAACAAACGTATGATGATATAACACGCCTTGCAGCCTATGTTTGCGAAGCGCCTATTGCTGTTATTTGTTTTGTTGATAGCGACCGTACATTTTACAAATCCGCGTATGGTATAACAATGCCAAGCATAGCCCGTGGGGCAACATTTTCATCACATGCTATACTTAAACCAAACGAGGTATTTGAAATATTTGATACCCGTAAGGATGACCGCTTTTTTGATAGCCCATTTATATATGATGGATCAAATAATGTTATTTCATTTACAGCCGTGCCTATAGTTAATAAAGAGGGGTTTGCCTTAGGCGCTATTTGTGTTGTTGACCATGTTGCGCGAAAACTAACTGCATTGCAAATAGAATCGTTAAAAACATTGGCCCATCAAGTAATGTATATATTGAAGGTTAAAAAACGCAACATGCAGCTTGAAAAAATGCAAGCCGAACTGGAACAAAAAAACAAAGAGCTGGAGCAATTTGCCTACGTAGTTGCACATGATATTAAGAACCCCATATCGAGCTTATTGCTTACTACAGAAATTTTGAAGAAAGATTATGCTGCAAAACTGGACGAAAACGGCGTTAAATTTTTAGGCTACCTAACCCGTGCATCAAGCAAAGTAAATGATTTGGTAAATGGTATTTTAGCGTACTACCGCAGCAACTCGCACGAAGAGACAGCCGATGAAATTAATTTGGGGCCAATGCTTACATCACTTGTTGAGATGGTAAATATTAAGGAAGCGGTAGCTATTAAACTACCGGAAGAAAGCATTGTATTGCGCAGCAATAAAACAGCCCTTGAACAGATATTTTTAAACCTGATAAACAACGCCGTTAAGCATAACGACAAAGAAAATATAAGCATTGAAATAGGATTTAAGCAATGCGATAATTTTTATCGGTTTACCGTAAAAGATAATGGCCGCGGAATAGCGGCAGAAAACCACGAAAAAATATTTGACTTGTTTACCAGCCTGCAAAATAAAGACCGATATAACCAACACAGCACGGGTATTGGCTTAGCCACTGTAAAAAAACTGGCAGAAAAACTAGGTGGCGAAATTGGCCTTACCTCAAGCCCGGGTGTGGGTACAGAGTTTTTCTTTACTATAAAAAAACAAGCTCCAATAATAGCTCTTAATAGTGTAGAACAGTATTCGCAGCTATCAGCGCAAGCATAATGTTAACTTATTTGATTATTAAAGCCCACAATAAAAATTGTGGGCTTTTTTATTACCCCCCCCATCCTAATCCCGAAGCTTCGGGAC
>JANOCJ010000357.1:0-15906 GCA_031412115.1 Flavobacteriales bacterium
GCCCCAGTAATTATAGCTGTTGGGCCAAAAACTATAGGTTACATATACACTGGTACCAAAGCTGTTGGGGTTATAATCATACCAATAAGTATTAGTATACCAAGGGTCGTAATAGCCCATACCATAGCTTGGGTATTAAAAGCGGCGAATACGCGATGCATATGAATAGTCATAATAATCTTCCATTACCGCCTGGCCATTTTGATAATCGGGCACGTATTGGGCGCTGTTGTTTGAGTTACGGCTATTGTTAAAACTGCCGCTATCGGGCTGTGTTACCGGTGGCGGTGTGTAGTTGCGCAAGTCTTTAGACGAGAAGTAAACATCATCATCGTAATAACGCTTGGTTGATATACGGTTGCTGCACGATGATAATAACACAGCAACAACGCCCAACCATACAATGGGTTTCATGGCAACGGATTTTATGTAAGGTGAATTTCTCATGGCTATACTTATTAAACCCCTTAAACCCCTAAAGGTTTAACGGTATTACAACTGCAAATATTCAAAATACGTGCCATAATTATTTTGAAAGTTAGCAATATAAATATCAACGCAGTTAATTGCTGTATAGAATGCCAAACAAAACGCCCCAACCGGCTGCGGAAGGGGCGTTTTTATGAAGATATTTTAACTGTTCGTTGTTCTCTGTTACTTGTTCACTAATTAAGCTGCTTTCAACTTATTCAATACAGAGCGGCTTATTTTCTTTTCGGCATAAGCGGCATCAATGGTAAAGCTACGCACCTCTTTGTCCGACGGTATTTCAAACATGGCATCCAGCATAATGGCTTCGCAAATAGAGCGAAGGCCACGGGCGCCTAGTTTAAATTCAACCGCTTTATCTACCACAAAATTTAGGGCATCCAACTCATAGCTCAACTTAACGCCATCCATTTCAAACAGCTTGGTGTATTGCTTTATCAGCGAGTTTTTAGGCTCGGTAAGTATAAGGCGCAACGTTTCACGGTCTAGCGGGTTTAGGTAAGCCAAAATAGGCAAACGGCCAATTAACTCGGGTATCAAACCAAAGGCTTTTAAATCAACCGGCGTAATGTATTGCAACAGATTGTCTTTATCTATCGAGTCGCTGTCTTGCAAAGCGGTGTAACCCACTGTTTGCGAGCCTAAGCGGCGGCTAATCATTTTATCAATACCATCAAAAGCACCGCCGCAAATAAACAGGATATTTTTGGTATCAACCTGAATCATTTTTTGCTCGGGGTGTTTACGGCCACCTTGCGGCGGAACGTTTACCACAGCGCCTTCCAACAGCTTTAACAAGCCTTGTTGTACGCCCTCGCCCGATACGTCGCGGGTAATAGACGGGTTATCGCCTTTGCGGGCAATTTTATCTACCTCATCAATAAACACAATACCACGCTGGGCAGCAGTTACATCATAATCAGCCGCTTGTAATAAGCGTGATAATATGCTTTCAACATCTTCGCCCACATAACCGGCCTCTGTAAGTACAGTAGCATCGGCAATGCAAAAGGGTACGTTTAATATTTTAGCAATGGTTTTAGCCAGCAGGGTTTTGCCTGTGCCGGTTTCGCCCACCATTACAATGTTCGATTTTTCAATCTCTACAGAGTCGCCAACCACTTGCTGACCAATACGTTTGTAGTGGTTATATACGGCTACCGAAAGTACTTTTTTAGCTTCATCCTGGCCAATAACATATTCATCCAGGTGAACTTTAATTTCCTCGGGTTTTAATAACGTATGCGGTGCATCGTTACTACTGCCTGCAACCTCAATATTATCGCGCTTTGGAGAGTTTTTTGGCCTAACACCTGTTTGGGCCAGCTCCTCATGCACAATATGACCCGCCTGCTCTACGCAAACATCACATATATATCCGTTTAAGCCTGAAATAAGTACGTTGGTTTCTTTTTTGGTGCGCCCGCAAAACGAACATTTAACTTTTTCTTTCTCTTTTTCCAAAATAGTGCTTCCTTTTAAAAGATACGTGCAAACTTACTAAAAATAGGGCATTTTTCCTAATTCGCCCGTCGTTTGGCATAGATAATACAATGCTTGGCCGCGGAAATTGTTCATTTTTAAAGCCCCTTAAAAACAAAACCCCCACCTTTTGGGTGAGGGTTTGTATAAGTTATTTGTTGTCGCGCTTCGACGCGCTCAGCGTGACAGTTTAATTACGCGCGTTTCAACACTTCGTCAACCATGCCGTAAGCTTTCGCTTCGTCCGATTTCATCCAGTAGTCGCGGTCGCTGTCAGCGTAAACTTTTTCATAAGTCTGGCCGCTGTGTTTAGCAATAATATCATAAAGTTCTTTTTTCAACTTCATAATCTCGCGGGCAGTAATTTCAATGTCAGAAGCCTGTCCTTCAGCACCACCAAGCGGTTGGTGAATCATAACGCGAGAATGCTCTAAACAGGTACGTTTGCCTGCTTCGCCGGCGCATAAAAGTACGGCTGCCATAGAGGCGGCAATACCGGTGCAAATAGTGGCTACGTTAGGGTTTACATACTGCATAGTGTCGTATATACCTAAACCGGCATATACAGAGCCACCCGGCGAGTTGATGTATATCTGAATGTCTTTTTTAGCGTCTGAGCTCTCTAAAAACAATAGCTGCGCTTGTATAACGTTGGCAACATAATCGTTAATAGGGTCGCCCATAAATATGATGCGGTCCATCATAAGGCGCGAAAAAACGTCCATTTGTGCAATGTTCATTGGGCGCTCTTCAATAATATATGGCGTAAGGCCGCGTGGCGATTGCGACATATATTTGTCTAGGTGCATGCTGCTAAAGCCGTGGTGCTTAGTAGCGTATTTGCGAAATTCGTTGTAATCGTTCATTTGTGTATGTGTTTTATATTTGGACGTTTAAGCCCGAAATATATTATTAAAGGTTGGCAACTTCTAACTCTTTAGTCTCTTCTTCTACCATTTTTTTGAACGCATCTTTGTCAATAGTAACATTGTCAACATTCAGGTTTTCTTTAAAGAAGGCAAACATCTTTTTGTTTTTTACCTCATCAAGGTAGCGTTGGCGTTGCTCTTCGCTCTCTAAAAGGCGTTTGGCTTGCTCTACGTAAAACGTTTCGTCATCACGCTCGGGCAGGCCATACATTTTAAACATATTTTTAACAGCGTTAATGGCTTCTTGTTGCAAATCATCCATATTTATGATGATGTTATTGTCTTGCATCAATTTTTGCTCAATAACACTCCAGCGAAGGTATTTTTTAAGGTTTACCATTTCGGTAGCCAGTTTATCACCTTCCAAAGGCTCTTTGCTAACGGTATGTATCCAACGGCCCAAAAACTCCTCAGGCAATTCAGCCTTAATAGTGTTGGTTAGGTAGTTGCGTACGTCATAGTCAAACTTATAGTCGCTTTCGCGGCTCCAGTCAGCTACAATCATGCGTTTCAATTCCGCACGAAACTCCTCTTCGTTTGTAGCTTTGCCCGGCCCAAGGGTGCGGTCAAAAAACTCCTGGTCTAATTCAGGGGTAGCAGGGCGGCGAACTTCTTTAACAGTAAATTCAAATGGGCCGGTAACGGTTAACGCTTGCTCTTCGGTTATTTTAAAGCTATCGGCTAGTTTGCCGGTGTTTTCAAATATTTCAGAAAGTTGGAATGTAACAACGTCGCCTTCTTTTTTGCCAATTAAGCTTTGGCGTACAAAATCGCTGGCCTCAGTTAAATGAAAAGTTTCGCCGGTAAATAAATCGCCTGCTTTAAGGTCGCCAAAAACAACGTCAGTAGCGGTTGCAGGCTCATCAACCTTGGTTTCTTTTACAAGGCGCTCTTGTAGGTTTTTAACGTAATCGTCAACGTCTGCCTCGCCTGCCTCAATGGCATAATATTTAAACTTGGGGAATTTTGTAATGTCAACTTCGGCCTCAGGCATCAAACCCAACTCATACGCAAAGGTAAACTCGGTTTGATTGTCCCAATCGTAGCTGTAATCCTCAGGCTTATAAGGTATTGGCTGCCCAAAATAGCGTATTTCATTCTCTTGCATGTAGGCATCTAAAGCCTCGGCCATAGCGTTGGTTACCAACTCGGCGGTAAGGTCTTTACCTACGCGTTTTTTTATTACCGTTGCAGGTACTTTACCCGGACGGAAGCCCGGTATAACAGCCTGTTTTTGGTACTCTTTCAGCTTCTTTTCAAGGTTTGCTGCATAGTCATCGGCACTTACGGTAACTTTCAATACGTCGTGCAGCGGGGCAATGTTTTCGCGTGTAATGTTCATTCTGAATTTTTATCGGTTACTACAAATAATAAGCCGACAAAGATACTACGACAATTTGACAGGGGCAAATTTAGGGGAGAGGTTAGAGCCGAGAGGGGAGAGAAGGCCTATTCCAGCACTATTTTTTGGTACGATTGCTTATTATCGGCAATTACTTGCACCAAATACATACCCGCCGGTAAATTACTACGGGGTATAGTTATTTGTTTGCCTGCAGCAGAATAACAGGCCACCTGTTGGCCGGTAATAGTGTACAGCGCCACACTTAGCTTTTGGGCTGGGTTGTTTAGCAAAATAGTAAACTCATTAGTAGCCGGGTTTGGGTAGATAGTGGTTTGGGGTTGGATGGGGGTTTCGTTAATTCCAACAGCTATCAGGGCTTCACAGCTTTCCAACCCGCCGCCTAATACAAATGTATCGCGATGCATAAAGCATTCGGTATTATTATCATCATAGTAATCCGTTGCATTGCAATTAATAAAATGTAAATCATAGAATAAACCCAAACTGCTTGTCGTCCCTTCAATCCATTTTAAGGTATCTAAAGAAGACATACTCATACACTGTCCCCTAATTTTTAAATTCCATTGCTTTCTATACCCGGCATTTGTTAATGCCGAATCAATAGCTACACAATCAAATTTTATTGGATAATCACCAAATAAACCGAGAACTTGAAACGAATCTCCTACTTGTAAATTATAATCATATATAACATGCAGGTTAGTATCTACATATTCATTAAAATATTTCACAGCCACTTTGTTGCTATCAATCTTAACTATAGCTTGTAAAAAATCATCTGAATAGTATTTCCTTTTACAGTTTACTTTAGTATATGAAATACCATTTATCAGTGTATCTCCATTAAGATAATATTTAGAATATGCATAGTATGAAGGGTCCCAATTTGTGCCATAGTATGCAATTTCATACCAAGCTGCACTATCAGTGGGGAAAGGGTGTTGAACGGTAGTTTGGGCATTACTGCCGAAGCCGGTAAGTATTAGGCAGAATAGTAACAGCTTTCTCATAGGTGGTTGATTTAGTACCCAATCAAAAGTACTGTTACTACTAAAACGAAAATACCACAATAGGGAGTATTAATAACGGATAAGGGATAATGAGTGAGTGGTGGGTGGTGTGTAGTGATTCGCTTTTTTCTATCCACTAACCACACCAAACACTATCCACTAACTAATCGTCGCCCAAGTCCAAATCAAGGCTTCCGCCACACGAGCTTACCGTGCCTTGTAGCGAAAAATGGCCATATTTATCGGGGTTGCTGTAAAAATTAAGATAGCCATTGCTGCCGCACCATTCTGCACCGCCGGGCAGCGCATCGCCCGATGAATACTCAGCATTGTAATACAGCTTATTGTCATCTTCGTACAACTGGCCGGTAAGGGTATAGCGCGATGAGTATGACACCCCATCAATTTTTAAAGTAGCCGTTACCGAGCCCGACAAGCTGTTAGTGCTTCGGTTTAATCTAAAGGTAAAACTTTGTTGGCAATAAAAATACCCACTACTGGTTTCTTGCCTAGAGTAGCCTGTCCAGGTTTGTTCAACAATATCAGCAACCGTTTCGGTTTGGGCTATTGCGTTTTGGCTTAATGTTAATGTAAGCAGAAACAAAAGTAATACGAGTGTTTTTTTCATGTATAGCTGTTTGGTTGTGCCAAGATAAAAACTAATATTAAATACAATACTCTTTATACTAACTATTTTAAAACCTCTTTTACAAACAGGGCAACATAATTCACCAATACCTATTACAATTTTCCGTTAAGTGACAAATGTCACCAATCATTAAAAAAAATTGCGGTAATTTTGCCTTATAAAATTTATTAAAATGTACATAGAACAGTTATATACCAGTTGTTTGGCCGAAGCCGCTTACTATATTGAAAGCAATGGCGAGGTGGCCATTATTGACCCCTTGCGCGAAACCCAACCCTATATTGAGCTTGCAGAACGCCGCGGCGCTAAAATAAAATACATTTTTGAAACGCATTTCCATGCCGATTTTGTATCGGGACACATTGATTTAGCCCGCCTTACCGGCGCTAAAATTATATATGGCCCTACGGCCAAAACCAATGCCAAATACGACATTTACGAAGGCACCGATGGCGAAGAATTTGCATTAGGAACAGGTAAATTTCGCCTGCTGCATACGCCCGGCCATACGCTGGAAAGTTCGTGCTACTTGTTGCTGGATGAAACCGGCAAAGAGGCTGCTGTATTTACTGGCGACACCCTATTTGTTGGCGATGTTGGCCGCCCCGATTTGGCTGTTAAAGGTAATGATATTACGCAGGAAGATTTAGCATCAATGCTATATGATAGCGTGCAAAAGCTAAAACAACTGCCTGATGATTTAACGGTATATCCGGCCCATGGTGCTGGCTCATCGTGCGGAAAAAATATTGGTAAAGAAACTTTCTCAACCATAGGCACACAAAAGGCTACTAACTATGCCCTTTTGCAACCTACCCGCGAGGCTTTTATCACTGCTGTAACCGAGGGCCAAACAGCTCCTCCTGCCTACTTTTTTCATGATGCAAAGGTAAATATGCAAGGCTACGATGCGGTTGATACCGTGGTGGCCCGTGGCAACAAAGCCCTTACGCCCGATGCGGTTGAACTACTAATAAGCGAAGGCGTAACGGTACTTGATACCCGTAGCGAGCTTATTTTTGAAAAAGGGTTTATACCTACTGCTATAAACATTGGCCTTGCAGGGCAATATGCCATTTGGGTAGGTACTATACTAAAACCCGAAACTCCATTGGTTTTGGTAACTGAAGTTGGTAAAGAAGAAGAGGCTGTTTTACGCCTTGCCCGTGTTGGGTACGAGAATGTTAAAGGCGTATTAGCCGGCGGCATGGATGTTTGGGTTGCCGCAGGTAAAGCGGTTGATACCATTCAATCAGTTACGGCTGATGAATTTGCTGATACTTATCAAAATGATAATACATTAGATGTTCGCCGCCCCGGCGAGCAAGCCACTACAGGTGTAGTGCCAAATGCTGAACTTATCTGCCTGGAGAAACTGGAGCAAAACCTTGCACAGTTAGATAAAGATGAACATTACTATGTGCATTGTGCCGGTGGTTACCGCTCAGTTATTGCCGCATCGTTGCTAAAACGCCACGGCTTTACCAAGCTTACTAATGTGTACGGAGGTATGGGTGCAATTAAAAATACAGGTGTTGAATTGGTGCAGCCTGTAACGGCAGAAGCATAAGTTCCCTCCCCAACCCCTCGCTAATTATAGTGAGAGGCTTATTTTCTTCCCCTAATATCAGGGGAAGATGTCCCGACAGGGACAGATGGGGTACTCACAAAAAAAGCCGTCTCGTTTAAAACGAGGCGGCTTTTTTTATAATATTCAACCTTCCACATCGTTATATAGTTAATTACCTAAATAACTATCTTTGCCGACATGCTAAAAGCCAGCGTAAACGGAAAACAATACACCATAGAGCCTAACGGCGCCAACCCTTTTGAGGGGTTGTTGGATGGTATTATATATCAATTGGATGCTACAGGCAATGCCGAAACGGGTATGAGCGTGTTGTACAACAACCAATCGTACACGGTAGTGTTGCTTAATGCCGACAGCGAAACCAAGACCTATACATTGCTTATTAATGGCAACAAATACGAGGTATCGCTAAAAGATAAATTTGACGAACTATTAGCCGGAATGGGATTATCAGGCGCAACATCGGCCAAACTAAACAATATTAAAGCCCCTATGCCGGGCTTGGTACTAAATGTTTTGGTAAACGAAGGCGATGCCATAAAAGCAGGCGATGCTATATTGGTATTGGAGGCCATGAAAATGGAAAACATTATTAAAGCCGCCGGCGAAGGCACTGTAAAAAAGATAAACGTAAACAAAGGCCAGGCCGTAGAAAAGGGCCAAGTGCTTATTGAAGTAAACTAGTTCACAGTTGACGGTTCACAGTACACAGAAAAAACTGCCAACCGCCAACTGCCAACAATCAACTAAAAAGGAATGAAATTTGCCAAGTGGCTTGCAGGTGGATTAGGATGGGCTTTTGGAGGCCCTATTGGTGGCTTATTGGGTTTTGCCCTAGGCGCTTTAATTGATGAAGCTGCGGTAGATAATTCGGGCCGCATTGGCCAAGGGCCTACCGGAAACCAACAAACCCGTGGTGGCGACTTTGGCGTAAGCCTTGTTATACTTACCGCTGCCATGATGAAGGCCGATGCCAAGGTATTAAAAGCCGAGCTAGACTATGTAAAAGCCTTTTATGTACGCTCGTTTGGCGAGGCTAAAGCATCTGAACTATTATTATTGCTGCGCGAAATGTTGAAGCAAGACTTCTCGCTACGCGAAGTTTGCCTGCAAATGCGCCAATATATGACGTATGAAGAGCGCCTGCACCTACTCTACTTTCTTACCGGCCTAGCCGAAGCCGATGGGCATGTGGATGGTAATGAGCAAGACACGCTAAATAAAATACGCCTGTATTTGGGCCTAAACCCGCACGATTATCAAAGTGTAAAGGCTACCTATCGCCACGATTTAACCAGCGACTATGCCGTGCTTGAAATAACCAAAGAGGCTACTGATGAGGAAGTTAAAAAGGCCTACAAAAAAATGGCCATCAAATACCACCCCGACAAAGTGGCCCATTTAGGCGACGATATGCAGAAGAGCGCCAAGGAAAAATTCCAGCGTTTAAACCAGGCCCACGACAACATCAAAAAAAGCCGCGGCATTATCTAAATCAAACCTTTACATAAACTTTGCGTATAGAGCCATTTTTCAGGCTACAATTGCTATTTTTGTCGCCCTTTAGTGTGCATGGAAATGCATAAAAAGCAAAATATTGTATATTAGTATTCCATAAGGAGAATATGAGCAACGAAAACGAAAACGTGCTAAACGAAAGCGAAGAAGTAAACCAACCTGCAGAAAACAACACTGCAGAAGCAACTTCATCGAACCCTACTGCGCCTGAAAATGCAGAAGAAACAAGCCCTGTAGCCACTGTTGAACCAGAAGCACCACAGGCCGAAGCCACTGTTGAACCCGCTACCGAAGCTGTTGAAGAACACGCGCAGGAAAGCTTTGGAACGTATATTCCGGAAGCTGCCACTGCTGTTGAAGCTACAGAAGAAGCCGGCGTGGAACAAGCCCCCAGCGACGACGAAATTGCCGAGCACCAGATAGAGCAAACCAATTATGCTACACTGGGTAAAGAGCAGTTGATTGACGAACTGGCTAAGCTTGTTGCGTTAAACGACGTAAAAACAACCCGTGTAAAAGTGCGCGTTATCCGCGATTTCTTTAATGAAATTGTAAATAAAGATAACCGCGAACTGTTGACGGACTTTTTAAACGGTGGTGGTTTAAAAGAAGAATTTACAGCGCCCGAAGATGCGCTGAAAGATAAGTTTGAGGGATTGTACTCACAATTTCGCTTACAAGAAACCGAAGAGCGCCGCCACAAAGAGCGCGAGCTTGGCGATAACCTGGTTGCTAAAAAAGAAATTTTAGAGCAACTGCGCACCCTTATTGAAAATGAGGACAACGACCGTAAAGTTTTTGAAAAATTTCATGAGATACAAAACCGCTGGAGGCAGATTGGAAACATTGCGCCGCTAGAGGTTACGCACATTTGGCGTACCTATAACCACTACACTACCCTTATCTACAACCATATCAAACAGCACCGCGAATTGCGCGACCTTGATATGAAAAAGAATCTGGAGCTGAAAACAGAACTGGCGCAAAAAGCGGAAGAACTGATTGCAGAACCATCGGTTAAAAAAGGGCTGGACGAGGCTAAAAGCCTACAGGAAAAATGGAAACAAATTGGCCCTGTACCCAAAGCGCAAAGCGAAGAAATTTGGAGCCGTTTTAAAGCTGCCGTTGATAAAGTATATGAGCGCCGCGCTGAGTATTACGACCAATTGAAAGGCCTTCAGACACAAAACCTGTCGCTTAAACTGGCATTGATTGAACAAGCGGAAGCCCTATCGGCTAAAGATGTAAAATCGGCTAAAGATGCACAGGCATTGACGGATGAGTTAAACGCCATTACTGACCAATGGAAACGCATTGGCTATGCCCCAAAAGAGCATAATGATGAGATTTGGAAACGTTTCCGCGCTATTACCAAAGTGTTTTTTGATAAGCGCGATGACTTTTACAAAGAGATAAAAACCGACCAGCACAACAACCTGAAAAAGAAAACAGATTTGTGTGTGCAGGCCGAGGCCTTATCTACCAGCACCGATTGGAAACGCACTACCAATGAACTTATACGCCTGCAACAGGAGTGGAAAACCATTGGCCCTATACCCAAACGCTACAGCGATAAATTGTGGGCCCGTTTCCGCGCGGCTTGCGATGCATTCTTTAACCTGAAACAATCGCATTTTGGCTCAATGGCTGAAAGCGAAGGCGAAAACCTGACTAAGAAAACAGAACTGATTACCCGCATTGAAGCCCTTGAACTGGGCGAAGATGCCAAGGCAAACTTTGCCATGCTAAACGAAGTGCAAACCGAATGGGCTGCTATTGGCCACGTACCTATTAAAGAGAAAGAAGGCTTATACAAAAGCTACCGCGAGGCGCTGGACAAGAAATTTGACAGCATTAAATCATCCAGTAAAGAATTGGGCGCTATGCGCTTTAAATCGAAGCTGGAGGGCTTAAAAGGCAGCAACGAGGGCGACCAGCAACTGCGCCGCGAACGTAGCCATTGGCAAAATAAAGCCACCCGCATTAAGGCTGACATTATTACGCTGCAAAATAACATTGAGTTTTTTGCCCGCTCTAAAAACGCTGCTGAATTGCGCGCTAACGTAGATAACCAGATAAACGAAGCTAAAAAAGAATTAGCTGAAATAGAGGAAAAACTGAAAGCACTGCGCGAAGTAGGTGCATAACATTTATAATATTAAAGATAAAATGCCCGCAATTTTGCGGGCATTTTTTTTGCCTATATTTGACTAAACAATCAATATATGAATCCATTGCTACGCTATATACTTTTAGTATTTGTTTTGAGTAGTGCAGCAACCGGCTATGCCCAATTACCTGCACAATACGTTGGCAAATGGCAAATAAACCAACCCTATACAGGCTTTGCCGAATATAAAACACAATTTATATACCGTATGCAAACCAATGCCGAGCATTGGAAAATTCCATTGAAAGACTATGCAAAAGATAGTACCGCGTTTATAAATAAACTGCACGCCAACTACGACTCTACCGCAAAGCATACACTTACGCTAACGGCTGATAGCCTCTATGAATTCCGGTTTTATGATAATGTATATAACGTATGGCGTATAAACGCAGAGGTTTATCAATATGATAATACCAAGCAGGAAATTAGCTTAACAAATTCATGCGGAAGCCACGCGCAAAAATTCAAACTCATCTCATCTCCTGAACAGCCTGCCATGCTTACATTGGAGGAGGTTTATACTGGAGTCTATGCAATAGGCTATGATTGCTTTCCGGCATCGCCAACAATGGTAAAGGTTGAGTAATTTTCTTTGTTAACTATTCCATATCTTCCAAGCTGCTTCGGCTTGAGAGTACAGCATATTCAGGCCATTTACAGTATGCGCGCCTTGTGCGGCGGCCTTTTTCATAAACGCTGTTTCTGTTGGATTATACACTAAATCGTATGCTAAATGTTGCGCAGTAAAATGCTCGTAAGGAATATTCGGTGCTTCCTCTATAATAGGATACATACCCACCGGCGTGGTATTTATTACCATTTTACAGGCATTAAAAACCGCCTCGTTTAAATCATCGTAGGTAAGGCTATTGGCTAAGTCTTTACGTTCGCGGCTTACAAAATAATACTGTATGCCTAATCCTTTTAACACATAAGCAACAGCCTTAGCAGCACCGCCTGTGCCCAATATCAACGCCCGTTCATGGTGCGGGTGCAGCAAGGGTTTTAAGCTTTGCGAGAAGCCGGTAACATCGGTGTTGTAGCCTATTAGTTTATACTCACCAGGCTTCGACGTGCTCAGCCTGACGATAGTATTTACTGCTCCCACAGCCTTAGCTGTCTCGTCCAATTCATCTAAAAAAGGAATAATGCTTTGCTTATGCGGAATGGTAACATTTAATCCAACCAAGTTTGGATTATCAGCAATTAGCTTAGGGAGTTCTCCAATATTTTTTAACGGAAATAATTCGTACTGATGGTTGGCAAGCCCAAGCTTATCAAACTTCTCGGTAAAATATTTCTTAGAAAAAGAGTGCGATAAAGGGTAGCCTATTAGTCCGAATAATTTCATCGCGATAAAACTACAATTCCTTTTTAAGATACTCTGCCGTAAAGCCCTTTTTCTTTTTCACTATCTCTTCAGGAGTACCTTCGGCAATAATATGGCCGCCTTTGTTGCCACCATCGGGGCCAACATCTATAATATGGTCGGCCACTTTTATAATGTCCATATTGTGCTCAATTACCAATACGGTATTGCCACGGTCTACCAGTTTATTCAACACATCCAGCAATATGCGGATATCTTCAAAATGCAAACCTGTGGTAGGCTCATCCAATAAATAAAGCGTTTGTCCGGTATCGCGTTTAGCTAATTCTGATGCTAATTTTACACGCTGCGCCTCGCCGCCTGATAGTGTTGTACTTTGCTGACCAAGTTTAATGTAGCCTAAGCCAACATTGTTTAGTGTTTTTATTTTTAGTAAGATAGAGGGGATATTCTCAAAGAACTCACATGCTTGTTCAATGGTCATATCCAGCACATCGCTAATCGATTTGCCTTTGTAGCGAACCTCCAATGTTTCGCGGTTGTAGCGCTTGCCCTGGCAGGTTTCGCACAGCACCTCCACATCGGGCAAAAAATTCATTTCAATAACCTTAACACCGCCGCCACGACAGGTTTCGCAACGGCCACCTTTTACGTTAAATGAAAAACGGCCGGGCAAATACCCTCGAATTTTAGCCTCGGGCAAAGCAGCAAAAAGCGTACGTATATCAGTAAACACACCGGTATAAGTAGCAGGGTTGCTACGCGGGGTGCGGCCTATGGGTGTTTGGTCAATATCAATTACTTTGTCAATATTATCAATGCCATCAATTTTTTTGTACGGAAGCGGTTTTTTGCCTGCGTGGTAAAAATATTTGGCAAGAATAGGGTACAGCGTTTCATTAATAAGCGATGATTTACCGCTACCCGAAACACCCGTTACACATACAAATTTACCTAAGGGCAGTTTCAAATCAACCCCCTGTAAATTGTGGCCTGTAGCGCCTTTTAACACAATGCTTTTGCCATTGCCCTCGCGGCGTTTTTTGGGTACGGGTATTGATTTTATGTTGTTTAAATATTGGGCTGTAGAGCTATCCGATTTTAAAATATCGGCATAGGTACCACTAGCTACTACTTGGCCACCATGCACACCGGCACCGGGGCCAATATCCAATATATAATCTGCGGCTTCCATCATCTCTTTATCATGTTCTACCACAATAACAGAGTTGCCGGCATCGCGCAAATTCTGCAATGCTTTTATCAATTTGGTATTATCGCGCTGGTGCAAACCAATGCTGGGCTCATCTAAAATATATAAAACACCCACTAATTGCGAGCCTATTTGTGTTGCCAGACGAATACGTTGAGCCTCTCCTCCCGAAAGGGTTTTAGAGCCCATATTCAGACGTAAATAATCTAACCCAATATCAAGCAAAAAGCCTGTACGGTCGGCAATTTCTTTCAACACCTCTTTAGCAATTTGCATTTGGCGTTTACTTAAACGCTTATCCAAACCTTTAATGGTGCTGTAAAACTCATTAATATCAAGCGACGATAATTCAGAAATATTTTTGCCGTCAAGCTTAAAATACAAGGCCTCTTTACGCAAACGTGCGCCATGGCATTCCGGACAAACAACTTTATTCATGAAAGTTTCGGCCCAGCGTTTGGTGCTTTCGCTGGCGGCTTCCTCGTGCTGGCTTGATATAAAGCTAACAATACCGTCAAAGCTCAAGGCATAGCTAAGGCCGCCCGAGTATTGACCCTTAACTTTCAGCACCTCCTCGCTGCCATACAGCATCATATCCATAGCCTCTTCCGGAATTTCTTCTAGCGGAGTGTCCAGCGTAAAACCATACTTATCGCCTATCGATTCAAGCTGCGCAAAAATCCACGAGTTTTTATATTCGCCCAAAGGCGCCAAGCCCCCTTTTTTAATAGACTGTTTGGGGTTGGGAATAATCTTTTTTATATCAATCTCCGATACTTCGCCAAGGCCGTTGCACTTGTGGCAAGCGCCGTAAGGCGAGTTAAACGAAAATAAATTCGGTGCAGGGTCATCATACGATATGCCCGTTGTGGGGCACATTAACTTGCGGCTAAAAAACTGCACTTTGTTAGTCTCATGCTCTTGCACCATCATAGTGCCTTTGCCATAGCGCATGCAGGTTTTAAGGGCGTCAGATATGCGGGTACGGTGCGCCTCACTCACCTCAATCCTATCCACCACAATTTCAATATCGTGAATTTTGTAGCGGTCAACCTTCATGCCATAGGTAATGTCCTTCACCTCGCCATCAACACGCACTTTGGCAAAGCCGCTTTTGCGCACCTGCTCAAACAACTCGCGGTAATGGCCCTTGCGGCCTTTAACCACGGGGGCAAGCATTATCAGCTTTTTGCAATCAAATTTTTCCAGTATCAGGTTGATGATTTGGTCGTCGGAATAACGCACCATCAACTCGCCCGTATTGTAGCTGTACGCATCGGCAGCGCGGGCATACAACAGGCGGAGAAAATCGTAAATCTCGGTAATAGTACCAACGGTAGACCGTGGATTGCGGCTCGTCGTTTTTTGCTCAATAGAAATAACGGGGCTTAGGCCGGTAATTTTATCTACATCGGGCCGCTCCATACCGCCCAAAAACTGGCGAGCATACGATGCAAAACTCTCAATATAGCGGCGCTGCCCTTCGGCATAAATGGTATCAAACGCCAACGACGATTTACCTGAACCCGATAAACCGGTAATTACCACCACTTTGTTGCGGGGTATGGTTACATCAATGTTCTTTAAATTGTGCTCGCGCGCGCCAAAAACCTGTATCGACTCTTCTTCTACCATAAATTAGGGGGTGCAAAGATACGCACTTTTCAATGCATAATTCAGAATGCAGAATGCATAATTGTTGCGCAGTCTAGACAAACAAAACACCTGATTGTTTAAATGCAAAAGCCCCTTGCAATTGCTTACAAAGGGCTTTGGTATAATGTTTTAATACTAGTTGGGCATCATTACAGAATCAATAACATGCACAACACCGTTATTGGCTTTCATATCTGTTGCTGTAAGCCATGCTACATTGCCTAAGGCATCGGTAAGTTTTACTTTGCTGCCTTCCATAGTAGCTATTAAAATACCGCCGTTAATGGTTTTAATTTCGGCTTTGCCACCACCTTCAGTTATAGCTTCAATAACTTGTTTAGAACTCCAATTACCTGCTACTACATGGTAAGTTAGCAACCTTACCAATTTATCGTGGCTGGCCTTTGTCATTAAGCCATCAACAACACCCGGCGATAGTTTTTTAAATGCATCATCGGTTGGTGCAAATACAGTATACGGGCCTGCGCCTTTTAGGGTAG
>JANOCJ010000358.1:0-9580 GCA_031412115.1 Flavobacteriales bacterium
ACCCAAACCGCCATGGTAGCCAACTGCGCAACAACGCCCCACAAAGACGGCGAAATGTTGCGCTACGAGCCTTTTGGCGACCGTGTTCCCTACAAGTGGGAAATTGAAATGAAGTAATTAACCTTGCCCAATTTCTCAAGAGCAAATGTCTCCCTCACGGAGGGAGTACCCGAGCTTGCGAGGGGGAGGGAGGAATATAAAAGCAAAATGAAATTTCTAATCTTCGGTGGTAATGGCCTTGTGGGCAAAGAGCTGCAAACCATTATAACCAAACACGGGCACAGCGTTTTAGCTACTTACCGCAACAACAACGCGGATGGCCAAATTATTTGCGACATTTTAAAGTACGACGATTTGAAACGTGCTTTTGAACAAGCAAAGCCCGATGTGGTAATCAACTCTACCAACCTTGCCGGAGGCGTAGATTTTTGCGAGAATAACCCTGAATTAGCTAAAGCATTCCATTGTCAGGCTAATAAAGATATGGCTGAGTTGTGTAAGGAATACGGCGCGCGTATGGTGCTAATATCAACCGACTATGTGTTTGATGGCACTAAGCCACCCTATAGCGAAGGCGATGCTACCAACCCGCTAAACATATACGGCAAAGAAAAGCTGTGTGCCGAAAATTATATTTTGGAAACAATGGGTGATAAAGGCCTTGTAGCCCGCACCACCAACGTTTATGGTTGGGACCCGCATACCAAAACGCCTAACTTTTTAATAGGCATCTACCCTAAATTAAAAGCGGGTGAGAGCGTTAATGCCCCTTCGTTTTTATACGGAAACCCAACATTGGCCGAAGATTTAGCTGCTGCTATTGTTGAATTGTGTGAGAAAGCAGCCAACGGTATTTACCACGTTGTTGGCCCCGATTATATTGACCGTTTTACCTGGGCAAAGCGTTACGCCGAAGTATTGGGCTTTGATGCAGGCTTGATAAATGAGGTTGCCAACCCACCCGCAGTGCTTGTTCCGCGCCCATTTAAATCGCACCTTACCATTGATAAATTGACTGCTGCTGTGCAAACAAAAATGCGCGGGGTAGAAGAAGGTTTGCAGGCTTTTAAAAAGTCGGCCAATCAACCGGCATAAATTATTTTTATCAAATTGATATAATTTAGTATGGCTGAAAAATTACGTGTAGTGCATGTTATACCTACGTTAGCAAAGGGTGGTGCCGAGCGTATTGCAATTGATATTTGCAATCAGCTAAATAAAAATCCGGATATTGAAGTTAAGCTGGTATCGTTTGCCAATGTTAATGATTACCCCAGCTTTACTAAAGAAATTGATATCCATTATATCCCTTCGCGTTACGTGCCCTCCATACGTGGCAAGGCTATTAGCGAGGTGAAAGAACTGCGCGCTTTCTTTGATGACTATAAGCCGCACGTTATCCATACCCATTTATTTGAGGCCGAAATTGCAGCTCGTGCTACGGAATATTACAACGCATTGTATGTAACACATTGCCACGCCAACATGCCGCAGTACCGCAAAATTGGAAGCAAAAAGTATACAAATAAAAAACTTTGGGTAAGTGCCTTTGAGCGCAACCTGATACTAAAGTGGGTAGAAAAAGCAAAGGCCAATGTGTTCCTTGCCATATCTACCGACACAAAAGAATTTTTTGAGAAAAACCTGCCTGAAGAATTGAAAAGTACGGTAGTGTTGTTGTTTAATGCAATAGATTATAACCGCTTTGCATCAAAGCCATTACCTACCTATCCTGCCGAAGGCCAACGGTTTAAACTGATTAATGTTGGTTCGTTTAACGAGCGTAAAAACCAAAAACTGCTAATAGATATTATGAGCATTATGGGTAACCAAAGTGCAGCGGTTGATTTGGTTATATTGGGTGATGGGCCCGACAGGCCTAAAATATTGGAAGAGATAAGTAAAAATGCATTGGAGCTAACTACCATAGCTCCGGGCAATGTTGAGAATGTAGAGGAATATCTAGCAAACTCGCATGTGTACGTACACTCGGCATTATACGAGCCTTTTGGCCTTGTAATAGCCGAAGCATTAGCCGCCGGTTTGCCCGTTATAGCGCTTGATGGTTACGGTAACCGCGACCTGCATAAAGATGCCGAAACGGGTTATTTAATAGAGTACGATTCGGCAATATTATTTGCTGATAAAATTGGCAAATTATTATCAGACAAAAAATTATATGAGGGCCTAACACATACTGCCCGCGCTTTTGCTGAGCAGTTTGATATTGTGCCCTATACCAATAACCTTACCGCTATTTACAAAGAATTGGCGGCCTAAACACGATTGACTATTTTTACTATATGAATGAATTTGGGAGCATTGTTACGTATAAAGAAAAGGTAGCAAATAGCATTTTATACAAGGCCAAAACGCTTTATAAGCTTGGCCGCGATTTGAAAAAAGTGTTGGCACGTGTTGATAAGGCTAAGTTTGCTGTTGTTAATGAAAAATACAAAGATGTATCGCCCGACCCGGGTTACAGCAAATACCTTAACATTGAGTTTTGGATGAAGCGTAACATGTGGCACGTATTTATGCTTGGCCTTGAGAATGAGAAGCCCAAAAATATTCTGGATATAGGTACCGGCAACGGCTATTTTCCTTTTATTTGCACCTACTACGGCCACACCGTTCGCACCATTGATATTTGGACCGACCCAATGTTTAATGAGCTGATAGATTTGTTGCAATTGCAGCGCCGCGATTACGAAATTAAAAACTTGGAAGCTGTTCCGCCTTTTGATATAAAGTTTGATGTAATAACCGGTTTTATGGTGTGTTTTAACGGACATCATTCGCCGCTATTGTGGACAAGCAAAGAGTGGGATTTCTTTTTGCGCGATATGGCTACCAACCATTGCAACCCGCATGCAGAAGCGTATTTTACGTTGAACGAAGAGCGCGATACGCTACTTTGGTATACCGACGAATTGTATAATTGGTTTGTTGCCAATGGGGCTGAGGTTGATGGCGAACGCGTGTATTTTAAATCGTTGGATAGGTTTAGAAATTAAATACAGTTACGTTGAACATACTTTACGTTTGTACGCCTTTTGATTTTCACGACCGTAAATGGATGGTTTATTTTGCTGATAAACCGGGCTACAAACTATTTGCCACTTGGGAGAATATCTTCAACCCCAATGTGCGCCCTTATGATATTGAGCAGTTTGATAACGCGGGTATTACAAGGCTTGAAACCTTTGAAAGTTTCTCGGTAAAAAAGCCACACGTTACGCGCCGTTCTATCAAAGCATTAAACAAGCTTATTGCAGAAAATAACATTGATGTAGTACACTTTTTGTTTGCCACGCCACACGCACTGTGGGGGCCATACATCAATGTTCCGTATATAATTACTGCGCGTGGGTCTGATGTGCTGATTGTAATTCCTGACTTACAAAAATCAACAGGATTAAGAGGTTTGGCAGAGAAGTTTTTGTTCCGCGTTTTTAAGAAAAGTTTTAATAAAGCATATGCCATTACAGGCACATCGCACAAGCAGGTTGAGGCTATTAAAAATGTGTTGCAGCCCTCAGCACCAGTGCATCTTATCCGCACCGGCGTTGATGTAAATACTATTGCCAATATTAATAGCGATGCTAATTTGCCCGAAGAATTAAAAGGGAAAGAATTCATCCTTTCGCCAAGGTACTTGGCACCTGTGTATAATGTAGAAACACAAATTGCCGCTATTAAAATGCTGCCTAAAGAAATTTTAAACCGCTACGAATTTGTTTTTATTAAAGGCGGCGACCCTTACAGCGCTAATAGAATTGCAGAACTTGGTCAAATATCCGGCCTACGATTTAGGGTGTATGATAAGCTAACGCAACAGCAAATGTTTACCATGTACCGTTATGCTAAACTTACCTTTATGGTTCCGCATAGCGATGGTACACCTAACACGGCGCTAGAGGCAATGTCGGCACGTTGCCCGCTAATACTGCCTAATTTAGATAAGTACGATGCGGAGATTTTTCATGGCTCATGCTATATGCTAAAACAAAACACTGCCGAAGAATTAGCCGAGGCCATTACATCTTGCATAGAAAGCTATCCTAACGAATTATTGCACGAAGGCTTTGCCCGTGCAAATACTTACGGTAATAGGGCGGTAGAGATGGAGAAGTTATTTTCTCTATATGAGAAAATAAATCTAAAAGCGAAAAACTAAAAGTAATCTGTTTATAACCAACAGGTAATAATTATTTCTGTTTCACTTTTCACTTTTCTCCGGTTTTCCTCCCTTGCCTGTTAAAGCCATGTGTATTGCTGAACTTGCCATGGTATCTATATCCTGGTTATTCATGCACTTAAAATGCTTTTTGGGGCAATGGTTATAACCCAGCTTAGAACACGGGCGGCAGCTCAAACCCTTCACCTCAAATAGTAGCATATCGGTACTGGCATTGTAAGGGTACATACCAAATGCAGGCACTGTATTGCCCCAAATAGAAATTATTTTTTGGTTAAAAGCCGCAGCAATGTGCATCAAGCCGGTATCGGGCGTAACAACCACCCGCGCTTGTTTTACTATGGATGCCGACTGGTTTATGTTTAGTTTACCACTGGCGTTATAAATTTTTTCGCCAATAGTTTCGGTAATAAAGTTGCTTAACTGCAATTCGGCAGCACCGCCCAATAACACTATGGGGTAATTAATTTTTTGGCAGAGTTCAATCAACTTATCTATAGGCAAACGCTTAGTAAAATAGGTGGCTGCAATTACTACCGCAACATAGCCTTTTTGGTGTGATTCAGGTAGAGAAGTAAGTGGTACTTCATCCCTTTCGGGGATAAAATAATCAAGCCCCTTACCATCATTTTTTAAAGGGAATAATTTATTTACTGCATCAAAAAAACGGTCAACAATATGCACATTGGGTAGGGCATTTATTTTAAGGTTTACCAGCAGTAGTTTTTTAATATTCAGTTTATGAAAAGCAGCATTCTCAACCCCTAAAGCAACCTTTAGCCTTTTGGTGCGCAGGTTGTTGTGCAGGTCAAGCACGTAAGTATAGTTTTCGGCTTTTAGCTCATCTATTACCTCCGTAATTTCTTTTTCAATTACTATCAGCTTATCAATATAAGGGTTGGCCTGCAGCACCCGCGCAAACGATGCCTTGGTAAGGTAATGCACCTGTGCCTGCGGGTACTGCAGCTTAATACACCGTATTATGGGCGTAGTAAGCACAATATCGCCAATAGAGCTAAAGCGTGTTACCAGTATCTTCATATAAATAAAAAAGGGCCTTTGCGGCCCTAAAAGTATAAAATGCTTTTGTATTTACTAGTTAGCTGCGCCTAAGTGCAGTTCGTAAGTAGTTTGCGTAGTATCGGTATGTTTAAACCACAACTCTTTTTCTTTCAATTTTAAAATAGTTACGGTTTGTTTAAAGGTATCAAGCAAGTTAATAAAACGCAGGTTAATAGCCTCGTCGCTGCTGGTAAATTCCCAATCGCCAACGGCAGTTATAGTTGTATCGGGCATAACGTAGCTGTACATTAACCCTCCATTTTTATTAAACGTCCAGCGTGCAGTGCTAAACATTGTGTTATAGTTAAGCGTATTGTCCACCCCGTTTATCAGGTATTTATCCAGTTGCCATGTATTGGCAACCCGCTCTTTACGGCTCCTAAAGCTAAGGGCAGGGCCGTCTTCATACTTACAGCTGTTTAGCATAAAAGCGGCTAGTAGAGGTAGCAAAAAAGCTAAAATAACAGTCAGTTTTTTCATTTGGCGGTGGTTTTCGGCCTAAATATACAAATTGTTAAGCCTGTATAAAATGGTACTCGTATGTATTGCCGTTATTAACCTCTTTCAGCCAAAGTTCTTTCTGTTTTAGGCGAAGGATGATGTACACCACATCGCCGGTATTAGGAAAAGAAACCCTTATCTCTTCGTCATTGCTCTGAAAGGTCCACGAGCCACTAACATTATAGGGTATACTAAGTACAGTACCCGAAGCTGTTATGCTGCCGTTTTTATTAATGTCGTACCTAAAATTAGCATTGTTTGAATTGTACTGCACTGTAACATCCTCTCCGTTTTGAGTAACCTGTTCTATTTTCCAAGTATTGCTTATCCTGTCTTTGCGCGATACAAAGCTTATTCCGGGCCCATCTTCATACTTTTTACAGCCTGCCTCGCTAAGTACAATACTTGCGCCTAAAAGCGCTAATAAAATTACTTTTTTCATGGTTTTTTATTTTTCAATTTCAGCTAGCAAGCCAAAAAACATGCCAACCTATTTTTAGTGGGCAATTAATGCTTTGCTTTGGTATACTTTGTTTGGGGTAATAACATTTACCACATACATGCCCGAAGGAAGAAAATCAAGGTTTAACTCCATACGATTGGTAGGTGTTTGGTAGGTTTTTTCAAATACCTTTTGGCCTGTTAAGCTGGTAACTACCACCTGCGCATCGCCTTTAAATACATCGGGTATTTCAACAAATAGCGTTCCGTGCGATGGGTTTGGGTAAACCTCCAGTTGCTGTGCCTCTTGCTCATTGGTAGCAAGGGTTGTGCCTGCGGTAAAGCTAAAGCGTACTTCCGAGCCAAAGTCGCCGGCAAACGAGCGTAAAATACCACCCGTTACTTTGTAAAATTTAATGGCACCGTTGCCATCATCGGGGTTAGCCCAAAAGGCAAGGCCGTCGCCACCCAAATCGTACGTTAAAAAGGTATAGCAACCGGCCACTAAATCAACAGTATCGTTATAAATAGTGTTGTTGTCGCAATTGTTGCGCGATGCAATAACATCGCCACTGGCGTTTTTCAACTCCCAACTGCTTTGCCAGCCCGAATTGTTGGTTGTAAGGCGAATGATAAAATTGCTTTGCGCCAGTGTAAGGGTAGGCGTAAAGGTTGATTTTGCCGTGTTGTTATGGCTGTATTGGTCGGCCCCACCGTTGGGGTTGCCAATAGTTGCATAAAAATTATAGTTGCTGGTACCAATGGCCGACCAGTCTATTTGCGGCAGTGTAACGTGGATGGTATCTAAAAAGGCCAAATTGCCGGTCCAGTTGTAAGTTTGCACTGCACCGCCCGTTATTCCGTAGGTAATAGTGGCTGATGTTAATGTAGTAGTACCCGTGTTACGGATGATGATTTCGGGCTGGGCACAAATAGGGTTTAAGCGTTTGTATAGTTGCGTGCTGCTAGGGCTTACAATATCATCAACAGCGGCATCTAGCGTAAAGTTAGGTGCATTATAATTTACCAGTTGCGTTTCAATAGCATAATAAGGCGTAGAGCCTTGCCCATCCCAGGTATAGGCTTCAATATTATAATCTAAAACAGCTTGCTGGCCTGCGGTAACGTATGGTGTTAGTTCCACATCGTAGGTCCATACTTCGGCGCCGGGGCACCAGTTTGCGCGGTCGTACACCCAAGTGCCGCCTTGCGGGTAAACAGGGTTTTTGCCGCAATTATTCCTCCATAGTTGGCGGGCGTAGCGCTCCGTTCCATCAACCAAAATGCTATGTGTTTTAGGGCAAAATTCAGCGCAGTTTTCAGTGCCGCCAAAGCCATGTCCTGTGGTACGCATTTTTAGGCGGGTGTTAACCGAGTTTGCATCAATAGTAACGGTTTTAGGAGTTAAAAATGTCTCGATAGAGGTACCTGTACCATAAGCCGGTTGCCCTACCCATAGGTTGCTTACTTTATAAGGTTCGCGCGGTGGGGTGCCTTCTATAAACAAAAATTTAAGGTCTAACAATTCCTGCCAGTTGCCTGCTACCAAACGGGCGCTGTCTTGCAAAATTGAGCGATAGTCCGATACATCAAATGTCCAAGTAAAACCATTGCCCAAGCTAAGGCCGTTGCCGTAAGGGGTAATGTAGCGACCAATTTCAAAACGCTCCTGCACCCAAAATACGTTCCAAGTAGTATCAATAGAAACAATGTTTTGGTTAACATCAAACGTAGTGTCAATACTGGCTATGGTCGAATCTTTAGCGCCTGTTTTTTTGTACAGGTGGGTATAGGTAAGGTAATCCCACTCGCCACAGGCCGGGTTTTGCGCCGGGTTGCACTTTAGGGTATACAGCATTAGTATTTTATAATACGTAGTACCCGAGGTTGGAAAAAACAAGTTAGTGTCCTGCGCCGAGCCGTAGGTCATGCCTTGTACAACCAGCGTATCGCCGGGGGCGGCAAAGCTTTTTAATGATATAAGGACTGAGAAAATAAAAAGCGTAATTATTTTTTTCATGCTAAAAGTGGTTAGATTACAAATATATATAATAATGTAAAGCCCTCTTCCATAACTAAACTCTCCCGCGACACAGCACCGGCAGTGTTCTAAATTATGTTCACAGCGGTCGCACCCCTCCCTTAGTACTAAGGGAGGGGCTGGGGGAGGGTTCACTAATGAGGATATTTGTTTTGTTTAATCTTCTCAAAACCAATCATCTACTAAAATAAAACAGCCGGGTATAATATTCTAAAAAACTATCCGTCTTCTCAGTTATATTAATCAGATTATTATGGAAATTGCGATGGTGAATGCGCAACGCGAAATAAAGATAACTAAGCTTTTCGGAGAATTCGGAAAACGCATATTAGCTTTTGTACGCTCACGTATTGACGATGTAGATGAGGCTGAAGATATTGCGCAGGATGTTTGGCTTCAATTATCTCGACAAACAGATTTAGATAGCATACAACATGTGCCTAGCTGGCTGTTTACCACTGCAAGAAACCGTGTAACTGATTACTACCGTAAAAAACGCCCTGTGCGCATGACTACCAAAGGCAATGGTGAAGAAGGCGATGAATATAACGAGAGCGAGGAATATTCATTTAACCTTTGGGCCGGCTCTAATTTGCCCGATGTAGCCTTAGAAAGCAAGGAGTTTTGGGAGGAACTGAATAAAGCACTGGCTGCCATGCCCGAAGAACAGCGCGATGTTTTTGTGGCGCATGAGTTGTACGGTGTACCCTTTAACCAAATGGTTGAAGAGGGCGGGGTTCCTTTAAACACGCTGCTTGGACGCAAGCGGTATGCGGTAGAGAAATTAAGAAAACATTTCGAAAATTATATTTAACAATTTTAATACAAGTAATTATGAAAGGTTTTAAATGGCAATGGATAGTTAAAATACTGCTTTTTGCCCCTTTATTTGTGCTGGTGTTTGTGGGGGGTACGCAGTGGTTATGGAATCACCTGGCTGTTGATTTGTTTAACGCACCCCATATAACTTTTGTAGAAACTATTGGCTTAATGCTGCTTGGCCGCCTTATTACCGGTGGTTTTCACAAAGGGCCCGGTAGCCACAAATGGCAGGGCGAGGGTTTTTCTGGCCCACCATGGAAAAGGGCGCGCCAAATGCGCGAAAAATGGTACAAAATGACCCCTGAAGAGCGCGAAGAGTTTAAGAAAAAATGGGCTGATTGTGGCCCAAGCTGGGGCGGCGAAAAGAAAGCCGAAAATACCCCTCCTACTATTGAATAGTTTTTTTATCTGAGCATACCTAAAAATCCCGTCAGGCATTCATCCCCGGCGGGATTTTTTTATACCACAACATTCTGCCCCAACGCATTGTTATTCCATTACTAAATGCTGTG
>JANOCJ010000359.1:0-1923 GCA_031412115.1 Flavobacteriales bacterium
GACCAAGGCAGTGGTTTCGACCCTAACGTAGTACCCGATCCTACGTCTCCTGAAAATATTGAAAAGCCCAATGGCCGCGGTGTGTTTTTAATGAAGCATTTGGCTGATGGTGTTAGCTATAACGATGAAGGACGTACGGTGATACTTGATTTTAAGCTGCACCACGCCAATACCGAAGCCGTAGCAGAATAAATGTCGCGTAACATTACCTTTCAGTCGCAAAACATTGATTTTAGCCTAAAACACAAGCAGGCTACCCGTTTGTGGATTCAGTCTGTTATTGCTAAAAAGGGCTATTCTGTAGGCCCGCTAAACTATTTATTTGTATCAGATGAGGAATTGCTAAACATGAACAAGCAATACCTAAACCACGATTATTATACCGATATTATCACCTTTGATTACACCGAAAATAAGCGGGTATCGGGTGATATTTTTATTTCGGTAGACCGTGTGGCCGATAACGCCAAAAAATTCAACACAACGTTTGATGAAGAGTTGCGCCGGGTAATCATCCACGGCGTATTGCACCTAATGGGCCAAAAAGACAAATCGAAGGCAGATGCCGAAGCCATGCGGAAAGCGGAGGATGGGGCGTTGAAATTATTTGCTCCGTCATTGCGAGGAGCCTAGCGACGAAGTAATCTCTTTACACATATTGCTTCGCTGCGCTCGCAATGACGAAAGGACATACAACAGAAAAGCCACCCTAAGGTGGCTTTTCGTTTATTGCGTTGAGGGGTGAGCCTCTCTGCTATAATGTGTTTTTGTTTATAAGCTTTTGCGTGTGCTTCTGTATGGTAAACATTGGCAAAAGGCGTTTTGTTCTTTAAGGATTAAAATAAGTTAGGAGTAGGTGGTAAGTGATTGATTTTGTTAGAATTATTTTTTCTCTAATCCTATATCCATTCCGTAACTTTTACCTATAACACTGCCACCATACAATGTATCCGCATAAGTATAATATCCAGCTGCTTTTACCTCTAACATAAATAACCCCTTGCATGGAGCTCCAATATAGTATTGGCCTTTGTTGCCTGTTTTTCTTGTATAGGTAGCGTATGAACTTTTAACGCATGTCCTAGCCTTAGCTATAGTTCTTATTTGCTTTTTTCCAATAAATAAAGGCGTTACATTTAATACAGCACCTTTTATAGGTTTTTGATTCTTTATATTTAAAATAGTTCCGGCAATGGTAATACCCATTGTGTCTGCCCCATAAGCTGACCCATCCGACTTGATGCGCACAATAGCCCCATGCCCTTTATATTCCTTATTGCGATTAGTATTTGAAAAATAAAAAGAATAGTCGGTAGGTTCGGGCACAAATTCCGGCTCAACTGTTGCTATTTCTGTTTTAGTGCGTTTGTCAATACCGTATAAATCTTGCTTATGGCTATAAGCCTTATAACTCCAATACAATAAAGCCGACAACCCAATTAATAAGCTTATAGCAAGTATAGGGGCTAACTTTTTCAACGCTTAAAGGGTTTAATCTTCCATAAATATAAAAACAAAGCAACAACAAGCAACTCTATTACCAATACCACCAACCTATACAGCCATGTTTTAAGCTGATTCAGTTCAGGCACCAACTTTTCAACCCCGCTGGTTTTGCCATTTACCGAGCGCACAATGGGGTTTAGGTAGAGGGTGCATTTATCAGATTTTACAACAAAACGCAGGTAGCTATCCTCTTTTGTAAAGATTGATTCTGTAAGTATTCCCTTAACCTTTTCAGTATAATCAGCCTTGTGTATTAATTTGTGGTTATTGCCCCAAATTTCCCACGATGTGATTGGCCCCTTAAATGAAGCCAAAACAGTATCGCCATTTAC
Source organism: Flavobacteriales bacterium (assembly GCA_031412115.1). Classification (GTDB taxonomy): domain Bacteria; phylum Bacteroidota; class Bacteroidia; order CAMBQF01; family CAMBQF01; genus CAMBQF01. Next base: position 1,839 of record JANOCJ010000359.1, read on the forward strand.
CTTTATATATTCAGGCTCTATATCCCTTTTACCACCTTCAGCATGCACCATATAGCTTTTACCTTGCTGTAGCGCAGTTAAAACG
>JANOCJ010000360.1:0-19886 GCA_031412115.1 Flavobacteriales bacterium
CCCTTCAATTTCAGTTTTTAGCAGTATATTTTCGTGGCGAGAATTTTCGAGCGTAAGGCGCATCAAGCGGGCAAATTTCGATAAATATTGCGATGCCTCTTTTTCATTATTGCTATAAATATAATCTTGTATGGCCTGCAATGAGTTGAATATAAAATGGGGGTTTAACTGCATTTGCAGCAATTTTTGTTCTAATATTTTTTCGCGCTGGTTGGCTATAATACGGCGTTGGCGGTACAAATACAAACCACCAATAAGTATAACCAACAGCAAGGCACCCAGGCTAACAATAATAATAAACTGCTGGCTAATTTGTACATCTTTAAGGCCGGCCTCTTCAACCAGTTGCTTGTTTTCACTTTCTTTTTTATCCACCTCGTACCCAATTTTCAATTCAGATAGTGTACGGTTTTTATCTTCATTAAAAACAGAGTCGCGCACTTGGTAGGCTGTTAATAAATGGCTGTATGCATTCTTAAAATCGCCTTGGGTTGCGTATACTTCTGCCAAGCCATAATTAGAGCCGCTTAACCCCTCTAAAAAATTAACCGACTGTGCATATTGCAATGCCATAGTGTAGGCATATTTTGCGCTATCAATTTTATTTTGCTTGGCATATACCTCGGCCATGTTAAAAAACAAGGTATTGTTGGCAAAAGGGTCTTGCATTTGCGGTACACCCGAGTTAACTAACTCAGCAAATATGGCCGATGCTTTGTTCAGCTCACCCATATCAGAGTATATTACTCCCATGTTTAGCCTTATGGTTGCATTACTTATCACATCATTTAATTCTACACTTAATTCTTTCCCCCTCATTAAACAATAAATAGCCATTTTATGGTTGTGCAGGCCAGAATAGGCAGCACTGGCATTGATGTAAGAAGCCAACAAACCCTCTTTTTTATTAATTAATGAATCAAGCTGTATTGCTTTGTTAGAATATATCAATGCCTCATCATACCGGTGCATTTTAGACAGAATGATGGATATTGTATTGTAATTATTACCCATGCTTGTTGAGTCTTTTGCAGCCTCTCTTAGCTTTAATAATTCAAAATTTATTTTAAGCGCTTTATCATACAAATTAAGGTTTACATACACATATGCCAAATTGCTAAGTGTTGCAGCTTCTTCGCCTTGTTTTTTGCGTAAACGGGCAGAAGTGATAGCGTTTGTAAAGTAATATATGGCAGAGTCAGGCCTACTACCGCTTATTAAATAGTAAACACCTGCTGTATTATTGGCTAGGTAAAAAGCACGGTCGTTAGCCGGCTTATCTTTACTGTATATAAGGCTTTTTAGTGCATATTTTTTTACACTATCTAAACTTGAACGGCTATATAACCGGGCCATGTTATTGCAAATATTAATAGCCACAGTATCGGCAGGCTTTTGGGCCAGCTTTTTTTTCAGATTAATGATTTCAGCATCTTCCTGTGCTGATGCATTCAACACACAAATAACTGCAACAAAAAAAAATAATACGGAGCGCTTCATCTTAAATAGGTTTGAAAAATAAGCATATACATTCATATACAAAACATAGGGTTTTTGGTAAAACAGCGCACCGCAGCAAAAGTAATGCAGTTGTAGGGCTAAATATAACAGTTGTGTTGCTTAAGGCCGCATATATTAAATATTAACATTACTATATTTTTTCATTCGGTAGCCTACAGATACAATTATGTGCCCATTATGGGCAGATGTACACCAATTGTATACACGTATACATATTAAAAGGCAGGGTAAATTTTTAGCACATACTTTAGCTTGATTAATAAACTATACAATGAAAAAAAATATACTTACTACCCTAACCTTGGCGCTACTTTGCGCAGGAGTTAATGCCCAAATTGGCGGCGGCATTTTAAACAAAGCTAAAGCTAAAGCCAACAAAGCTGTTGATAATGCTACTACCCCTGGCAGTGGCGGCTCAAACTCAACACCTGCATCAACAGGCAATGGCAGTTCAAAACCCTCTTCAAGTACAAAAACAGAGGACAATAAGCCCGCCCCAAAAGATAATAATATACCAACCAAAGACCTGAAAAAGGTTATTGGCGACAACGATTTGTACTACAGCGCGCTGTTGGCACAAGGGGTAGACTCTAAAATTATGGTTCCAAAACCGGTAAAAGAAAAATCTATGCAAGAGCAGTGGGTACCCAATGCTATTAACTTTTACGAAGACCCTGCAAAAGGTAAAATTCAATACTGCTACTTTGCCCTGTACGATGGTATGTCTAGCCCTTTAAGCTCGTTTAAAATAAAAACTGCCGAAGATGCCTTCCGTTATAAATACAAAGGAATTTTTTGGGATAGCAAAAGCGATTATCAGGTATTTGAAAACATGATGTACAACCGCTGGGGTTCTTCTTACTCATCATACTACAAACATTTTACAGGTATTGTTAAGCAGGCCGATGGCTCTATTATTACATTTGCACTGCCTGCTAAGGCTGATGCGCCAACAAAGGACTATGATGAATATGTTAGCTATATGGAACTGGGTTATAAGCCGGTAGCCAACAACTACGATTTTGACAATATTGAGGTAGAAATACTAACCAAAACAGAGGCTGCTGCAAAAACGGCCGATTTAGAGGCTGCTAAAAGCATTGTTGTTGCACAGGTTAAAAAAATACTGGAAGGCATTGATGCAAAGGAAAAGCTGGATGCAGACAAAAAAATTGCGGCTAAAACCCGCTCAAAACGTGGCATGGTAAACGCCGGCTACGAAAAAACAATGCTTAGCTGGGTGCAGGCAAACTATAAAAAAGAATTTAGGAAACCCGAATACTGGGAAAACGCAACCCTTGGCAACCTTATCATTACATCAACCGACTGGAACATTAAAAAGAACGATTACGGCTTAATTTTATACCGTAGCATAGCCTGCGAAGTTGTTATTAAAAACAAAGGGCGCTGCTATGTTAGATCTTTTGTTTTTGCGCAAGACTATGCAGGGGGCGGCAGCTACAGCTCTAACTTATATTACAACGGCTTCTCAAGCGATACTGAACAACTTAAATGCGACAAGGCAAACTAATTTAATAAAGCAACACCTAAACCAACCATCCCCCGGCGTAGCAATATACCGGGGGATATTTTTTTATACTAAACTATGCATACTATTACCGATATTTGCATATGACTTGGTTTGAAGAATGGTTCGATTCGCCCTACTATCACGTTTTATACAAAAACCGTGACGAAAAAGAAGCTTGCTATTTTATTGACCATTTAACACAAAAAATTGGCCTGCAACCGGGCGCAAAAGTGCTTGACCTTGCCTGCGGCCGTGGCCGCCATTCGGTATACTTAAACAAGCTGGGCTTTGAAGTTACGGGTGTAGATCTTTCAGCCGAAAGCATTGAATATGCCCGCCAGTTTGAAAACCCTGAACTGAGTTTTTTTGTGCACGATATGCGCCAGGTACTTTATGTAAATTACTTTGATTACATATTTAACCTGTTTACCAGCTTTGGCTATTTTGACCACCATAAAGAAAACGAAGCGGTACTAAACGCTGCCTACACAGGCCTTAAACCCGGTGGTTTATTTGTTATAGATTATATGAATGCCCGCAAGGTGATAGACAATATGCTGCGCCGCGAGACTAAGGTGATAGATGGTATTGAGTTTAACATGCGCCGCTCTTTAGAAAACGATTTTATTGTTAAGCAAATAACCTTTAAAGACCAAGGCAACAGCTACGAGTTTTACGAAAAAGTGCGCGCCTTTAAGCAAGATCAGTTGGTTGCTATGCTTGAAAAAGCAGGCTTTAAAGTACTGCACCAATTTGGCGATTATTACTTAAACCCATTTATTGACCGCCAGTCGGACAGGGCAATAATTGTAGCCCAAAAAGCTTAAACAGCCTTTAAACTTTCAATTACTTTTATAGGGTCGGGCTTTGAAAAAACATAGTTGCCGGCCACCAACACATCGGCACCAAGGCTTACCAGTTTAGCAGCATTATCGCCATCTACCCCACCGTCAATTTCTATTAGTGCTTTTGAGCCTGTACGGATAATCATACTTTTTAGCTGCTCTATTTTGCGGTAAGTATTCTCTATAAATTTTTGTCCGCCAAAGCCCGGGTTTACACTCATCAGGCAAACCAAATCAGCATCGGCAATAATATCTTCCAACTGGCTAATGGCTGTGTGCGGGTTTACAGCTACACCGGCCTTCATACCTTCGGCTTTAATGTATTGCAAGGTGCGGTGCAAGTGGGTGCAAGCTTCTATATGCACACTTAAAATATCGGCACCGGCTTCGGCAAATGCTTTTACATAGCGGTCGGGGTCTACTATCATTAAGTGAACGTCTAGCGGCTTTTGTGCGTGCTTTTTTATAGCCTTTGTTACCGGAAAACCAAATGATATATTGGGCACAAATACACCATCCATAATATCAACGTGAAACCAGTCGGCGGCCGATTGGTTAAGCATTTCACAATCGCGTTGTAGGTTAGCAAAATCGGCTGATAATACAGAAGGGGCTATAAGGGGCATGGGTATATTTTAGGCTGCAAAGTTACTTACTTTGATAACATATCTAAGTAAGCCATCATCCTGTCGTGGTTATTAAAAGCAAAATCTTTGTACTGGGCATACAAATCGTTGTGAAATAGCGATAGGAAAACATAACAATCTAAATAACCCGCAGCCTGCATGGCACGTGCCTCTGTAAACATTGTGCTTGGGGTGCTTTTCAGCAATTCTTCCCAAGCATACACTTCGGCATACCGGCTTGATGTTAAACTGGTAGATTTAACTATTACGCCTGTGGTATCGCAAAACGGCTCAATTTTTAATTGTGCATCGGCATAGGCATTCCAATTTTTATCAAATACGGGCCTGGCACGTACCTTACCCATTACATTAGGAAACGCTCCGCGCGGTATCCACTTTTTATCAAACTTTTTAGCTTTCTTTTCGGCAAAGGCATTTAGCTTATTAAACATCGATATATCGGGATAAACCAAAATAGCTTCCTTACATTCGGCATAGCCTTCATCATAGCTGCCCATATAATACAATGCATCAACAATGTACTTGCGCGCTTCTAAACCACTGGGCAATAGCTTTATTGCTTTTCTAAAATACTTTACAGCGTTGGCATAATCTTTTAAATTATAGTACGCATCGCCCAAATACAAGTGGGCACTATAAAAGGTTGGTTCCAACTCTATGGCCTTAGTGTAATATTTAATTGCCCCTTTAAAGTTATCCCTCCTAAACTCTTCCTCAGCCGAATCAAACTGCTCTTTAGCTTCGGCGCCAACAGCAGTATCGCGCGGTTCATCAATAGTAAGGCTGCGCAGCAGTATGCAAGCATAAATTACATCCGCGGCTTTAAGTGTGGCTTCGCGGCAAATATTTACAACGCCTTCTTTTCTAATAGCGCCGTAATCCAAGTTATTTAACATATTAGTCAACGCCTGGGTAAGGCTATCGCTGGTTTCACCGTCGCCTTTTACGGTAACAGAAAACTGCCCTTTTAAGGGGTTATAATCTTTTAGTGTCAAATACTCATAGTAGCTGTTTTTGGCGCGCAGTTCCCATATTTCCGATTGCCAAGGGTATTTATCGGTAAGCTTTAAAAGCAGTTTATCCGCTTCGGTATATTTCCTGTCGTTAAAATAGTCTACCGCTTTATCGTATTGCTTAATGTCTTTTTTAGATACTTTATCTTGAGCATTTGCAATGGTTGCTGTAAATAAAAAAGCCAGTATAATAAGTAGTTTGCCTGTTTTCATCCCTTAAATAATTATTTGATATGGCTAACGCAATGTTGCCCTAAATTGTTGCTTGCCAAGATAAAACAAAAAAGCCTGCTTGCTATGCAAACAGGCTTTTTCTTATAAAATTGTGCCTAATTAGTCAGTTACTAAAAGGTCAATATATTTCCTTATACGGTCTTGGTTTTTAGCTGCAAACTCTTTGTATTGTGGGTACAAATCGTTGTGAAAAAGCGATACAAAAACGTAGCAATCCAAGTAACCTTTTTCTTGCATTTCGCGGGCTTCGGCAAAGTCTTTTGCAGGGGCAACGCGTAGCATTTCTTCCCAGGCATATACCTCAGCATATTCAGCTTTGGTTAAAGCGTTTGATTTTACAATGGTACCGGTGCTGTCGCAAAAAGGCTCAATAATGCTTTTTGATTCAGCATACATTTTCCAGTTGCTGTTTTGAACATTGTCATTTGTTTCGCCGCCAATTACGTTAGGAAATACGCCACGCATAGTCCATTTGCGGTCAAATTTTTTGCCCATTTTCTCAACAATTGAAGCAAAGCGCACAAACACCTCGTTGCCGGGGTATACTATAAAAGCTTCTTTGCTGGCATCGTAAGCATCTTGCAATTTATCCTGTTTCATTAATGATATAACAAGGTCTTTGCGGGGCTGTAAAATGGTAGGTTGAAGTTTAATGGCTTCGCGGTAGTATTTTTCAGCGTTTTTATAGTCTTCTTTGTAGTAATAGCAATCGCCAAGGTAAAGGGTTGCCAAGTAGTAGTTAGGCTCTTCAGCAATGGCTTTTTTATAGCTTTGGCCTGCAATGCTGTAATTTTCTTTGCTATATTCTTCCTGGGCTACATCAAAATGCTCTTTAGCCTCAGTGCTAACAGCAGTATCGGTGCGGTGGTCTATTAAAAATACACGTAGGTAGTGAGGGGCGTTTTCAATAGTTGGAGACAATAATGTTGCCGCACGGCACGATGATAGAAGGTTATCTAATTTTAAATCAGCTATTGTTTTATCAGCATAATATTCTTTAGCCTGTTTAACAATACTGTCGCCCATGGCTTTATTTTTAGCCGATTTTCTAAGCTTGGCTTCTGTTTCTTCGTCTATTTCAATTTTACGGTTGTTATCCAGCCAGTAGCTGTAAATACGCCAGCGTAGTTTTATCCTAAGTTCCCAAACGTTGTCACTGGCCGGAAATTTATCAAGCAGTTCGCCGCATAATTCGTCGGCTTCGTTTAGGTCTGATAAGTTTTTAGCCTCTTTATTAAGTTCAATTGCTTTTTGAAATTTCTTGTCATCTTTAGCTTTCACTTGCCCAAAAGACGCAACACTAGTAAGTAATAATGCCGCCAGGGCAAATAGTTTCATAGATTTCATACGGTTTATTTTAGTTTGGTAAAGATAAGAACGCAAGCGATATTCCATATATTTTCTGAAAAAAATATTCTTTAATGGGTTACTATCTAGCTATATAGCAGTCATATTGGCTTCAACTTCTTGAAAATCAATATCAAAAACCAACTTCAGTTTGGCTAATAAAAGGGCTTGCACCTCTTCCATGTCAATTTCCTTGCCCAATTCCTGCTGAAGTGAGGTAACGCCTTTATCGCGTATGCCACAGGCAATTATGTGCCCAAAGTAATTCAAATCGGTATTAACATTAAGCGCAAAACCATGCATAGTAACCCAGCGGCTGCAACGTACGCCTACGGCGCAAATTTTACGTTCCTTGCCGGGCAAGCCTTTGTCTAACCACACGCCGGTAAGGCCTTCTATCACATCGCCCTGCAAACCATAATGGGCAAGCAGTTCAATAATAGCCTTCTCAATATGGCGAAGGAATTTGTGGATATCGGTAAAGAAAACATCTAAATCAAATATGGGGTAGCCCACCAACTGGCCGGGGCCGTGGTAAGTCATATCGCCGCCACGGTTTACTTTATGAAACTCGGCATGCACATCTTTCAACCCCTTATCATCCAACAACAAATTATCGGCAGAGCCGCTATTGCCCAGCGTATATACGTGCGGGTGTTGGCAAAGTATCAGGTTGTTTTTTACTTCTACTAAATCTGTAGGAATATCGCGGTTATGTAGCTTGGCAGCAACAGTTTCGTTAAAAATCTGCTCCTGAAACTCCCATGCCTGTTTGTAGGGCTGCAAACCTAAATTGTAAAGAGAGATGGTTTTCATTTTCCTATCCGCGAAAAGATTAATGCAAAGGTAAACAATGCTGGCGGCAAAAGGTTAATTTTGCGCGCATCTCTTTTCCCATACAGTAAATGCAAGCAACACAGTATAAAAAAATAGTAGTAAAAGTAGGCTCAAACGTTATTACCCGTGCAGATGGCATGCCCGACACCGACCGTATTGCCAATTTGGTAAAACAACTGGCAGGGTTGAAAAAGCAGGGTATTGAGGTGGTATTAGTATCATCGGGCGCAGTAGCGTCGGGCCGAAGTATAATTAAAATTAAAGACAATGCCGACCCTGTAGCCGAGCGCCAGCAACTGGCCGCGGTGGGGCAGATTAAGCTAATAAATACCTATGCTACGTTGTTTGAAAAACACAGTATTGTGTGCGCACAGGTGTTGGTTACTAAGGGCGATTTTAGGGACAGAAGGCATTACCTGAATATGCAAAATTGCGTAAACAACTTGCTGCAAAACAACATTATACCCATTGTAAATGAGAATGATGTAATTGCAGTAACAGAATTAATGTTTACCGACAATGATGAGCTGAGCGGCCTGATAGCATCGATGATAAGCGCTGATGCCTTGGTACTGCTTACCAGCGTTGACGGGCTTTACGATGGCAACCCCAGCAGCCCCGAATCGAAACTGATACCGGTGATTGATGACACAAAAACCGACTTCTCTTTTATCACCCAAGAGAAATCGAGTTTTGGGCGAGGCGGCATGGTTACAAAATCGCGCATGGCCAGTAAAATGGCGCGTGTGGGCGTTACCGTACACGTTGCCAATGGTAAGACTGATGATATTTTGCTGCAATTAATCAGTGGCAAAAAAGTGGGAACGGTATTCGTTCCGGCTAAAGTAAAATCAGGAGTAAAACGTTGGGTAGCGCATTCGGAAGGATACGCCAAAGGGGCCGTTATTATAAACAACGGTGCGCTGGAAGCCCTTGCAGGTATGGGCAAAGCCTTTAGCTTACTACCCGTGGGCATTACCAAAGTAGAAGGCAATTTTGAGAAGGGCGACATTATAAAAATTGTAAGCGAAACCGATGAATTAATAGGCGTAGGCGTTGCCGGATATAACTCTGAAAAAGCTAAAAGCCGCATGGGGCAAAAGAAACAGCCCGCCCTTATACACTACGATTACCTTTATTTAAGTGCAGAATAATGCAAGAAGAAATCATACATAACCTGAAGTTGGTGCAAAAGGCAGCGCGCACATTAAGCGTTTTACCTGTTGAAACCATTAATACCATACTGCTTCAAATAGCTGATGAGGCTGAAAAGCAGACAGTTTTTTTACTAGCTGAAAATGCCAAAGACTTGGCATTAATGCCCGTTGAAGACCCTAAATACGACCGCCTAAAACTAACGGCCGACCGCATTAAAGGCATAGCCGGAGATATTCGCAATGTGGCGGCCCTCCTCTACCCTATTGGTAAATTGGTAGAGGAGCGCACCTTGCCTAATGGCCTTAACTTGAAGAAAGTTACTGTGCCATTGGGTGTAATTGGCATCATCTACGAAAGCCGCCCCAATGTTACGTTTGATGTGTTTTCGCTTTGCTTAAAATCGGGCAATGCCTGTGTACTAAAAGGCAGCCGCGATGCGGAACATTCTAACATAGCCATTGCTACGCTGATAAAGCAGGTTTTAATCCAAAATAACGTTAACCCTGACAGCCTTTATTTGATGCCTGTCGAGCGCAGTGCAACCGATGTGTTGCTACATGCTGTAGGCTATATTGATATTGTGATACCGCGCGGTAGCCAGCACCTGATAAACTATGTGCGCGATAATGCTAAAGTACCAGTGATAGAAACGGGTGCGGGCATTGTGCATACCTACGTTGATAGCAGTGCTGATTTGCAAAAAGCCATTGCTATTGTTGACAATGCCAAAACCCGCCGGGTAAGCGTTTGCAACGCGCTTGATTGCCTGATAATAAACGAATCTCGCTTGAGTGATTTGCCTGAATTATTAGCTCCATTAGCGGCTAAAGAAGTAGAACTTTTTGCGGATGAAAAAGCCTATCCCATCTTGCAAAATAAGTACCCCGTAAAACTGTTGCAACCCGCTACCATAGAGAGTTTTGGCACTGAATTTTTAGCAATGAAAATGGCAGTAAAAACAGTCGCCAATTTGGATGAAGCATTGGAGCATATTGCCACTTATGGCTCTAAACATAGCGAGGCCATTGTTGCTGAAGACCAGGCTGCTATTGATACATTCTTACTTAATGTGGATGCTGCTGCGGTGTATGCCAACGCATCTACCGCCTTTACGGATGGCGCCCAGTTTGGCCTGGGGGCAGAGATTGGCATCAGCACCCAAAAGCTGCATGCCCGCGGGCCTATGGCCTTAGCCGAACTTACCAGCTATAAGTGGATTGTGCAGGGCAACGGGCAGGTAAGGCAAGGCTAGCGCTATTTACATTAAGCGGTTATTAACTATTTATAATAAACACAAAGCCGCCTGCGTTTATTGTAACTTTGCACCATCGTAATATGGCACGCCTGAGCATAAAAGATACCGAAGACTACAGCTTTACCTTGTTTGGCATAGCCTGCCACGCTAAGGATTACCGCTTGTCGTGGGCTATAAACAAAGGCTTAGGTATAGCGCTGGAACGCCAGCCGCAAAACGATACCGACCCTAACGATGTGCTGGAGCAATTCTCTATACATCAATACAACGACGCTGACAATTTTTTAGCATATACCCTTATTGCAAACCGCGGCCCCAATGGTTTTTTTGCCCCCGACCAAAAGAAAGTGGACTACTTTTTAAAGGTTGAAGGCATAATGCGCGACGACCGCAAAGCCGAGGTATTGGCCGAACTTAACAAAATTGAACTGGTACTGGCGGTCTACAGTATAGACCCGACAACACTACGTTCTAAACAAAATTTTTTGATTTAATATGCAACACAATAGTCGAACTAAAATAGTAGCTACCATAGGCCCTGCCTCGGCAAGCAAAGAAGTGCTACATGATATGATATTGGCGGGAACCGACGTGTTCCGCATCAACTTTTCGCATGGCAGCTACGAAGACCACGGACAGGTTATAACCAATATACGCGAACTGAATAAAGAACTGGGCACTTTTGTACCCATTTTAGCCGATTTGCAAGGCCCTAAACTGCGCGTGGGCGTAGTAGAAGAAGGCACTATATTGGAAACCGGCAAAGAGATTGTTTTCTCAACCACTGAAAGCATTGGCAATGCCCAACGAGTATTTATGACCTATACCCAATTCCCTAAGGATACCAAGCCCGGCGAGCGTATTTTGCTGGATGATGGTAAGCTACTGATGGAGGTGGTTTCGACCAATAATACCGATGAGGTAGTAGCCAAAATATTGCACGGCGGCCCGCTATCGTCTAAGAAAGGCGTTAACCTGCCCAACACCAAAATATCGCTGCCTTGCTTAACACCAAAGGATTTGCGCGACCTTGATTTTGCGCTGGAACATGATATTGAGTGGATAGGCCTGTCGTTCGTACGTTCTGCCACTGATATTATTGAGTTGCAGCACATCATATCGGCGAAGCAAAAACAAGCACGTGTGGTAGCTAAAATTGAGAAGCCCGAAGCCCTTGAAGACATTGATAACATTATAAAAGAGACGGATGCCATAATGGTTGCCCGTGGCGATTTGGGTGTTGAAGTGCCTATGCAAAACGTACCGCTGATACAGAAGATGCTGGTACGCAAGTGTTTAAATGCCTCTAAGCCCGTTATTATTGCTACGCAGATGATGGAAAGCATGATTACCAACATTAGCCCAACGCGCGCTGAGGTTAATGATGCCGCCAACTCTATACTGGATGGCGCTGACGCTGTGATGCTTAGCGGCGAAACATCTGTAGGTGCGCACCCTGCGCTGGTTATAGAATCGTTGCAGAAGATTATTGCTAACGTAGAGGGTGAACACTACACCTACAACCGCCAGCACGAGGAGCCATTCCCATCATTAACAGAGCGTTACGTGTCGGATTCGGTGTGTACTACGGCGGCTAAAATGGCCACCGATGTGGCAGCTAAAGCCATCATTACTATGACCTTTTCGGGCTATACGGCCTTCCGCTTATCAAGCTACAGGCCCAAAGCACTGATATTTGCCTTTACATCAAACAAGGCCATTATGAATACGCTGAGCCTGCTGTGGGGCGTACGCTGCTTTTATTACGATAAAGAGGTAAGCACCGACCATACCATTGCCGACATTAAGCACCGCCTGAAAAAAGAGGGCTTTATTGATAAAGATGACCTAATCATCAACATTGCCAGCATACCTATGCACGAACACGGCAAAGCCAATATGCTTAAGTTGAGTTTGGTTGATTAGGTAATACCTGTAATACACAATTGTAGTAAAACCAATAGGTTTTTATACTGATTTTCCGCTGTTGGAATTATCGTTTACCTAAAGCGCGAATACAATAATCTGAATTACAATTAGTTAACTATCAGTAATTAGTTAAAGTATGCTACAAGTCAAGTAGGCAGATGGTGCAGTTATGCTACAAATTTGCTATATAGCAGAGAAATTAGCAAATAAATGCTACCAAAATAAGTATCCCGGTTCGTTCGCTATTCTATACTCAAACGTATTTTTCGGTATAAAAAGCAATTAAAAACGCGATAAAATTGAATAAAAACGTTTTTTTTCGATATAAAACGTGATTTTTTGCGTTAAAAATTAAGCTTTTTAAAATTAGGTTTTTGTTAGGTACTTAGCCGCAGATTTTTATTAACGTTGAAAGAAAAACGTTGGATTTTATGGGGATATTTGATGGCAAGAAAAGCATACAGTTAAATCTAAAAGAAATGAAGCTAAATAGTATATTACTTTTTCTGTGTTGTACATTTTCATTTTTAGGATGTGCAGATGAAAAAAGTGAAATTGATCAAATTGAAAAAATATATGTTGAAGACTCTACAAGTTTCCTATTATTAAATAAAGAAGCTATTAATTTAAAAAGGGCACTTCTTTTATCAGATAAAACTATAATTATAAACCCAATAAATTTGCCTGACTGCGAAGTCTCAACGGTCAGTTATGATGGAACATCACATCCAATTAAAAATGGCTGTAATGAAAGTATAAAAAAATTATGAATAATAAAAATATAGGGAGGCTTTGGATTGACAAAAGTGATAATACCTATATTATGATGAAAAACTTACCTGCATCAAAAAATAATTATTGGCTAGTATTTATAAACAGTCTAACCGGGCTAAACAAAGACAATAAAGAGTTTAAAAAAATTGGAGATAATACTTTTATCCAAATAGAAAAGCGCAAATATTGATGGCATAAATTTCTCACATGCCAATAAAACACTTTTATATTGGTTGGTGGCGTCGCGCTTAAACACCGCCAAAGGCTAAAATCCCCCTGCCATCACTGCGTTCTGGCATTCCCCCTTTAATTAAAAGGGGATTTTAAGACGCGTAAACATTTTACGGCTACTCCAACACCTTCGTTTTCATAGAGCTATAGCGCAGCACCAAAAATGATACGATGACAATTCCGCCATAAATCATCGCTTCGTTCCACTCTTTAAATATCAGTTTGCCAATAAAGAAAAGGGTAGAATAAATCATTACAATAGAGGATAGCCAGCAAGCAACCAAAAAGCCGGGGTTGCCTTTATTCTCTTGCAAAGTAAAGCTGCCCCAATTGCCCATTGGGCGCACTTTGTTGTAAAAATTACGCAGCACACTTTCGTCTTCGGGTTGGGTTAAAAAGGTTACCGCAAGCCATGTTACTGTAGTAAAAGCAACGGTTATAAAAAAGGTAATTTTATTGCCTTGCCACCATGCTAAATCAGCAGCCGATAAAATGCTATTTGGGTAAGTAGAAATACCGTCTTTAATTACTAATCCCTCTACAACAAACTTTAATATACCAAAAGCAATAAAAGGCGCAACTGTTGCGGCAATCTCGCTCCATGCATTAATGCGCCACCAATACCAGCGCAGTATTAGCACCAAGCCAAGGCCGGCGCCACATTCCATAATAAACTCCCAAATACCTGATATAGAGGTGATTTTTGTTGATGCCCAAAGGCCAATAAACATAACAATAACAGTTACCACGCGGCCTGCCATTACATAGTGTTTTTCGGCAGCATCAACGTTGGCAAAGCTGCTTTCGGGGCGGGTAAAACGCTTGTACAAATCATTCACCAAATAGCTTGCACCCCAGTTTAATTGGGTAGAAATGGTGCTCATATACGCCGCTAAAAATGCCACCAACAACATGCCTTTTAAGCCGGGAGGTAAAAAGTCGTTCATAGCCATAACGTAACCTTCGCGCGGCACCGCAAGGTTGGGGTATAATACCAGGCAACATAGGCCCACTAAAATCCACGGCCAGGGGCGCAAAGCATAATGTGCTATTTGAAAAAACAAGGTAGCGAAGATTGCGTGTTTCTCGTTCTTAGCACTCATCATACGTTGGGCTACATAGCCGCCACCACCGGGTTCGGCACCGGGGTACCACGACGACCACCATTGCACCCCAATAAAGGCCACAAAGGTTAGCCACGTTATAGAGTAAGCTGTACCGGCAACGCCCTTGGCGCTGTTAGAAATATCGGGAAAGAAATTTAATGCCCAGGGCTTATCGGCCAAATGCGCTTTTAGCCCGTCAATGCCGCCAATTTGCTCGCTGTTTACCACTATTACCGATAGGATGATACAACCCGCCATCGCTATTAAAAACTGTACAGCATCCGTAACCGCTACTCCCCACAAGCCAGACAACGACGAATAAAACGCCGTAATAAGCATGGCTGCTGCGGTGTACATAAGCACTTGGTCGTCGGGCAAGCCAAACATTATTTTTAAAATGGTCATAAGGGCTACGTTTACCCAGCCAATAATCAGCACGTTCATAAACAAGCCTAAATACACGGCTTTAAAGCCGCGCAGAAAGGCTGCCTGCTTGCCGCCGTAGCGTAGTTCTATAAATTCAAGTTCGGTCAACACCTCGGCCCTGCGCCACATGCGGGCAAAGAAGAATGTGGTAAGCATACCGCCGGTAAGGGCGCTCCACCATATCCAGTTGCCCGATATGCCATTTTGCACTACCAGCTCATTTACCGCCAAAGGCGTATCGGCCGCAAAGGTGGTTGCCACCATGCTGATGCCCGCCAAATACCAAGGCATATTGCGCCCGCCTAAAAAGAATTCAGACGAGCTTTTGCCGGCGCGTTTGCTGTACCAAAGACCAATGCCTAATGACAGTACAAAGTAGGCCGCTATAATTGTCCAATCTATTGCTTGTAACATAAGGTACAATTAAGTAATAATTTGTTGGGCGTTTTAGGCGCAGGTTTTATACTTTTGAACAAAACTCAGTTATTATGGCATCATTTGATATTGTATCTAAAGTAGACCAGCAAAGCCTTGACAATGCTATAAACGTAGCTAAAAAGGAAATTATAACCCGCTACGACTTTCGCGATAGCAAAACGGAGATTGAATTGGACAAAAAGGCCATGAACATGACCGTTACTACTGAAAATGAGATGCGCATGGAGGCGATACAAGACGTTATTCGCAGCCGGATGATGAAGCAAAAAATTGACCCTGCGGTGTTGGATTTTGGCAAAGAGCAATACGCCAGCGGCAATATGGTGCGTAAAGACATTAAGATAAAAGAGGGCATTGATAAAGAAACGGCCAAGAAGATTGTAAAGGACATTAAAGAAACGCGCCTAAAGGTGCAGGCCCAAATAATGGAAGACCAGGTAAGGGTTACCGGAAAATCGCTTGATGATTTGCAGCAGGTAATAGCCCTTATGCGCAGCAAAGATTATGAGACTGCTTTACAGTTTACAAATATGAAGTAGAGGTCAGTTGGTAGTTGACAGTTCGCGGTTGGCAGTTGTATCACAATTGAAAAACAGGTGTCCTTTATATTATTGCAGATATGCATTAATACCGAACACTTGTCCATTATTTAATTAAACCCTAGCACTATACCAATATGTTTGCTGTAACTAAAAAACACAAACATTATGAAAATAGCATTACGAATTTTTATTACCCTATTGGGTTTAATTAGTATGATTATAGGCTTTTTGGTATTTGTAAAAAATGGCAATATAGCTGAAGAAATTGGTCAACTAGGCGCTTTAGGTGGCGCTTTGGGCGATATGCTACCCTCGGCCGGAGCATTACAAACAGGTGGTTTTGTAGCTATAATAGGCTCAATAGTTACCCTTGCTTTAATTATTGTTTCGTTTACAAAAAATGGCAAAAACATAATGATATTAGCCGGCGCCACATTGGTAGTATTAGCTATAACGTACTTTGTACAGCCCAACTTTGAGAAAGGCCTAACAGGTGGCGCTACCAGCCGCGAGGTTGCTTTAGTGCAATTAATATTTGGTGCTATAGCAGCAGGTTTAGCTATGTTGCTTTCTAAAAAAGTAAATGCATAAGTAGTAAAAAGGTTAGATAATAAAAATCCCCGCAACAGTAATGTTGCGGGGATTTTTTATGTCTTATTTATTGCTTGATTTACTACCTGCGGCGCATGTCTACCGACGGTCTTACTTTTTTCTTGATAAAAAAGTAAGCAAAAAATCAAGGGCTGTCATTTCTTAACGACCTGCTACGGGGTATTCACTAAACCGCGCAAACTAGTCCTCCTTCGTCGGACGTCGAACAGCGCGCGCTTTCATGCCTGCGGCATGACGTTCAATTTCCTTGCAGGTGCCCGTTTCGAAATGTAGACCCGTCTTGCTTACGCGCATTTTATATGTGCGAGGGACGTCCACGAAACGTGCGAACCTGAAATGTCGCATGGTAGTGCGGATGGCGCACGAAGTGCAAGGCGAAATGAAGGTTGGGTTTCGTGGTGTATTTTCTTTGGTTCGTTTCTTTTGTACAAGCAAAAGAAATGAACGCCCCCGGTAGGGAGCGCCTCAGGCAATTAAAATCAACAATATCTTTTTTTAGATGACCTTACTATTAAATAACAATCCCCGTATGTTCTTTAATTGCCTTACGCAACTCATCTGCTTGGTCCATAACCATGCTATGACCGGCGCCCTTTATAACCACTACAGGCTCTGTAATATATCGCATAGGAAACAATGGGTCTTTACTGCCATGCAGGTGCAAAATATTTTCGGGGTATTCGGTATTTTTCCAAGCCAATACGCGGTCTATCACCCAATGGATATATGGGCCATCGGTGCTGTATACCATATTAAAAAAGGTTTGCCATTCGCGGGTTTCTTTGGGCGCAAAAAAACGGCTGGCAAAGCCACCTAAACGTATAGTGCGCGGCGATACCCTTTTGTGTAAACGTAAAATATGGATTAGGTTTTTGTACCATGCCAACTCATCTTGGTGCTTAACACTACCCAATAAAATTACCTGTTTAACAGGTATATGTTTTGCAATTTCAATAGCTAACACACCACCAAATGATGTGCCTATTAATACCGGGTTGGGCTCGGTTATTTGTTCGGCCAAGCGCTTAGCAAATTCAGCTAAACTTTCTTTGCGGTGGGGCTCGGGGTATATAACATCAATGTAGTTACCCTCGCCGGTGGCAAAGTTTTTAAATATGCGGCTATCGGCCAAAAGGCCCGGTAGCAGGTATATATTTTCCCTGGTGGTTTCGGGCTTTGTTTCGAGTGGTTTCTCGTTCACTGTAGTATTTTGCTTTTGTAGTGTTGCGTTCATTTATTAGCTTTTAGCGCCGTATTCCATTAAATACGCCTTAATAAAATCATTTAATTCACCATCTAACACCTTTCCGGTGTCTGAGGTTTCAAAATCGGTACGTAAATCTTTAACTAATTTATACGGATGTAATACATAGTTACGAATTTGCGAACCCCACTCTATCTTCATCTTAGTGCCTTCGGCTGCTGCTTTGGCCTCGTTTTGCTTGCGTATTTCCTGCTCGTACAACTGCGATTTTAGCATAGTTAAAGCAAGCTCTTTATTCCGCAATTGCGAGCGCTCCTTTTGGCACTCAATAATAATGCCCGATGGTTTATGGTGAAGCCTAACGGCAGTTTCAACCTTGTTTACGTTTTGCCCACCGGCACCGCCGCTCCTAAAAGTATCCCAACTTACATCACCCAAATTAATTTCAATGTTGATGCTATCATCAATCAGCGGGTAAACGTATACCGATGCAAACGAGGTATGGCGTTTGGCGTTAGAGTCGAACGGCGATATGCGCACCAAACGGTGTACGCCGCTTTCGCCTTTTAGGTAGCCATAGGCAAATTCGCCTTCTACCTCAAGCGTTACGGTTTTTATACCGGCAACATCACCATCTTGGTGGTCAATTTCTGATATTTTGTATTTGTTGCGCTCGGCCCAACGGGTATACATTCGCATGAGCATCTCGGCCCAATCCTGGCTCTCCGTTCCGCCTGCGCCTGAGTTTATGGTAAGCACGGCACCCAAATGGTCTTCTTCGCCGCTAAGCATGTTCCTAAACTCCAGTTCTTCAATAAGCTTTACTACGCGGGCATATTCGGCATCAATTTCCTGTTCGGTAGCGGCTGCTTCTTTATAAAACTCATACAAAACACCAACATCCTCAACCGCCTTATTAACGGCAGCAAAAGCATCTGTCCAGTTTTTCTTTTGTTTGATGGAGCGTAAAAGCACCTCTGCCGCTTTGGGGTCGTCCCAAAAACCATCGGCGTGGCTATGCTTTTCTTCTTCAGCAATAGCGCTTAACTTCCCTTCTATGTCAAAGATATCCGTGCAGGGCCTTAATGCGCTGCACGAGTTCTTCTATCTGTTCTGACGTTATCATTGGGGGCAAATGTAATTTATTAGCTAATAGCTTGTAGCTTATAGCTGGTAGAAAATTATGAGCTATAATTTATGAATTGTGAGATAACCATTTAATAGGCCGTTAACCATTATTCACTTTTCATTATTCGTTATTCATTCTATTAGTTAACTTTGCGCCCGCTACTATGGAACTTCATTTTGAACATATTTTTACGGTAAACGGTATTATAAGCCTGCTTACGCTTACGCTTTTAGAGATTATTTTGGGTATTGACAATATCCTTTTTATCTCCATTATATCGGGCAAATTACCCCGTTCGCAACAAAAGCGTGCCCGCTATTGGGGCCTTGCTTTAGCGTTGGTAATGCGTATTATTTTACTATCAACAATTACCTATATAGCAGGCATGGTGGCGCCGCTGTTTGTTATAGACTGGTGGTTTTTTAATGGTTTTGGTGTTACCGGCCGCGATATTATCCTATTCTCGGGCGGCGTATTTCTTACCTATAAAACCATTGAGGAAATACTGGAGAAAATAACCTACCGCCCCGCAAAGGAGCATAATATAAAAGCCCGCAGCTTAAGCAGGGCTATATTGCAAATTGTACTTATTGATATTGTTTTCTCGTTCGACTCGATTCTTACTGCTGTGGCTATGACCCGCGACTTGGCCATTATGATATCGGCCGTGGTAGTTGCTATGGTTATCATGATTATCTTCTCGCAAAAGGTTAGCGATTTTATAAACCGCAACCCCAGCATTAAAATGATGGCCTTATTCTTTCTGCTAGTTATTGGTTTTATTTTGATGGCTGATGGTTTACACCTTCACTTTGACAAAAACTACCTATATGTGGCGCTGGGCTTTTCATTAATTGTTGAATTGCTGAACATGCGTATGCGCAAGGTTATGCGTAACAACCCACACCACGACCCTACAAACGACGAAAACAAGTAATTTTTTCGTACCTTTGGTGTAATATCAAGGCTTTTGTGCCTACGGATATACCATCCGTTATTCTATTTATGCAGCTTACAACATCAAAAAAAGACATCCGGTCGTTATCGCTTGATGAGATAAAAGAATACTTTGTCTCAAAGGGCGAAAAGGCTTTTCGCGCCAAACAG
>JANOCJ010000361.1:0-12019 GCA_031412115.1 Flavobacteriales bacterium
ACTGCACCGTCAACGCCATCAACACCGGCAGGGCCTTGTGGGCCTACTGCACCGTCAGCACCATCAGCACCTGCTGGGCCTTGTGGACCTACTGCACCATCAACGCCATCAGCACCGGCAGGGCCTTGTGGGCCTACTGCACCGTCAGCACCATCAGCACCTGCTGGGCCTTGTGGACCAACTGCGCCGTCAGCACCATCAGCACCTGCTGGGCCTTGTGCACCCGCTGGACCTGCTGGGCCTTGAGCACCTACTGGACCTGCTGGACCTTGAACACCTGCTGGGCCTATTAGGCCTTGAGCACCTGCTGGACCTACTGGGCCTTGAGTACCTGCTGGACCTGCTGGGCCTTGAGCACCTGCTGGGCCTTGAGCACCATCAGCGCCATCAGCACCGGCAGGGCCAATTGGGCCTTGAATACCTTGTGGACCTGATGGCCCTGTTAAGCCATTAATACCGTTTGTACCGTTAACACCGGCAGGGCCTGTTGGGCCGGGGGTGCCATTGGTAACGTTACCGTCTACAAAAGCGTAAGGAACTGCCCAAAATTGGATAGTACCCATATCTACGTAACCTGAACCGTTATCGGCTTCAATTTTAATCCAAGTGTTTGATGCACCCCATGGTATAGCTGCAAAGTTTGCAGAGTTACCACCTGTTTGCGTGCCTTGGCCAATAACCAAAGTAAACAAACCAAATTGGTTAGTTGAAATGCCATTGTGTGTCTCAACGTATTGAGTAACAACAGGGCTTAAATTTGATAAAATAGACAAACGGATGTTTAAGCTTTGACTGGCCAAAATCGCTCCGGTGTTGTTTCGAGCTACCGCTTGGTAGTTGATGCCTTGTGGTACTTGCTGGCCAAACGCTAATGCGCCGGTTAACAGTAAAAAGGCTAATGATAGTAGTATGCTTCTTTTCATACGCTCTTGTTGATTGTTAAAATTTATTCAGTCTGCGAAAATATGCAATTAAAGGTATAAAACAACATGTACCCCCTATATTGTTGTTAACGAATTGCACTATTTTATTTGTTGATATTATTTGTTACTCATAATAAATTGTAAAACACCTCCTTCCATTAGTTGACTTTGAGTAATGTAAGGCTGCTTCAGTTCTTGCCCGTTTAAGGTGATTTTTGCAACGTACACGTTGCCTACAGCTTGGTTTTCTGTTTCAACACTAAATATTTTACCATTGCCAAGGGTTAGCTTGGCGCTTTTTACCAATGGGCTTCCTAAATAATATTTACCATCAGCGGGGTTTAAGGGATAAAACCCTAAGGCTGAAAAAATATACCACGCCGACATTTGGCCACAATCTTCATTGCCACAAAGCCCCTCATTAGTGTTATTATATAACGTTTGCATAATGCGGCGCACCATTGCCTGCGTTTTTGCAGGTGTACCGGCGGCGGCATATAAATACGCAATATGGTGGCTGGGCTCGTTGCCATGTGCATACAGCCCAATAAGGCCCGATACATCGGGCGGGGCGCCTGCGCCTAAATCTACGTTAGTATTAAACAATGAATCAAGTTTAATAATAAATTTTTCTTTACCGCCCATAAGCGCTATCAGGCCGTCCACATCGTGCGGAACAAACCAGGTATATTGCCATGCGTTACCTTCGGTATACTCGTGTTGTTTGTTGGTAGCAAAGGCAGGGTTAAAGGGCGTTACCCAGTTGCCACCGCTATTTTTGCCCCGCATAAAACCGGTTTGGGTATCGTAATACAGTTTATAATAAGCGGCGCGCTGCATAAACAAATCATAGTCGGCCGTTTTGCCCAAGGCCTTTGCTACTTGGGCAATGCACCAATCATCGTAGGCATATTCCAATGCTTTTGAAACACTCTCGCGCTCTTTACCTGCGGGAATAAAATTGTCTTTAGGTTGCGAAGCATCAACCGTTAAAAATTCCAACCCGCGATTTTGATCAAAGGCACTTTTCTTCATGGCCTCGTAAGCCTTATTAATATCAAAGCCTTTAAAGCCTTTCATATAGGCATCAACAATAACGGGTATTGAATGATATCCAATCATACAGCCGGTTTCGCAGCCTTGCAATGTCCATATTGGCAACAAGCCGCCCTGCTCTTGAAAAGCCAACAGCGAGTTTACCATATCATTTACCCTGTTGGGCTGTGTTATAGTAAATAAAGGGTGTTCGGCCCTAAAAGTATCCCACAATGAAAACGTGCAATAGTTTTGAAACGTGCCTTGATGCACCTGGTCGTCAGGGCCACGGTATTGTCCGTCCACATCGCAAAACAAGGTGGGTGCCAACATACTGTGGTACATAGCGGTATAAAACGTTTCGCTGTCGGCATCGTTCATCATCTCAACCTCTACCCTGCTTAGCTCTGTTTGCCAAGCTTTGCGGGCGTTCTCGCGCACCTCGTCAAAACTTAAATCAGCGGCTTCGGCAGCCAAGTTTTTCTTAGCACCCTCAATCCCTACGCACGATATGGCAACTTTTACTATCAACGGCTGGCCATCTAAGGCATCAAAACTCAACAGCGCAAAAACCTCTTTGCCTTTGGCATTATTATTACTGTTAGATATGGAGCTTTTAGGCCCTACGTAGTTTGATGTAATGGCTTTGGAGAAGGTAATAGTGAAATATATTTTTTGGTTGTTTGCCCAGCCTTTTGAATAGCGGTAGCCCGAAATTTGGTTTGGGCCTTCTAACTGTATAAAAGTTTCCAGCGGGGTATCGTCATTGCCGTACCCTAAATTAATTACCAAATTAGCATCGCTTGTTTTAGGAAAGGTATAGCGGTGAACACCAACGCGGGCGGTAGCTGTAAGCTCTGCTTTTACTTTGCTTTCGGCTAATGTTACGCCGTAATATCCGGCCTCGGCTTTTTCGGTTGCGTGAGCAAATTTTGATACTAATGTGGGGGCTACATTGGGCTTAACCAACACGCCGGGCATAATAAGTATATCGCCCAAATCGGCACAGCCGGTGCCGCTTAAATTGGTATGGGCAAAGCCCCTTATTTTATCTTCAGAATAATGGTAGCCGCTGCACCAGTCCCACCCCATATGGCCATTGTTGGGGCTAAGCTGCACCATGCCAAAAGGCACGGTAGCGCCGGGGTAGGTATGGCCGTGGCCGCCTGTGCCAATCATAGGTTTTACAAAATCAACGGCTTGTTTTTGTGCAAATAATGAGAAGGGAAGAAGTAATAGTAGTAACCAATTTTTCATGTGGGTAAGGTAAGAAAAAAATCTACCTCAACTCAAAATTCTGGCCCAAATACACACGGCGAACCTGTTCGTCTTGCGAGAGTTCTTCGGCCGTGCCGGCTTTAAGTATGCCGCCTTCAAAAAGTAAGTAAGCGCGGTCAGTAATATTTAAGGTTTCGTGTACGTTATGGTCGGTAATTAATATGCCAATATTTTTTTCCTTTAGCTTACGCACTACGTTTTGAATATCCTCAACAGCAATAGGGTCAACGCCTGCAAAGGGTTCGTCAAGCAAAATAAACTTAGGGTCGTTGGCTAGGGCGCGGGCAATTTCGGTACGCCTACGCTCGCCGCCTGATAGTTGCGAGCCCATGTATTTGCGCTTTTCAACTAAGCCAAATTCATCAAGCAGACTTTCCAATTTAGTTTTTTGCTCGGCTTTGGTTAGCTTGGTCATCTCTAACACGGCCTTAATATTATCTTCAATACTCAATTGGCGAAACACTGATGCCTCTTGCGCCAGATAACCAATGCCCATTTGCGCACGCTTGTACATGGGTAGCGTGGTAATGTTTTGATTGTCTAAAAATATGGTGCCTTGATTGGGCTTAATAAGCCCGGTAATCATGTAAAAGGTAGTTGTTTTACCTGCGCCGTTGGGGCCAAGTAAGCCTACAATTTCGCCCTGGCTTACCTGCACCGATACGCCTTTTACCACCGTACGGCTTTTATATTTTTTTACCAGATTTTCAGCGCGAAGAAGCATCTTGCGAAATTATGAATTAATAATTATGAATTATGAGATTATTACTAACCACTATACACCACACACTAACTACTAAAAAGTAACCTGCAACGCGCCCCTAACACCTATTTTAGAAATATCGGCATGGTCGAAGTGCGTTAAGCGCCATACCACATCAACCCTAAAAAAGCGGAAGATATTTTCAATGCCTACACTGGTTTCCATATAGGGTTTGCCGCCTAAATCGTACATAAGGTTGGGGAATTGGTAGACGCTACGGTTTTGCTCGCTAACGTTGCCTATCACACCTTTAAAGGTGGCAACCTCACGCCATTTTAGCTTACGCAGCAAAGGTATTTTGTTAAACAGCAACCCATCAAAATGGTGTGTTACAAACAAGCGCACGTATTGGTCGGTAGCAAATTCGTAAAAGTTAGCCATATTAAAGTAGTACGAACTGTAGGCAAAAGTCTCGTTGCCCGTTTGTATGTTTAGCAACGGGTATGGCACACGGCCAAAGGTTTTGCCTATTTCAATATTATAATCGGTATAGCCAAAAGGGTTTAGGCGGATGCGGTCGTCAATATTTAATTTAAGTTGCTGATATTTAAAATTGCTGCCCAAAACACCTTTAAAACCAAAGGTTGCCGTAAGGGTAAGCACGGGGTAGCGTGTACCCAAACTGGTGCGTTCCAAATCGCCATTTACAAATTTTTCATCGTAGGCAAAGTGCGTCATCAAAGTAACCTCGCTGGTGGTAATATCCGTAACGGGCGTAGTGCCACCGTCGCTATTAATTTGGTTGAAGGAGAATATACCACCGGGGGTATATATTTTGCGGTTTAACGTAAGGCGGTTGTAGAAACCGGAGAACCACTCGTGCTCAAAATACGCCGATGCATTGGTGGTATAATACAACTGGTCTAGCGGGCGGCGGCGCCCTATAGATGCAATGATATTTAACTGTACGGTTGATGTGTTGTTAAGGCCCATCAACTCTACATCTTTTCTATAATTAGCTCCAATTATGCTGCGCGGCGCGCGGGTAATAAGCCATTTAAAACCTCCGCCATATTTCCACTGCTTATCGCGCAAGCCATACGCCCCATAGCCCGACAACTCAACCCTTCGGCTGAATTTGCTGCTGGTGCGCCCCCCTAAACGAAAGCGGTTTCCCTCCAACAAGTTAAAGCTAACCAGCGAGTAATAAGGGCCAAGTTCAACAGGGCCCGTTTTAAGGTAACCGGTAACTATGCCGTAAATAAAATCGGCGCTAAAGCGGTAAATAGGCAGCGTTTTAATACTGTCTACATTCTTATAAATAGTCTTCTCTGCCTTTGTCAAGCTATCGGGGCGCGTAAGTGTCCAGTAGCTGTCGTCCTTCTCCATAGCCCCGTCATCTATAACAATATTGGCAGCGCCTTTCAGGTCTTTTTCGGCAATGGGTTCATCTACTTTAATATTACGATAGTAAGTTGTCTTTCGCCCATATAAGCCCACTGTACCCGTTTTCATGGGGTTAAAATCGGCCACTACTTTTTCGTAGCTGCGCATCCAATGTTTGCCATCAACACGCTCGTATTTTTGTATTACAAAAAAGTCTTTTATCCAGTTGATGTTTACATCCTTGTTTACCTGCATCTGGATTTCTTTTATGGCAAAGGTTGTATCGTGTACCCAAAAATAACCGGTAAAGCTAAAGTCTTGTTTTATGCGGGGTGTGTACTCAATTTTGTAGCACCACATCGAATCGATAAACGTACTATCCGTTAAATAATACTTGTAGAATAAAAGTCCTGAATTAGAAATTGGGCTGGTGAAATTTTTCTCAAACAATACAATGGTATTGTCGTAAATATTCAGGTTTTGGTACATATCGCCCAAAAACTGGCTTACACTTTCATTCTTCAAGCCCGATACTTTACTGGCTTTTATTACTTCCTTTTTATCGGCCGGGCTTTTTCGGTAGTAAAAGTCCGACACTGTTTCGGTAATAAAAAACGGTAGGTATGCCTTGCCCGATTCGGAGGTATCTACATTCTCAAAAATAAAGCTGATAGACTTTAGCGCCTTACGTTTACTTAGTTTTTCGGTAAAATTATTGAGGTCGAACTGGAGTTTGTTATATGCTTCGTATTGATAGGTGCTGTATCGCTCTTTATCGTTCTCAGGCTTATGCTCAATAATTTTGCGCAGCAAAATATGGGCAGGGTTTTCGCCGGCGTGCACTACCACCTCGCCAATATTATAAGCTGCGGGTTGTAAATTAAAGTTTATGGTTTGCTTTTTATTGCGCACCACTTTTATGGTTTGGGTGTTGTAGCCCACAAATACACAGCGCAGCGAGTCGACCGGTTTATTAACATTAATGATGTAATAGCCGTTAAAATCGGTAGTGGTACCCATGGTAGTGCCAACAAAGGCTACAGCGGCAAAGGCAATGGCTTCGCCCGATTTGGCATCGGTTACGCGGCCTTCAACAATAGTATTTTGGCTATATAAGTTAAACGAAAATAATACGCACAGGGCAAAGCATGCAACCGGTTTGCACCGGGCAACTAACAAACTAACGCATGAAATACTAACTATCGTTTTAGTAAATTTGCTGCATACCATATAAGCCGTGTAAATTACGAATAACAGCGCCTTATGGTTATACTTAACTGTTATTTTTTTAGAACATTTTACGCACATATTCATTTCTTAGTATACAAAATAGCCATAATGAACTGGAATACGCTTGCAGATATAAACCAACTTGCCGATATAGACGCCCTTTCTATTAATAAACCCATACTTATTTTTAAACACAGCACCCGCTGCTCTATTAGCAGCACAGCCTTAAACAGGCTGGAACGTAACTGGAAACCTGAGGATGCAGACAAAGTAACCCCATATATGCTTGATTTGTTGCAACACCGCGACATTTCGAACACTATTGCAGATAGGTACGGTATTGAGCATGAATCGCCGCAGGCATTGGTAATAAAAGACGGAAAGGTGGTGTACCACGAATCGCACATGGGGATAAGCTATACCGATATTTTGCATACTTAACAGTACCATAATACTACACATATGAACCCTGACAGTAAACCCAAACACATTGTAGTTGTAGGCGGAGGCTTTGGTGGCATTCAGTTTATCAAGCAATTGAAAAACAACCCCCATTTTCAAATTACCCTTATTGATAAGCATAATTACCACACCTTTCAGCCCCTGTTGTACCAGGTAGCCAGCGGCGGTTTGGGTTCTGATGCTATTGCTTACCCGTACCGCAAAATTTTTCGCAAGCTTAAAAACTTTGCCTTCCGCATGGCGGAGGTGCAAAAAATTGAGCCGGAAACCAATACGCTGCAAACCTCTATAGGGCCTGTTAATTATGATATTTTGGTAATAGGCACGGGTTCGGAAACCAACTTTTACGGCATGCCCAACCTAGCCAAATGGTGTATGGAACTAAAATCGATACCCCAAGCCCTTGACCTGCGCAGCGATATTTTGCAGGAGTTTGAGCAGGCTATAACATCGGTTAACGGCGAGCAACGCAAAGCGTTATTAAACTTTGTAGTAGTGGGCGGCGGCCCTACAGGCATTGAAACTGCGGGTGCTTTGGCCGAATTTAAAAACCACGTATTACCCTTCGACTATCCGGAGTTGGACAAAAATATAATGCAGGTAAACCTTATGGAAGCCGGGCCACGCCTGTTGCCGCCCATGAGCGAGGTTGCATCAGCCAAAAGTAAATTGTATTTAGAACAACTGGGGGTGAATGTAATGCTAAACACTGCTGTGAAAGATTTTGACGGCAAAACCCTTACACTAGGCGACGGTACACAAATACAAACGCATACTGTATTATGGTCAGCCGGGGTTAAAGGCAGCCTGATTAACGGCATTAAAGAAGAAAGCATTTTTAAGAAATCGCGCTACTTGGTTGATGGTACTAATAAAATAAGCGGCTACGAAAATATATACGCCATAGGCGATGCGGCGGCTATGATAAGCGAAGCCACGCCCAACGGCCACCCTATGGTGGCACAGCCTGCCATACAGCAAGGCGATAATTTGGCTAAAAATTTTAAAGCTAAATTAGCAGGTAAAGCCGAAAAACCATTCAAGTATAACGACCTTGGATCCATGGCTACCGTAGGCCGTAACAAAGCTGTGGTTGATTTGCCTTTCATCAAATTTCAAGGCCGGTTGGCTTGGTTTGTATGGATGTTTATCCACCTTATGACGCTGGTAAGCTTTCGCAACCGACTGATAGTATTTGTAAACTGGATGTGGAACTACGTTACTTACGAGCGTTCTATAAGGCTTATTGTACGCCCCTTTACGCATAAGGAGAAGGAGTAGAAAGCCTCTCCCCCGTCTCGTAAACTCGACTTCCCCCTCTCCGATGGAGAGGGGGGGTTAAAAAAATCCCCCTTCTAAAATAAGAAGAGGGATTTTTAGTATTTTATATTATGAGTGAGGTTGAGAAAAACTCGCCACCCGCCAGTAACAACTCGGTACTATTTTACCACCAACTGCTGGTTGTAGGTTTTTGCACCTGCTGTTAGCTGCACAATGTATACGCCTGCGGGTAAACCGGTGGTTGAAAATTGTATTTGGTTAGCACCGTTGCCGGTATGGCCTGTGTATAGGTTGCGTACCTGTTGGCCAAGGGTGTTGTATAGGTTAATGTTAACGACTTCGTTATTAGCTATGGTAAATTTAAGTGTAGCGTTGCCCTCAGCAGGGTTAGGAAATAGTGATGTTTCAGCTACTAAACTTTCATTAATGCCGGTAGAGAAATCGTAAAAAACATCATCAATAAATAAGGTAGTACCAACGTGGGCAAAGTTCTCTCCGCTTGATACAAAAAGTATTTGTACGGTATCGGGCACATCGGCAGTTAAATAACCAATGGGTACGCTAAAAGCGGTGTATGATGATTGTGTTACGCCTGTTTTTATACCACCTGCACCCACTAATATGCGGTTTGTGCCGTCCCATTTAGTTAGTTGTATAGAAAAAGTTGCCGAATCGCCATCTACCGGTGCATATTTATACCAGCCACCTAAGGCAACGGGGCGCACACTAATAGTGTAGCCACCGTCAACCGATTGTTGTTGTATGTTTACCGTACCTGTTGTAACCAGCGATGCGGTAGGTGTGTTTAAAATGTTTTTCGAAATTAGTTTAATGGCATTATCGCCCGAATGGGCGTCAGCGCCTGTGGCTTTAAAAGCTACCACTGTGCCCAATGCATTGGTCAAAGGGTTTAGGGTATTCCAGCCTTGAGCATCGTCATAGGTGCCTTGGTTAATCCAGCGTTCAAAACCGGGGTTGGTAATAGTGTCTTGTGCCTTTGTGGCAGTAAAAATGGTAATAGCCGCAAGCAATAGGGTAACTTGTTTTTTCATGGTATAATTTATTGTACAAATAAAACAATTTTTTTTAACTAGTATGCTTGCATACCAATTTTTTTTATCTTCGGTGCAATTATCAGTCAATAACTTACTATTCTAACCACCACCATGAGAAAACATTTAGTACTCTTATTTCTCTCGTTTTCATTCACTTATTATGCCGCCGGGCAAAGCTCTTTTGCTATGGTAAGGCAACTCTTACAAACAAATTGTAGCGGCAGCGGCTGCCACGATGGCTCATCTCCTACCTTTAACGTAGACCAAAACGAGGCCGACCTTTATGCCGACCTGGTAAACGTTACCCCCCTAAACCCTGCAGCGGCCGACAAAGCCAATAAGCTAATTTATCCCGGCGACCCAGGCCGTAGTTTTTTGCTACGCAAAATATCGCACGGCACTAGCGCAGGTTTGGCCTTGGAGCAGCCCGACGAAGGCAACTACATGCCTTACAACATTACAGCGCTTGAGGATAATGAAATTGAACTGGTACGCCAATGGGTATTGTTTGGTGCACCGCAAACAGGCAATGTGGTTGATACGGCTTTGATTAATACCTACTACCGTGATGGGGGTATTGAAGATACTTATACCGGATCGCTTGCGCCACCACCAGCCGGCCAAGGCATTCAAATTTATTTGGGTAAAATTTTCGTTCAACCGGCTACCGAAGCTGAATACTTTATTAAATATGATTTAAAGTTTGCTGCCGGACAAGAGATACCTCAAATTGTTACCCTAATGCCCGATGCATCGCACCACTTTGTAATATATAAATATGTAGCCGGTACAGCTTCGTTATATCCTGATGGCTTGCGCGATACCAGCCAAAGTTCGCATGCCGATACCCGCAACCCTATTGCCACAGGCCCGGGCCTTTGGGATTATGATTTGCCTGATGGTACTGCCTATTTTTGGGAAGCAGGTACGTTTGTTGACTTAAACCTGCACATTAAAAATACCGACCCCGATTCTATTTTAGCATCTGATTTATATATTAACGTATATACCCAACCCCAAGGCACTGCCGATGATTATATGTATGTACGTTTGTTTCCCAACCTTGACATATCTATACCGCAAGATGGGCAGGAACACACCTTTAGCGTACACGAAAAAGATGAGTTTGAAACCAACATGTGGAAAGTATGGAATATATATACCCATACCCACAAATATGGCACCGACTATGACGTATACCTGGCCGATGCACAAGGCAACAAAGGCACTCAGGTATACGAAGGCAAATATAGTTACGAGCAAGGCTTTATGGTAGGCTACTACCGCTGGGGCCCTGAGGTTACTTTTGAGTATTTTCCGGATCAGAATTTATTAGAGATTGACCCACGAACAGGCATTATTAACGAAGCTAAATTTGTAAACACTGCCGGGCCAAACCCAACTAACTGGGGCTTAACGTCGGACGATGAGATGATGGTTGTAGGTATACAATACATTTTGGGCGACCCACTTACCGACCTGCCCGAGAGTAAAGCCAACCTTTACAACTTAGGCATATACCCCAACCCAGCCCAAGGCCAATTTACCTTAAAAGGCACACTTACCAAGGCCGAAGATGTTGTGGTTGAACTGGTAAACACTGTAGGCCAAACGGTAGGGCAACTGTATAAAGGCCGCCAAAATGCAGGCGCTTTTACGCAAACCTTTAGTATTGATGCTTTGAGCTTAGCCCCGGGCATTTACTTTGTACGCACCAATATTGCAGGCAACTACAACGTACAAAAACTGGTTATTAGCGAGTAATAGTATTTGAAATAATTATTGAAAAAGGCTGTCTGAAAGGATGGCCTTTTTTATTGGTGTTACAATTAACAAAAAGGCCCCAGAGGGCGGAATGTCTATAGAAAAATAGCGTAATTTTTTAACTCTCCCCCTGCCAAGGGGGAGTACCACAATCCGCCGAAGGCGGAGCTGTGGGGAGGGGGTGTGTTGATAGGTGTCGCCCCTTAGGGGCTATACACTGTTATGTAACCTATTGCTATAGACATTTCGCTCCTACGGAGCTCTTTTAATTAAACCAAAAGAACAAGCCTACGGCAAAACCTTACCAGCTCTCTAAATTTTTCTTTTTGCCTAAGTAAAACTGGCGGGTAATATTAAAGCCGAAACAAAAGTCGCCCTTAAGCCAGTTGTAACTGGTTTCGCCTATAAAGCCCCTTTCTATTTGTGGCTGCGAGTTGGTAAAATGCAACGAAAAAATATGGCCGCCGGTATCAATATCAACCCCAATAGAAAGTGAGTTGTGGTATATATCTATTTTGCGGTAGGCTGATGATAAAAAGCGGTAAAAATATTCAACATTAATAGATACACGCTTAGACACTTTAACGCGGCCACCTGCGCCTAAAGCAGCCATATTGTTAGGGTCCAGCGCGGTAGGTACTAAATTGCGGTGTATAAAGGTTGGCGATAGTTGCAACGATACAGCATCGCTTATTTTTGATGCAATTAAAATTTGCGCACAATAGCTAAGGCGCGAATCGAAACGGTAATTGGGGAATGGCGCTTTTTCTGAATTCATAAGTGTGCTACCAAATACAGCCACAGTAAAAGGTATACCATTGGTGCGCTGGCGCAACAGTTTAGCTTTAATAAAAGCATCAACCGGTTTGCCACTGGTGCCGCTGCGGCCAAGGCCAACCATT
>JANOCJ010000362.1:0-3998 GCA_031412115.1 Flavobacteriales bacterium
AAGAAAATCTCTATAACTAATAGGCAACCCCGCACCTCACTCCTCTCTTTTTCTAGCCTTGGCAGGTGTTTCTAACCTGCCAATAACAACTCTATTAAATAGTGATTGCTTCGCTTCGCTCGCAATGACGGAACAGCACAAAATCACCACCTGTAAATTGTTAATTGATAATTGTTAATTACAAGTTTTTCTATTAACAACCCTATTTATTCTCATCATTTTTATCGCATTTCACGCCTTTTCGCATAAGGTCGTAGGCGGCTTCGGTCATTGATACCGGTCGGCGTGTACGTTTAGTCTTTTCAACCATTTGGTGGGTTATAGCCTCTAAAATATCCTGCGGCGGATTACGGAAAACAAGTTGCTTTTGCATTTAGGTAAAGTTTGTGTTAATGGTATAATTAAGTAATACACAAAGTTACGGCTATTTGTTTTTCTCACAAATTCTGCCCTTAATTTTGTCGCAGATTTTAATTAACAAAGTAAACCAACAGCCCCCATCCTAACCTTCCCCCGTGGGGGGAAGGAATATAAAAGCCCCTCTCCCCCGGAGAGGGGTTGGGGAGAGGCTCTTTTAAACCAATTAAAACCCAACAACCATGAACAAAGGCAAAGGAGGTTGCGGCTGCGGCGGCGGCAAGTAACCAAAAAAACCGACCTCACCCCTGCCCCTCTCCAAAGGAGAGGGGTTCTAAAAGCCCTCCCCTTTAAGGGGGAGGGTTGGGAGGGGGTCTCTTACTAAAGCGGGCAACGGCCGCGCACTAAACCTTGACTGGATTTACCGCCCGGCCTCCCGCTTAACTATTAAACCAACGGCCCCCATCCTAACCTTCCCCCGAAGGGGGAAGGAACATAAAAGCCCCTCTCCCTCGGAGAGGGGTTGGGGTGAGGCCACAAACCAACATAAACTATATGGCAACAATAGGCCAATTTTTAGGCGAATTATTAAAACGTGCGGGGGTAGATGTTATGCAACCGCAGTATGCTGATGTGCTATCGCTTACGGGTAGCATACCCGATGATGCCGCAAATGCGGTAATGCAAAACCTGGTAAGCGCCGATAGCGCCAAAACCAACCCCGACCTTAAGCGCTACTACTTTGCGCAAGCGTATGACGGCATTGACCAAACCCTGAAAGACCAAATGGCTAAGCATGAGTTTGACGAAGATTCCGTAAACCAACTAAGCGCCGAAAAAAGTACCGGCAAGCGCGTAGGTTTGTTTGCCGATAAGCTGGCGCAAAAGTATACCGGCAAGGTTGAACAGGCTACTCAGCAAGGTGCGCAGCAAAGTCAGGGTAAAATTGATGAGCTTAGCGGGCAACTTACGGGCTTGCAACAAAAGTACGATACCGATTTGGCCGACGTTAAAACCCGCGCCAACACTACCATTGCCAATACGCACCTAAAAAGCATGGTAAAAACAAAACCCCTAGCGGTTGATTTGGATAGCCAAACAATTATCAATATGATAACAAAAAAGCTGGAAGAATTGGGCGCAATAATTACGGTGCTTGATGACGGAGAATTACAACTGGTAAGCATTGCCGATGGTACGCCATGGGAAGGTGCTGAAGATAAAACATCGTCGGTAGACGATATGGTTGCTAAGGTTTTGGCCGATAGCAAGTTACTTAAAGTGTCCGGCGGTAGTGCAAAAGCACCCAAAGCCCAACCCGGAGAAGCCACCGCAAACCCTGCGGCTGTTACCACCAAACCCGCTGCCAACAGCAAATACATTGCCGATTTGCAAGCCTCTATAAAGGCCGACCAGCAATAGCTGCTGCGCAGCATTACAATGAAAAATGAAAAACTAAAAATGAAAAATATCAGCTTACGAATAATCTAAAAACCATGTAGAGCTAACTGCTTGGCAAAAAGATTTATCGTTTTTCATTTATTATTTTTCATTAATAATCATTTTTCGTTTTTCATTTATCATTTATCATTAAAAACAAAACCATGTCTGTAACCTTAGAAAAGGGCTACTGCGACGCGCTAAAAACTACGCTGCTGCAACTGGCCCAAGAGAATAACCCCTCTACCAAAATAACCCCATCAGGCTTCTTTCGCGCTATTGTAGAGAACCAACCTAGCATAGGTATTCCCGAATATGAAAAGCTGCGCTTAAACAGCCAAATGGGCAACGTAAAACAGGTGCGCGTTATATACCGCCCACGCCTTGCCAAGGGAGAAACATCGACCATAGATGATTGCGATAACGATGGCATACCCTTTAAAAAAGAAAGCCTGGTTGATGTAAACGGCTTTCGCAAATACTCGTTTATCATACCAACTACCGAGCTTGAACAGTACTGCGAAGAAAGCGTACAATTAGGCCAGGGCGGCCAAGCCAGTCCGCTATTGCGAGAGCACGTAACCCGTATTTTAGAAGTGGCTGCAGGCCTTGTTGCCGATATTAACGACGACCTTTTGGGCATGATTGCCTGGGGTACCAACGCCAAATATGGCGATACGCTTGCCCATACGCTAAACATTAACGCAAACTCATCGGTAAACCGTTTAGATACCGGCTTTACCCGTTTGTTGACTGACCTGCGCTTTAACGAAGTTACCGGAGCACCTATTATTGTGGGTGCGGGTATTATGGACTCGTTTGACCAAATGCGCCTGCAAGCCATGCTTGGCCTTGCGCAAAACGGCCAAAACAGCGGCGCGTTTGCCCAATACAAATACTATTACGATTTGTATGCAAGCCCCGTATGGACCAACGATAACAACAACTACGACCAAGTGGGCGTATTTGCCCCCGGCACTGTTGGCTTTGTAGACCTTGACCGTTTTCTTGGCTTTAAAGCAGGCCAGTTGGGCGCAAGCTACTTTACCCAATTGCCGGTGCCTTTAGATGTTGTTCCGGGTGCCAACACGCCTACTATTAACTTCGACATTCAGGTAAAATTCTTGGATTGCCCTACCGAGGTTGGCGATGGCTACGGCGGCCTTACTACCGTAAACCGCGCTTGGCAAATCATCATCAGCAAAAAATTTGGCCTATGGCAAATGCCTGCCGATGCTTACTCAAGCGGCGACCGCTTAAGTGGTGTAAACGGTGCTTTCCGCTACAATTTAACTAACGATTGCGAAGATTGTAAAGACGAAGTACCAACAGAATCACAACCCATAGGGGCGTAGTTAGTAGTCAGCATCAATAGTTATCAAAATGATAACTGATTACTGACTAGTAAACTTAACCCTTGCCTAAATAGCCTCACCCCCTAACCCCCTCTCCGAGAGAGAGGGGGATCAAAAGCCCTTCCTCCTTAGGGGGAAGGGTTGGGATGGGGGCTAACTAGGGCGTTTGGCAAAGCAGAAACAAGTTCGCTTTGCCACCGGGCTATACGTTCGCAGGAGCTCACTACTATCCCTAACGCAAGCTGCGCTATGCGCAGCAATAAAAACTAAAACTCAACGCTAAAGCGTGATTTGTCCCCCTCCTGAGGGGGTGTCACGAAGTGACGGGGGAGTTTCATTTTTCATTTATCATTAAAAAACAAACCCAATGGCCCTATTTGAACTTGCATACCAACCCAACCACCATTGTTTAGAAAACTACATTGGCATGCGTGGCTGCGGTATAGATACACCCAACAGCGCAGCCTATATAAACGAGTTGCCCGGAGTATCGCTAAAAACAATGGATAACGTTGCCAATAGCGAGCAGCTAAACTTTACCGGTGTTTGGTTTGATATTCAAGCCCGCGCCCTGCGTAAGTTTGATACTGATGTACAAAACTATTTGGGCAAAAAACACAAGCTAAACACGCCGTTAGAAACTATTAATTTGGGTAAAGAGAAAAACACCCTAATGAGTGTGCAAACGCCCGAACGTTTTTACCTGCAAGGTATGCACATAGCTATAAACCATGGTTCGCAACTGCAAACAATACATGTGCAAGAGCTAAGCCTGTATAGCTTAAAAGACCACCCAAACTTAGTTGTAATATTGTTTGAGCGGGGCGATGATGGGCAATATTATCA
>JANOCJ010000363.1:0-37051 GCA_031412115.1 Flavobacteriales bacterium
TGGCGGGCCTGTTTTTATTCAGCAAAAAGTTAGCCAAAGCCATAGAGAAAGTAGTACCCTGCAACCGCATAGGCATTACCGTTATTGGGCTTGAAGTGCCCCACGCACACGTACACCTTATTCCTATTAATACATTATCTGACATGGATTTTTCTAAAACCCGTGTTACACTTGCCCCCGACGAATTTGTTGGGCTGGCAGCACAAATAGCATTAAATATTTAAAACCAATAATGGAAAACCGCAGAGTTCGCGTACGCTTTGCCCCCAGCCCTACCGGGCCTTTACATATGGGTGGCGTTCGCACAGCATTATACAATTACCTGTTTGCCAAACACCATGGCGGCGATTTTATTCTTCGCGTTGAAGATACCGACCAAAACCGCTTTGTATCAGGGGCAGAAAATTACATTATTGAAGCCCTAAAATGGTGCGGCATAGAGCCTAACGAGGGTATTGGTTTTGGCGATGGCCCACACGCGCCGTACCGCCAAAGCGAGCGTAAAGAAATGTATCGCCAATATGCTATGCAGCTAATTGAATCGGGCCATGCATACTACGCTTTTGACACGACTGAAGAGTTGGAGGAAATGCGCAAAATGTTAGAGGCAGCAAAATCTACCTCGCCGGCATACAACGCCATTACACGCGCCAATATGAAAAACTCGCTTACCTTACCCGAGGACGAGGTTAAGCGCCGTTTAGATGCAGGCGATGCATACGTTATCCGTATAAAATTACCCCGTGCCGAAGAGGTACGTTTTCATGATATTATCCGTGGCTGGGTTATGGTACACACGTCTAACATGGATGATAAAGTACTGTTTAAAAGCGACGGTATGCCCACCTACCACTTAGCCAATGTGGTTGATGATTATTTGATGCAAACCACCCACGTTATTAGGGGTGAGGAATGGCTGCCCTCTGCCCCACTCCACGTATTGCTATATCGCTATTTGGGTTGGGAAGAGGTAATGCCGCAATTTGCGCATCTACCATTATTACTTAAACCCGATGGCAACGGCAAGCTAAGCAAGCGCGATGGCGACCGCTTAGGTTTTCCGGTATTTCCACTTAACTGGACAGACCCTACCAGCGGCGAAGAATCATCGGGCTACCGCGAACGTGGCTACTACCCACAGGCATTTGTAAACATGCTGGCCCTACTAGGCTGGAACCCCGGCACCCCGCAAGAGATATTTACGTTGGATGAGCTTGCCCAACAGTTCTCGTTGGAACGGGTAAGCAAATCGGGCGCAAAGTTTGATTTTGAAAAAACCCGTTGGTTTAACCAACAATACCTGCGCGCTATACCCGATGCGGAATTAGCTGAGCAGTTTAAACCGGTTCTTGCAGAAAAAGGCGTTAGCATAGCCGACGATAAGCTGGCTAAAGTATGCAGTCTAGCTAAAGAACGTGCCACTTTTATTGGCGATTTTTGGGACCAATCGTGGTTCTTCTTTCAAGCACCAACAGCCTATGATGAAGTTACCATTCAGAAAAAATGGAATGCCGAATCGGGTAAACTATTAACTGAACTGGCTGCTAAATTTGAGGCTTTGCCAAAGTTTACGCATGATAGTGTACACAATGCCTTTAACGCTTTTTTAGAAGAAAATGCATTAAAAATTGGTGCTATGCTTCCTTTGTTTCGCCTGGCCGTAACCGGCTTGGGCCAAGGCCCCGGCATGTTTGATGTAGCCGAAATTTTGGGCAAGGACGAAACACTTAGCCGTGTAAGGCAAGCTATAATAACATTAGGATAATTTAAACAATTTCTCCACTCAACTATTTACATTGTATGGCTGTTATAAAGCTGGTTGGAATGGAGTTTACCGCCTACCACGGGGTATATGCAACAGAGCGCGAAAACGGGAACCGTTTTACCGTTGATATAGAATTTGAAGCCGATACCGACCGTGCACAACAAAGCGATGAACTAAATGACACAGTAGATTACAGTGCCGTACACGCATTGGTAGCTGCCGAAATGAAGCAACCATCCAACTTGTTGGAACATGTTGCCCAGCGCATTAAAAGCAGCATTATGGGCAGTATAAAAGGTGTTAACGCATTGCAGGTAGCAGTAACCAAGCATAATCCGCCAATGGACGGGGTAGATAAAGTAACAGTTGTTTTGTAGATACGAGCATTATGTTGGGAGGATTATTTAACAGGAAACCGAAAAAAACGTGCCCGCGCTGCGGATCAAAATTTGAGTGTGCATCAGGCGACCATTGCTGGTGCGATGAGGAAATGCACCTATGTCGCGACACAATTAAAAAACTGCGTATGCAGTATATTGACTGCCTTTGTAAAGACTGCCTTTTGCATTTTGTAGCCGAAGACAAAAAAGCGGGATTGACTACCTAGTGCAGCTACAAAACAAATCTTCTTTATTGATTCTTGCTAAAAACCACCCAGATTTAAAAGTTTTTATTACTTTTGCCGCTCACTCAGGGTTTCGTGGCCGAGTGGCTAGGCACAGCTCTGCAAAAGCTGCTACAGCGGTTCGAATCCGCTCGAAACCTCCCAATACATTAAAACCCCTTGATTATCAAGGGGTTTTGTTTTTTACCATACCCAAATCATACCTAATTCGAGTTTAAAGCCTAATATTTGTCTTAATAAGAAAAATTAAGACAAATAGCTAAAGAACTTCATTCTGCATTAGCATAGAGTTTTTCAGCTTTTGTACATCTAAAGGTAGTTCCCATAGGGTAGCAGCTAACAGAAACGCTGTATTGAAAGTGTAAATATCTCCCTTACTTATGGCTTTTTCTGCAAAATGTACCAACCAATCATATACTTGGTTTCTTTCGCCAGGGCCTACTTCTAATAACCTGTCAACTGGTATTACATAGTTGGGGTCATGTAGCACTTTGCTGCAATCAATTTCTTCATCGGTAATAATCCAATTACCCACGGTGGCAAGTGTGTTGCTCATAGTTTTAGTTTTAATTGTTTTGTAACTGCAAACTACAAAAAATTGTAGTACTTGAAAATCGTGGTACTTTTTTTTTGTAATCAATAAAAATAATACGTTTTAAATGTGTTACTTTTTTTCTTTGGATATATGTAATACATTGTCTATCTTTGTGTTAGAAAAGAAAAAAACAATATGGACGTAGTTATTTTAACAAGGGTTAGTAAAGAATCACAATCATACCAAAGACAAATTGTAGATTTAAGGGCGTATGCAGAACGAATGAATTATAAAGTTGTAGGTGAGTTCAATGAAAAAATCTCTGGGGCAACTAAAAATGAAGACCGCTTGGCACTT
The DNA here is from genome assembly GCA_031412115.1 of Flavobacteriales bacterium. GTDB lineage: Bacteria > Bacteroidota > Bacteroidia > CAMBQF01 > CAMBQF01 > CAMBQF01. The sequence continues at coordinate 3,283 of JANOCJ010000363.1, forward strand.
ACCCAGTTATTTGAGTTTACAGACACTCATAAGCCCTCAAGGATTTTGGTATGGGAACTTTCACGCTTGGGGCGCAATACTTTAGAAGTGCTTAAAGCCCTTGATATATTTCACTCAAAAGGCATTAGCTTATATGTGCTTAACTATAACATAGAAACGTTAAATGCAGACGGTACAATAAACCCAATGGCTCAAATGATGTGTACCATGCTTGCCGAGTTTAGCCGTGCTGAACGGTCTGCTATTCAGCAGAGGCTAACAAGTGGCTATAAAAAACATCGTGCTGCTGGTGGCCGTGTCGGAAGAATTAAAGGCGTTGTAATGGAATCAAGCCTATTACTTGAAAAACATAAGGAAACCGTTAAGTTTTTGAAAAAAGGTAGAAGCATCCGTGAAACGGCATTACTGGTGAAACAAAGCACCCGAACCGTTCAAAAAGTTAAAAGGGCAATGGTGGTTTAGGATTCTGCTGTAGTCTTGTCTAATAATATCAATTTTTTTCCACTAAGCTTTAGTTTTATCTTAAAGTGTAAAGAAGGGCAACAATTTGGGTCGTCCTTGTCATAACAAAAAGATTCACCGATAAGCATTCCATTTTTTATTTCAGAAATTACATATGAGCCTCCATTTTTACATCCAAAATCAATAGTGTTCTTAGGGCTTATTGCTATTGTATATTTATTGTTTTGCGATATGAAAGCAAACGATTCTCTCCATCCTACATTTCCAGCAGCCCACCCACCAGAAGTCTGTTGTTGGGTAAATACATCAGATTTTCCATCATTATTTATATCTCCAACAATAAAATTCTTCATAATATCCACAGAAAATACTGAAATATCTTGTGGGTAATCTTTTGAATAAAAACTTAGATTTATTTTTGAAGGTGCAATTTCCTTTTTCATATTACATTGATTCTGCAAGCCTTCATTTTTATAATATTCAATTATTTTATCAATAATATCCATTGTATCAATACCAATAATAGTAACTATGTCTTCGTTAGTTACTGTTGAGGTATCTGATACTTGTGCTGTGCTTCCTAGTTTAGGTACATTTGATATGCTACCTTGGTACTCTTCATTGCTTTTTGGGCTGTTGTTACCTTTAGCTGCCAACGTAAAGGATATGATTATTATTAGAATATGAAAAAGTGTTATTTTCCAAAAATAGCTACTCACATTTGCATTCGCATAAATGGTATTATATTCAACAAATTTTTCACCATGTTTAGATTGGTAAAATCGTCCCGTTCTCTCCCTTCTATTAATAAATTGAAGAAAAGAAAATATTACCACCATTAAACATGACATTCCTAAGCAATCCCCAAAATTTGTTTCACTAATATCTAATTTTTTACCTAACAAATAGGCGGCAATTGCCATCCCGTATGGCGCTAATAAATGCAACCAATTTAACACTCCAAAGTTTAAATGGGTAATATTATGTTTGCCTTTACTTTCTTGGTTGATTGTATTGTTAGGATATTCAACCGTTTCGGCATTTCCTTTAATGGGTTCGGACTTGGTTAGTTCCCAAACATTTTTGTAATTACTAAATAATATATTGTTTGACCTAATAAATCCTTTTTCTTTTAATTCAAGCGGCAATTCTAATTTAGAATCAATTACAAGAATTACTTCAGCTTTTTCGTTTGGTATAAAAAATTTTTGAAAATCAATTTTTGCTAATGGCACTAAGTTAAGATTAGGGCAATCATCAAAAATTAATGCTATTTTTCTAATACTATGAAAACCAGCACCCCGATTATTAATATGGTCGATTGCTTCATTAGAAAATTCTTTTAAACTAATATTTTTTGAGAAATTTAGTGTTGTATCAGTATGAGCATCAGTATAAATAGTAGTATGACCAAACTTTGGCAATTTGTCAATTATTGTAAGTTGGTTACCCGAAAGGTCTAGTTTTTTCAAATAGAATCGTTCAATACCGTCTAATGTTTTGATAGCATTATTAGGCAGTTCCAACTCTGATATTTGTTCTAATTCTGAATCAGAGTATAATTCAACCACCTCGTTAATACTCTCAATTTTTCTATCAATATATGATAGTTTCTTGTCTTGAATTAAAGCTTTTATTATTTGAGCCTTGAGCGGCTTTATATTTACTTCGGGCGTGTTATCTGTCTTTGTATCTGTCATTGGATAACCACAATGAATACATTTCTCTGACTTGTCGGAAACAGTTTTCTCACACTCTGGACAAACTATTAATGCCATTTAGCTGGTATTTTATTTGGTTTTCTATGCAATTTATTTAGTATCAGTAGCTTTAAGAACCACTATTATACCATTTGTTATGATTAACAAATATATAAAACAGACTAATATGACTGGATATATACGTTCCTGTTTTTAAATTATGATGCTTTTAATTTTCAGTCGTTTATAAAGTAGGCGATGCGAAAAAAGGAAATACCCAATTCGGTGAAAACCGTTGGTGAAAATATAAAGGCTATTATCAAAGAGAAAAAATTGAAAACTAGGCACGTTGCCCATGATGCCGACATGGATATTGAGGCTTTAAGGCGTTACATGAATGGAAAACAAATAATGGGTATTGATAAGGCAATACTGATAGCGAAAGCCCTTGATAGCAATATATCTGACTTATTTAAAGGCATATAATAGTTTACTATTACTAATGGTGTGTATTTTTTGACACAGGCCATATTTATAGTAAATAGAATATGCAAACCACAGACTTACGCAACCAGCTAAAACTTAAACAAACTGAATTAAGCCTAACAACCGATAACGAAAAGCGCAGAACGCTTACTACTGATATTCAAATAATCAATCATAGGATTTCTATTGAACGGATAAAGGAATTAATACAAAATTTAGAAAACCGTTAAGCTGCCTTTTTTATATTACCTAATCTATTACCCAGTATATCCCAGTCTTCACCGTTTAAACCACCTTTAGAAATATAGTGTATGCCAGCTTTATATTTATCGTAAGGCTCAATTTCTATTCTGTTGCCATTAAAATAAGCCTGTATATCACTATTTATGGCATTGTGCAGCGTTTTATCAGAAACATATAGCGCAAAGTGGTTATGGTAGCCATCACGGTTTGAGTTGGGTTCAGCATTAAACACCATTCTAATCTCTGCCAAAACCCCATATTTCTCAATTAATGCGCTGTAAACCCCACTCATTAAACGGTAACAAGACTTTTTATTACGTTCATGCTTATAGGCCACCGTTACAAAAAATGACCAATCTAAGTAGCATAGGCTTGTTGGTAATGAATCTTTAACCATTAGGCAATCAATTAGGTTTTTCATAGCCCTATTATCTTCTAGTAATAACTTGTTTTCTTCAAACATCAATTCACTACTAAAGTATTTGGCATGGGATAAAGGGTAATGTTTCTTGTTACCTTGGCCTTTTTCTTTTATTTCCTCTTTTAAATCTGGGTTAGCTTTATAAAACCTATTGATTGTACTTTTACTTTTACCAATTCTCTTTATAAACTCTTTTAAACTTTCGTACTTCACTTTTCATATCACTTTATTATATTGTTATTTTTAAAATATAGGTTGCCCATACAAGGGCATTAGCCCCCACATTTTTACAATAAGTACTACACTTTTTAAAAAAGTCAAGCATTTTTGACACAATTGGCAATTTTTTTTCAGAAATAGTCAAAAAATAACTGTTCCAAACTGACACACTTAAATAAATACTTGGGTTTTCTGAAAAATACTTGAACGCACCTTTATACTTTATTAAAGTAGAAAGTGGCTATTTGTAAGGGAGGCGAGTAACTATATTATTTAGAAACGCCATTTTCATTATTAAAAAAGGGCTTTACCCAGGGGGGGAGGGTATAAAAATTAACACGTTTCTACTGTTGAGGTTCATCAGCTAGAACGTGACTAAATAGGCGTTTATAGGTACGTTAAAAGCACTCTATCGCTTAGGTTTAGGTGCTAGTATAAACCGTTTAATATCTGTGGTGGAAACGTTTGTTTTTCTAGCACTAAGTTTTTCATGTTTTAATGGGGGCTTTCCAAAATTTATCCAATTGCGAATGGTTGCAGTGCTTACAGCATAGATTTTCGCTGCCTCCGGCAGCGATACCCATTCATTATTAATTGTTAAACTACTCTCACTTGGTAATGCACCCTGTATTTTAACGCAATTATCCATAATAGCCACGTTTAAATCCGTACTAGCGTTTTTTAATGCTTGTATTACTTCGGCTGGCTTTAGCCCCTTCTTTTGGGCTATACTAACGTATTGTTCGATAAAATCAGATACCAAATCGTAATCAACTGGTTCTTCAAATATTTTGCCTAAAGTATAATACCTGTTTATTTGTTTGCTCATTATAATGCTAATTGTGCTGTATAACTCTTTTCTCGCTTGGCGTTTAGGTCAATATACCTATTTAGGTTTACTATTGATTTGTGGCCTGTGCATTTCATAACTTCATTAACTGGTACACCTGCGCTTAGCATCATAGTACAAAACGAATCCCGCCCCCTATGAATGCTGATACATTCCCATCTTTTAAAGTACACACCGCCTTCAACAAACTTTGTTTCATCATCAAACCAACCTGTTAGCATTAAAAGCACTTTAAGGTACTTATTAAAGTTGGCGTTGTTATATCTAGTAAAATCATAACCATAACGTGTTACAATCTCCAAAACTACCTTATTTACAGGTACGCAAAATTCACTTTTTGTTTTTTTTGCTACTTTTTTAATGCACAACCCTAAGCCGCTTATTTCTACAAAATCTTTACGGTTTAGTGAACGCATATCTTCCCAACGAATACCAGTAAAACAACTTAGTATAAAAACATCTTTTATATAATTTAATTTGGTGTCGTTAAAATCGTACTTATATAGTCTATTGGCTTCCTCTTTTGTAATGGTGGCTTTTATCGCTTCTGAATCTTTAATGCTGCCAAAGTAGTTAGCCAATCCTTTAGGTAGTTCAAAAAGCTTTTCATCTGCCAACCACTTTAAGAATCCGATAAACAATCCTATTCTTCTTTTTATAGTAATTGGCCTTAAACCGCCCTTTGTCCAATATTTACCGCCTTTTTTGCGGTTGGTGTCATAGTCATCACGTTTAGTTTCTAGAAACTGTACAAACCTGTTCATCCAGTCCCTGTTTACTTCTTCTAGGTGAATTGGCTTAGCCGTAGCGGTTATATAATCCTCTAAATAGTAACGTATGTTTCTATAATCCTTAATTGAATCGGGGTTAAAGCCTACACGTTTAAACTCGGTTTCTTTTACAGTATAAAACTTATTGAAATACTCTAGTAGGTACTTAGATTTCTTTACTTGCTTATCATAGTCTTCCCACGCTCTTTTAAATTGGCTAGCTGTTGGGAAGACTTTATAGGTTGAAAAGTGCTTGTCTATTATATCCTGGGCTTTCTTATCAAAAGTATTTATTACTTCCTGTTTTTCTTCGTGGTCTGTGACTGTAGTTTTTAGTTCACCATTAGCTTTTAAATAAGTTTTGTTAGGTATCGCAACACCAGTAGATTTTCGAGTTCTTCCATTATGCTGGTAGTCAATTTTAACATAACCAGCGTGGAATATTATATTTGCCTTCATATTATCAGTTTATACCTTGAGTATTGCCATACCCAAATCATACCCAAAACTAAGAAAAATTAGGGAAAGTTAGCATTAGTTAACGAAAATTAAATTACATAAAGTACTGATATTCATTGAATTTATGCTTAGTAGGAAAAATTAAGAAAAATAGTATGAATCCGCTCGAAACCTCAAGTAAATAGTAAAACCAGTCTCAAAAGGGCTGGTTTTTTTGTTTCTCTGCACATGCAGAAAAAAACTAAGCATCCACCATCAACGTTTTTATAAAGTTATCACCGCTTTGCATTCGGGCGGATTTAAGGTATTACAGCGGTGTTGCATAGAAAAATGTTCAACCATGCAGCAGAACATAAGACCACTATTAATTATAACAAAAAAGCCCCGATTTCTCGGGGCTTTCATTTTTGTGGTGCGAGAGGGATTCGAACCCCCGACACAAGGATTTTCAGTCCTTTGCTCTACCAACTGAGCTATCGCACCAGCCTGTCCCTTTATTCAAGGGACGGCAAAAGTAATATTTTTTTCGAAACTGCGAAAATATTTTAATAGGTAATTGTAAGCGAGGTTGTAAACCTGCGCCCCATACCTACAAATACCGTTGCCGAAGTAGCGTCAAAATTGTTACCATTGGTACTAAAGCCGTTGTCTGTAGCGTCTGATATGTACAAGCTGTTCAGTACATTAAATAAGCTACCGCGTATATCAAAAAATATTTTTTTGTCAATGTTAAAGCCATAGCCAATATGGGCATCCAATAACCAATAGTCGGGCATGCGCCAGCTTTGGCGGCCGGCATTGGCACCATCAAGCTCTACCGGGTTAAAGTTGGCGTAGTTTTTACCAAAATAGCCAAACTGCGCTTTTACATATAACTTTTTAATGGGTTCGTAACGTACGCTAAAGGCAGCGGTAATTTGGGCAGCATCGCCCACTTTTACGCCCCTGGCGTCAAAATATTTTTTGGTTACAATATTGCCTGCGTCATCGCGCACAAGTGATGTGTCTTTCGATGTCCAAACCCAATCACCAACCGATAGCATACCTTCCATTGTTAGGTTTTTAAGCACCTTGTAGGCTGCGTCAAACTCAATACCCATGTGGCGGGCGTTCATACCATTTATGTTGTATGAATAATCTTCGCCATTATAATTTATGGTTTGGGTAAAGTCTAACGGGCGGTTGTTCCACACCGTATAATAGGTATTTATGTTGCCCGAAAATTTGCGAGATGAATACGAATACCCAATTTCGCCTGCGTAGGTTGTTTCGTTTTTAATGTTTATGGCTTCCTCGTTGCCTACGCCGGTGGTAAGAGTAAATACGTTTGAAAACCTTGGGGCGCGGCTAAAAGTACCAGCATTTACATACACGTTCATATGCTCGCTTACATTCCAGTTGGCACCGCCTTTAACAGTGTAGCCAGGAAAATAACGCACAGCGCTTTTTACATAATCGCCGGTGGTGGTATCTTTCTTTAAAAAATAATCTAGCCGCTGGTAAGTTGTTAAAGAGCCCGATACGTTTACAAACGCACTCCAGTTGCCGCCTTTATACTCAGCTAGGCCAAAAGCACCGGCCCAGTTAACAAGGCCACTAAAATCGTAGGTAAACTTGTCTTTTTTATCATCAATAATTTGTACGCCCGATGAGTTTTGGTTTGTATTAAGGGCAAATACCACATCGCCACCCAAAAAGTCGTATACGGTTCGGTATTTGCGGCTTTTATAGGTGCGCAAATCAATACCACCCGATAGGGTTAAGGCTTTTATAGGCCTGTAGTTAAAGGTAGATAAAAGGCCGTACCAGTTATGGTTGTTCATAGAGGCACGCAAGTAAGCCGAAGAAAACTGAACCGGCTGGCCGTTTACTATGGTTTGGTTTAGCGGATTAGTTTGGTTGTTGCTTATAGCGCCTTCAAAATCGTAATTGCCGGTAGCAGGTACAAGCTGAGCTGATGATGACGAGGGGGCCAGTGCTGTGCCGCCGCCTGAGCCAAATGATGCGTAGGCAATGTTTGACCAGAAGAATTTATCATTTACCTGCCAAGAGTGGCGTAGCGAAACTACAGGTTTGTGAAAGAAGTTGGTACGCTCGCTTAACACCTTGCCATATACATTTTCACGGCTGCTATTTACAGTACCCCAGTTTTCATTAAAGCGGGCACCATATTCAGGAAAAAGCGCCAGTTGAGAATCATTCCAGCCCAGTTCTTTAGCCAGACTATGGCTGTAGTTGGCTATAGGCTGCGCAAAAGAGCGTTGGCCATGTTGCTGCGGTGCACCAAATGCTGAAAGGCTAAGCATATGGTCGCCAATTCTTTTTTCTACTTTAAAATAATAAAACCACATGCGAGACCACGTAGCATCTACCCAACCATCGTTGCGCTTGTACGAACCTGCGGCTGTAATAGCCCAACCGCCTTTTAACTGGCCGCTGGTATAGCTAAGTATGCTGCGTAAGCCCAGGTTGTTGCTAAACTCTTGCTTAAACACCAATGAGCGTTTAGCTTCAAAGCCGCTGGTCATAATGTTAATTGTACCACCAACCGATGGTATAGCTAATTTTGATGCGCCCAAACCGCGTTGCACTTGTATGCTGCGGGTAACGTTATCGAGCCCAAACCAGTTTGACCAAAAAACCAAGCCATTTTCCATATCATTCATGGGTATACCATCAATCATTACGGCTACGTTGCGCTGGTTAAAACCGCGTATGGTAATACGGGCATCACCATCGCCACCACCGCTTTGTGTGGCATATACGCCGGGCGTGGTGTTTAATATCATAGGCAGGTCTTGCGACCCTAACTGCTCTTTAATTTTTTCGGCCGATACGTTTGAGAACGCTACCGGGGTTTCGCGGCTAATGGCTATATCAGCAATTACCTCTACCTCTTTAATAGTATTGGGTTGTAGGGTAATGTTTAAAAACACCTCTTTGCCCGCTGCTACAACTACCTCTTTGGTAAACAACAGGTAGCCCGAAAATTGAAAAACTACATTATAAGTACCCGCAGGCACATCCATTGTAAAGTTGCCATCAACATCCGTTACTACCCCTTTGCCCGGGGCATAAGTTACTGTAGCCCCAATTACCGTTTCGCCGTTTGTGGCATCTTTTACTGTGCCCTTAATTATACCTTGGGCACTAACAGTAGTTGCAAGCGCAAAAATTGCCAGCATTGCTGTAAGCAGTTCTTTCATAACCATTTTTTGTTTGAATAAAAAAGGCTAATGCATGCACATTAGCCTTTTTATTTTTATCCATTAAAATAAAATTACTGGATAGTTAATTTTTTAGTTGCAATATGGCCTTTTACCGTTTCAACTTTCACTAAGTAAAGTCCCGAAGTTAGGTTTTGGGTATTAAATTTAGTAGTAAAGGTAGGTTCGCTTACAGTAATAGTGCGTACCAACTGGCCGGCTACATTATAAACTTCAATACTTTTAATATTTTCAGACAGGCGAACATTTACCGTCTCTGTAGCAGGGTTAGGGTAAATAGTGGCGGTAAAAGCTTGTGGGTTTTCATTTACGCCAACAGTGTTGCAATCGCAAACGTGGGCGCCAAGTTCGGTAAAAGTATTAACTGGTAGGGTATCCCACTGGGTGGCTGGGTTCCAAGCGCCGGTGTAAGGTACGCCCGGGTTTGTAGCCTGACCGGTAATAACCGTCGGTTTACGAATCATGGTTTGGTTTTGAGTCCAATAACGTAAAAAATATACGTTAGAAGCAATACCGCTGCCCGCATCGTACGACGAGTATGGCGAAATGTTGGTCCAGGCTGCTGTGCCGCCGGTACTGCCGGTAGGCTGCTCGCCAATAAGGCCAAAAATATCTACATTACTCCAGTTGCCTTGGCCATCATTTTTTTGTAACGATAGGGCGTCATCGCCATTAAAGCACATTGTACGGCTGTCAGAAAGGTTGGGGTCGCATGAGGTGGTTAATTGCACGTCAGCTTTAGCGGCTAATGCAGCAAAAGGTACTGTATCAGTACCCAAATCGGTAGTATTAATAACTATAACATACACGTCTTTAGATGCTATTGAAGCGCTTGGCAAAGGCAAAACCTCATTTGCTATTATTGAGGTAGCACCATTAGACCAGCGGATTAAGCGGTAGTTAGACAAATCGATAGCTGCGCCGGTAGGGTTGTAAAGCTCTAGCGCCTTGTTGTTATTCGATCCCTCAACATATTCCGAGATAAATAATTCGTTACAGGTTTGCGCGCCTGCCATTAGTGCAGTACCGGCTAAAATTACTGAAAGTAAAAACTTCTTCATGTTTTGATTGTTTGAGGTAGCAAAAATAGGATATTTATTAAACGTACAACGGTATTAATCATTTCTTAAAATAAGATAGCCTACCACTGAGCAATTTAAAATTTTACCTTTACATAATATTATGGCAGCAACAGGCAGGGCTTTTGATTTTGATTTACTGAAACGTGTACTTAGTTACGCTAAACCTTATAAAGGCACGCTGGCGGCTACTTTTGCCCTAACTATACTACTGGCAGCGTTAGCGCCCCTTACTCCTATTTTAACGTCGTATACTATTGACCACTACATTATTAATAGCGATTGGGACGGTTTGGTACGCATGACGTTATTAATGGCGGCACTACTGGTTACCCAAACGGGTTTGCAGTTTGCTTACTCCTACTATTCAAGCTGGCTGGGGCAAAGCGTTATAAAAGACCTGCGGTCGCACCTTTTTAGGCATATAAATAAGCTAAACTTAAAATTCTTTGACAATACGCCCATTGGCACGCTTGTTACCCGCGTTATATCAGATATTGAGACCATTGCCGATATTTTTTCGGAAGGGCTACTGGTTATTATTGCCGATGTTTTAAAGCTGATTGTTATTATAGTAGTAATGTTTTACATCAACTGGCAACTGGCCGTAATCAGCCTATCTACCGTGCCGTTGTTGCTTATTAGCACCCGTATTTTTCAAAATGCCGTTAAAAAGGCTTTTCAAGATGTGCGTACCAAGGTAGCCGAGCTTAATGCCTTTGTGCAAGAGCATATTACAGGCATGAACATTGTGCAAATTTTTAGCCGCCAAGAGCAGGAATTTAACAAGTTTGAAACCATAAACCGCGCCCACCGCGATGCCAACAACCGTTCGGTATGGCACTATTCGGTGTTTTTGCCGGTGGTTGAGTTACTGTCGTCCATCTCTCGCGGCCTGCTGGTATGGCTTGGCGCAAGGCTAGTTCTTAATGAGGCTATTGAGCCCGGCGTATTGGTAGGCTTTATGATGTTTGTAGATATGCTTTTTAGGCCCATACGCGAGTTGGCCGATAAGTTTAATACCCTGCAAATGGGCATTGTAGGCTCTGAACGTGTATTTAAAGTGCTGGATACCCAACAATTTATAGATAATACCGCCAGCCTAAACCCCGCTAAAATTAGCGGCAACATTAGCTTTAAAGATGTTTGGTTTGCTTATAACGATGAGGATTATATACTAAAAGGCGTATCGTTTGATATTAAGGCCGGGCAAACCGTTGCCATTGTTGGCGCTACGGGTGCTGGTAAAACATCCGTTATAAGTCTTTTAGGCCGCTTTTACGAGTACAACAAAGGCAGCATAACCCTTGACGGGATTGAGTTGCGCGAATATGATATTGCCGCCTTGCGCCGCAATATTGCCGTTGTTTTGCAAGATGTGTTCTTATTTTCAGATTCAGTTAACAATAATATATCATTAGGGAAAGACACCATTAGCCGCGAAGAGGTATTTGAGGCTGCCCGTATGATTGGCGCCGAACAGTTTATTGAGCGCCTGCCCGGTGGCTTTGACTATAATGTAATGGAACGCGGGGCTATGCTATCGGTAGGCCAGCGCCAGTTAATTTCGTTTATTCGTGCATATGTGCACAACCCGTCTATATTAATTTTGGATGAGGCTACCTCATCTATCGATACCGAGTCGGAAATATTGATACAGCGCGCTATTAATAAACTTACCGAAAACCGCACCTCTATTATTATTGCCCACCGCCTAGCCACCGTTCAAAAAGCCGATTATATTTTGGTATTTGACCACGGCCAAATTATTGAACACGGCAGCCACCGCGAGCTTTTGGCCCAAAATGGCCAATACAAACGGCTGTTCGAACTACAGTTTAAGAATACCGAGCAGGAGGTGTAGAAAACCTCTCCCCTTAAAGTGGGGGGAGTATCCGCCTGAGGCGGAGAAGGGTATAAGCATTCATACCACCCCGGCTCTTCGAGCCACCCCTCCTACATTAGGAGGGGAGAAACAAAAAGCCCGCAGTTTGCGCTGCGGGCTTTGAATTTCAATCCCTCCCCCTCGTTACACTCGGGTACTCCCTTTAAAAGGGAGAGTTATATTTTCCTCTGAACTAGGAACTCACAACTACAGTTTCCCTATATCAAACGTATACGATACGTAGTAAGTGCTGCCAATAAGCGGTCCGCCACCGGCTTGCACCTTGCGGTTGTTGTAAATATTTGAGCCGCCAATGCGGATAACAGAATACGCTTTAGGCAGTTTGTAGCTTAACTGTAAATCCATCCAATGGTTGGCAGGCACATCAACACCTGTTGGTACAACGGCTGCGGTAAAAGCGCTTTGCCATTTAAAAGCATCCATCCATTTCCAGTTGGCAGAAAACCCAATGCCCTTCCATATATTATCAATATTAACACCAATATTTACTTTGTGCGGAGGGGTATTGAAACCGGCAACCAAATTATCATTCAGGCCGGCGGTATCAACTTTGGTGTATGCATAGTTGGCATATACCGAGTTGCCTACGCCCCAATAATAGGTAAGCGAAGCTGTTCCGCCATACGATGGCACGTCTGATTTTGAGTTGGTAGCAATGTTATATGTTTTGTACTGGCGGGCGTTAATAGCAGCTACACCGGTAGCATCATCTACATCGCCAACGTTAGGTTCTACACAACGTATAAGGCCGATGAAGTTTTTGTATACGCCATAAAATGCGTTTACATCTAAATACAAGCCCTCAGTTATATTAGCGCGGTAGCCAATTTCAGCCATTTGCAGGTTCTCGGGTTTCACAGGGTCAAGCACAATTGGTTTTAGCAATGCAGTATTGGTATTGCCTCCCGCTTGATATGCGGCAACCGATGATGCCGTGTACAGGTTATCGTACCCTGTAATGTTGCCCCTTACTATAAAGGCACCCACGTTAAGCAAAAAGTATTGGTCGTTTAAGCTAGGTGTGCGAAAAGCCGACTGTGCTGATAAACGAATGTTATGTTTACCCAATGTTAAACTGGCCGAAAAACGCGGTGAATACTGCATATCATAGTTCTGGCTTTTATCTAAACGGAACGATGCATCAAGCTTCAATTTGTTTCTCCACAGGCTTTTTGAAAGCTGAACATAGCCGCCCATTTCGTTGTACGATATGTTGCGGTACGTGCCATCTTGCTGCAAGGTATCGGCAAACAGGCGGCCTTGGGTGCGCGGTATATAGCGGCGGAACATAGCGCCCACACCTACGTTTACAATTTTGTTTTTGTAGTTGTACTGGCCATCAACCTGCCAAACCGATGAGTTGCTAATGTATTTAGAACCTACCGGGCGGTTAGTGCTTGATATGGTTGAGTTAAACAAGGCATCAAATTTCTCTGTGCCGGGTTGTGCCCATGTACCGGCAGCAGCACTGGTGGCGCCGGTTTGTGCTGCGGTAATATCGCCAGCGGTAACGCCATTTGCAAAGCCATTGGATGCTGTACTGATGTTATTAATATAATTTAACAAATATGCCGAATTATAAGTGCCTACCTGTTGCTGGCCCATGCTAAGACCGGTAAGGGCAAGGTCGTAAGTGTTTACAACATTATCAGTATTAATAAAGCCTTTAATAAAAAAGTTGCTTCCCTTCAACTCCAGCTTATGCTGGTTAAAGGTAAAATCTTTAAAAAACGCCCTATTGTTGCCTTGGTATATGGCCGATGACTGGCTGAATTTATAGATATAGCTTACCTCCAAACTATCGGTAATTTTATAATAAACCGCCGGGCTAATTTTGAAAGAATAGGTAGTTGGCTCAGGCACCAAATCGCTCTCATTATAACCTTGTATAAAGTATGAAACTGCTGTGCCGGGCAAGGCATTACTGTTGCCTTGGGTATAGGTAACAAAACTATCTATTTGTGCCTGTAATGCCGGCGACAATGTAGTATCGGCTGCAAATACGCCCAGTAAATTATTCATGTTTACCGGTGCCCCTTTGCGGGTGCGGTAGTTATTAATCAATGGGTCGGTAGCAATCCACTCTTTAGCCTGAAAATACGATGCGGTAACCTTAACACCAAAGCGCTGTTTTTTGCCTATTACTTTAGCATAACGGGCTTGCACATCGCCATACGAGCGGTTGCCACCTTTTAAGCGCACCATCAGGCCTTGCTTATCAAAGGGAGAGAATGACGAAATATTGACAATGCCCTGCATAGCGTTTGGGCCGTACATGGCCGACGATGGGCCCGATACAATCTCAATATTTTTAATATCAATATCGGTAATGCCCAACATGTTGCCGGGAGAGAAATTTAACACGGGCGTAATGCCATCAATACCATCAATTAACTGCACGGTACGGAAAGGTGAGGTAGAGTTAAAGCCACGGGTATTAAACATTTTTAAGCCAAAGCTGGTATTTACCACATCAACGCCGGGCAGGTTGCCCATAGATTGGTAAAAATCGCCGGAGGCAGAACCTTGTATAGCACGCGAATCTATCTTGTAAATAGTAACGGGCGATTCAAAAATATTTTCAGACAAACGAGAACCGGTAACAACAACGGTAGAGGTTAAATACGCACCTTGTATAAGTTTTAGCGTAAGCACACTGCCGGGTTTGGCTTTCAGCATAAGCTTTTCATAGCCTAAGTGCGAAACCTCAATAGCTACACTATCGCTACCCGAAACGTTTAAGGTAAAACTACCCGAAGCATCGCTAACGGTGCCTTTGCCTTCTTTTTGTGTAATTATAACCCCAGGCACAGTTTCGCCCGTTTTATTGTCGGTAATTTTACCGCTAATGGTTTGTTGCCCCATAGCAGTTGTTGCTATAAGTAAATTAACAGCCAGTAATAATAAGACGTAAAGTTTCCTCATCGTGATGATATTTTTAGGTATTTTTGCGTAAATATGTAAAAGATATTCCACCCGCAAAACAAACAGTATGTTATCTATTGAGAATGTGCCAGACACTACGTTTAAACTACTGATTAGCACGGCTTTAAAATTTCCGGATAAAATAGCGCTTACAGGCCGTTATAAAGGCGAAGAGGTATCATACACCTATAGCAAGCTGGTTGAGCTTGCCAAAGCATGTGCTTGCGGCTTACTGGGTTTAGGCCTTAAAAAAGGCGACCATATTGGCATTATTACCAACAATAGGGCTGAGTGGTATATATTGGATTTGGCCTCATCGCAACTGGGCATAATTAACGTTACATTATTCCCAAATTACGATGCCCCGGCACTAAAACATATATTAACAGATGCAGGAATAAGCTACCTTTTTGTAGCTAATAATTTGCTGTATAAAATGGCAAAACCCGCCCTGCAAGGCGTAAATGGCATAAAGGGCATAGTATCGTTTGATGAAGCACCCGATTGTATTCCGTTTAATACCTTGTTAAACAACCCCGCAAACGAGCAATACTCTGCCGAGGTGGAGAAAATAAGCAGCACTATAAAGTCTGATGATGTGTATTGCATTTTCTACACATCGGGCACGGGTGGCAACCCCAAAGGGGTTACAACTATGCACAAGGGCATTTGTTCGGCAGCTGTGTCTATGGGCGCAGCACTGGGGCTTACCGAAAAAGATAAAGCCATTGGCTTCCTTTCCATATCGCACGCGTATGAGCGCGGCCACAATTTTGCCTATATGCACTATGGCACCGAAATTTACATTGGCGATATGACCAACGGCCCCATGGAAAATATTGCTAATGCCCAGCCTTCGGTATTTGCATCGGTACCGTTGATGCTTGAGCGTATTTATGGCGGTATAACAGCCAATGACGTAAATGATGAGGCAGGCAAAAAAGCCTTGGATTTGGCCATTAACTACGAATTTGGCGATGAAGAAAAGCCAGAATTTATTGAGGCCCAAAAGAATTATTTTGATAGCTGGAAAAGTAAATTCGGCGCTAATATGCGGGTACTATCGTGTGCCGGTGCGCCGCTTCCTGCATGGCTTGCACGCTTTTACTGGGCTATAGGTTTGCCTATTTATGAGGTGTACGGCTTAAGCGAATGTTTTTCATTAACCTATGGCCGTGGCCGCGAGTATACTAAGTTTGGAACTGTTGGTGCCGTAGCCGAATGGGCCGAAGTAAAAATTGTCGAGGATGGAGAAATACTCTTCCGCGGGCCTTTTACCATGAAGGGTTTTCATAACCTGCCCGAATATACCAAGCAGGTGTTGGAAGAAGATGGCTGGTTTCACACAGGTGATTTGGGCGAATGGGTTGACAAAAAATTTGTGCGCATAACAGGCCGCAAAAAAGATATTTTCAAGGTATCGTCGGGCTACTATGTACACCCACCGCTGGTTGAAGATAAAGTAAATGCTTCGCCGTATATTGCACGCAGCATAGCGTTTGACCGTGGCGCACGTATTGGGTTAATTGTACAGCCTGAATATGAGTTGCTGGCAAACGAACTGGGCATTGATGCAGCAACATTGGCAACGCCGCAACATACAGGCTTGGTGCTAAATAAAATACAGGCCGAGGTAGATAAATATTACAACACTTACGTAATGGAAGCAGAGCGTATTGCTGAATATTTTATCGACCCAAAACCTTGGACAGTAGAGGGTGGCGAGCTTACGCCCACCATGAAAATTAAACGCGAAATAGTAATTAAAAATTTAGAAACAATTAAGTAAGATGATATATAGCGAAGACAAATTTTTACGCCGCATTGAAGAAGAATTTACCGAGATAAAACCGGGCTCATTAACACCCGAATCATCTATGCCAAAAATTATTGAGTGGAACTCAATGAACGTGTTATTATTCCTGGCATTTATATCAGAAGACACCGGCGTGCGCGCCAACTACGATGAGGTAAAACAGTTTGATACCTTGCACGACTTATATTTATTTTTAGGCGAAAGGGTTACAGCCTAACAATGGCTTTATTCAAGGTAAATAACATACGCATTGCAGGCATTGCAGCAACAGTGCCCAAACGTATTATGTCTAACCTCGACTATGATTTTGTAAGCGAAGAAGAGCGCCAAAAAATTGTTAAAATAACCGGTGTTCAGGAAAAACGCCGTGCCGACGAAGGTGTTACCGCATCCGACTTATGCATAAAATCGGCCAAAAAGCTGATGGATGATTTGGGCTGGCAGCCCGAAGATGTGGACGTTTTGGTATTTGTTAGCCAAAGCCGCGATTATATTTTACCCAATACCGCACACCATATACAAGCCCAGCTGGGCCTGCCTAAAACTTGCGCTGCATTTGATATTCCGTTGGGTTGCTCAGGGTATGTATACGGGCTTTTTGCCGCCGCAAATACTATGGCAGCGGGCGGGATTAAAAAAGGATTATTCCTTGCGGGAGAAACACCGCACTTTGTAGTATCAGAAAGGGATAAAGCATCGCACCCATTGTTTGGCGATGCAGGCACAGCTACTGCGCTTGAGTCTAGCCAAGGGGCACCTACCATGTATTTTAACCTGCAAAGCGATGGCAGCGGCCTGCAAAGCCTATATGTACCGGGCGGTGGTACACGCTTACCGTTAACCGAAGAAAATAGTGTAGAAGAAAAAATTAGCGAGGGCATTTACCGTTCAGCAAAACATTTGGTGATAGACGGGGTAAAAGTGTTTGAATTTACCATGCGCGAAGTGCCTGACAATGCTACTGCTTTGCTTAACTATGCGGGCAAAAGCACAGATGATGTTGACTGGTTTGTAATGCACCAGGCCAACCTATTGATGATGGAAACGGCGCGCAAAATTTTACGCATACCAACTGATAAAACCCCCTACTCTATCCGCAACTTTGGCAACACCAGTTCAGCCTCCATCCCACTAACCATTGTAACACAAATTAGTGCCAATGTATCGTCAGGTAAAAGCAATTGGTTACTTTCGGGCTTTGGTACGGGCTTATCGTGGGGCAGTTGCTATATAGAAACCGGCCCCGTTTACTGCCCGCCGTTAATTGAATATTAGGCATTTGGAAACGCTCTCGCTATCTATCGTAATACCCGCTTTTAATACAGGCGCACAGCTAAGTGATTTGGTTGATTCGCTAACGGTATTCTTCCAAAATAAATTAAATTTTGAGGTAATTATTGTTGATGATTCAGGCAATGAAAATATCCTTTCCTTTAATCACCCTTCTATAAAATACTTTAAGCTAAAAAACAACTACGGGCAGCATTTAGCAACGTATTACGGCATTTTGCAAGCCAAAGGCCAGCATATTTTAACACTAGATGATGATGTAATTTTGCCGGAGCAAAAGCTGGAAATTATAGCATCACGCCTTAACGAGCCTAACGATTTACAGTATTTTGTAAATGATGATTACAACGAAACCGATAAAATAAAATTTGCCATTATTAAAAATTTCTTTCGCTTTGCATTGTTCCGTACACCACCAAAATATGGCACATCGCAACGGTTGTTTACACACGAATTAGCACAAAAAATAATAGCACAAAAATACCGCTATATATACTTTGACGCCTTGCTTATGCTTCAATCTGAAAGTAAAACGCATTGTATAAATTATATTGCCAAAAACAAATCGCCCGAACTAAAAAACAGGTATAGCCTGTCTAACCGCCTGTTTCTTCTTACCAATTCGTATTTGTTTTACACGCCGCTTGTTGCACAAATTGCATATTTATGGCTTATAATAGGCGTATGTTTATTAGCCTTTTACGCTACCCCCATTATAGGCTTGTTATTTATTTTTATCTTTATGCTAGCTGCACTATTCACTGTTTGGGGTTATACAACAGTAGTTACAGCCAATGATATTGAAACGGCATGACGATAGACCTTTACAACATAAAATATACGTTAATTACTGAAGATGATTTAGAGAAGCTACGCCAATGGCGCAATAGTGAGTATGTACGCTCTAAAATGTTATTTCAAAAAACCATTACACCCGAGGCGCAACTTAACTGGTATAACAGCCTTGACAAAAGCAAAAATTTCTACTTTATCATATCATCAGGCGGTGTAGAACTGGGCATGTCTAACATCAAAAACATTAATTACGAGAATAAAACCACCGAGCCAGGCATTTTTTTTATTGACGAAAAATTTTCAAATGGCGAGTTTTCCATCAATTGCGCATTAATAATGATTGAAATATCACTTTACTTTTTTGGGGCCAAGGAGCTACACTCTATGGCTATGAAAGACAATAAACCGGGCTTTGATTTTAACACCACATTGGGCTTTTTGCCAACGCAAGACCATGCAGACTATGTGGATTTTACGCTAACGCGCGAAAATGGGCTAAAAACTACCCAACGCATACGCAAAGCGTTTGCCAAATTGTACAAAACAAGCCCCGATGAAAAGTTGAAAATATCTATTGGCAATAACCCTTTTTTGCAACAGGTTTATAATAACTTAGCCGACAAAGAAAATATAGCTTTATGCTAGCTAAAGAAGACTTTATACTGACCATACTGGAGCGCGGCTTTTACCTTGCCAAAAACGTTTTAACGCCCGATTTTGCTAAGCAACTGGCGGCGCATTTAGAAAATAGCATTGAGAAAGAAAATGCTTTTCACCAAGGGAAAGACCACCCTACTTTTGGGGCCTTACTTAATACTGCATTGTATGGCGGGCCTTTTTTAGACTTGTTGGAAAATGAAAATTTTGTCCAACCATTTAAGTGGTTTATTGCCGATAATTGCATTATTTATTCCTATTCATCGGCATCGGTGCCGCCAAATAGTAAAATATACACAGCCCGCATCCACGTTGATTCGCACAGAAAATCGACCGACCACCGTTTGGTGCTTGGGGCTATGGTTTTTTTAACAGGTTTTACTGAAGAGAATGGCTCGCCATATTACTTAGCAGGTTCACACAAAACAGCAGAGAAGCCGGATGAGGAATATTTTTACAAAAATGCCGATAAAATAGTGGGCGAAGCGGGCGATATATTTTATTTTGACCCCTTAGTTTGGCACACCGGCAGCTACAACGAAACTAATGATTGGCGCCATGCGCTAACCATAGGCTTTTGCGAGCCTTGGATGAAACAGCGCTTTGATTTCCCGCGAGTTTTAACCCAAAACGGATTGGATAAAACGATGACAGAAAACCAAAAACATTTACTTGGTTTTTATTCGCAGCCGCCCGTTACCTACGACGATTTTTATCAAAACACTTACCGATATAACCAAAAGATAGCTTAGTGAAGAAAAAGGCGCTAACATTTGCTAAGCTGTTTCGCATTGCCGACTGGTGGAACTACCTTATTCCGCCAATATTGTGTTTTGTATACATTGGCTGTTTAAATAATACGCTGCCTTTTAAAGAGAGTATTTTGCCCTGTATAGTAATGTTGGTATCATCTATAATAACGGCCTCATTCGGGTTTTATATAAACGATTTATTTGATATTAAAGATGATGCGCTGGCCGGCAAACACAACCAAATTGGGCAGCTAAACAGGGCATACCGCATACCACTGCTAATTATTCTTACACTATTATCTATTGCCCCGTGGCTACTTACCGATATTGATTTGCATATAAAAGCCTTGCTTATTGCACAATATGTATTTTTTATAGGCTACTCTGCACCGCCCTTCAGGCTTAAGAAAAACAAGATATTTGCCTTGCTGCTCGACTCATTATACAGCGGTACCTTGTTTTATATTATTGCCCTGCTGGTAACCAACAATAACAAATACGTACACCCTTATTTAGTGTATGTTTTATTATTCTGCTGGGGATTTTCTAAGGGGTTACGCAATATTTTATTACACGTTATTTTAGACAAAGAGAACGATGAAAAAGCAGACACCAAAACGCTTGCAACGCATTTGCCGCTATACAAATTGTTAAATTTTATTTCGTACATAATTATACCACTTGAGGTAACATTTTTTGTTTTACTAATGTGGTTTTTGCTACTAAACTCAAAAGCAGCACTGTTTATTATAATTGGCTATGGTTGCTTTTTGCTGTACTTACTTGTAAAACCACTGTTTTTAAAAGATAAGCACGGCCTAATTACTTTTTATCGCCTGAACGATTTTTACGAGATAGTTTTGCCCGGCCTCATACTGCTAATGCTGGCATACACCATAGATTACCGCTACCTGATAATACTGGCTATACATTATATTCTTTTCCCAAGGGTGTTGCTAAAATTGAAAAAAGCATTGTAGCTACTTTTAAACCTCTGCTGTTTTTAGCTATGTTTGCTGCTGTAGATGAGCAATGGCAACAACATAATTAATGGTTTGTGGATAGGCAGCACGCTGTCGTCGCTAGAACTAATTACCATTAACTCATTTATTGCCAACGGCCATACGTTTAAGCTGTGGGCCTACGAACCTATAAAAACTCCACTACCGCAAGGCGTAGTTATTGCTGATGCTTCGGAAATTATTCCGGCAAGCTATATTTTTAGGTACAAACACAACAACCAGTTTGGCCACGGAAAGAATAGCTTGGCAGGATTTTCAGACCTTTTTCGATATAAACTGCTATATGAAAAAGGCGGCTGGTGGGTTGATATGGATGTAACCTGCTTAAAGCCTTTTGATTTTGAAGCAGAATATGTTTTTCGTAACCACCATAAGCTGCTAATGGTTGGCAACATTATGAAATGCCCGCAGGGCAGTGAGTTAATGCTACAATGCTACGAAGAAGCCAAAGGACAGGTTAATGCCGAAAACCGCGACTGGATGTTGCCCATTACGATATTGAATAATAATATTCTAAAACTAAATCTGGAAAAATACATTATTGAGCTATCAAATAAAGATAGCTGGTACGATATACGCAACTTTTTCAGGCGAAAATTAAATGCGCCAAACCATTGGTATGCCTTACATTGGAATAACGAAGAATTGGGCAGAAACAGCGTAAACAAAGCATCGCACGTGGCAAATTCACTTTACGGTGAGCTTATAAAAAAATACGGCATTCAGAATATATTGCTAACCGGAGTTGATGCTGCTAAGTACCGTTTTAAGCTGAGTTTAACCTTTTTTGTGGTTAATTATTTTTACAAACGCTTTCTATAAGGTTGTAATACTCATTTACAATCGAATTTATATCAAACGCATTTCGGATTTTACTTACGCACTCCGCATCTACCAGCGGTTTGTGTTGTTGTTTTTTAGCAAAACAGGCTTCCAACTCATTTGCTAAAGCAGTATAATCATCGTAATTAATTAATGAGCCATTGCGGCCCGGATGTAACAATTCGTCTGTCCCACTAACAGGTGTAGAAATGATATACTTACCCGCGCAAGCCGCTTCTATCAATGTCATAGGCATAGCCTCGTGGGTTGATGTCATTACGTACACATCAGCATTGGCAAAGTATGCGGGCATTTTATCGTAATCAACTTTGCCTTCTAACTTTACGTACTCTGCCAAACCATTTGCATTAATATATTGTTCCAATTGGCTGTATAATACCCCATCTCCCACAATATAAGCCTTAAATTTAATTTTATTTTTCAGTAGGTTTAATGCTTTAACAAACAATAGCGGGTTCTTTTGTGCTACAAGGCGTCCGGCAAACAAAATGGTTAATTCGGCGCTTGCATTGGTGCTACCAATAGAAAACTGCCCTGTATCAATTCCATTAGCAATAACATGGTTGCTATCTATTTTCCCAACCAAATTATCTGCATTAATTTTTAACTTCTGCGTAAGAGATATAATAGCCGCAGCTCTTTTACATACCCTATAAATAATAGGATACAAAGGCAAATGATACATTAACATTTTGCGCGGATAGAAAAAAGGAATATCATGTCCGTGCGAAATAATTACATACGGAATATTGTATTTTTTTTTCAAAAATTGGCCTACAATACCACCCGGAATAGAGAAATTACAGATAGCAATATCAAACGGTGCGTTGGCGTTATTCTTAAAAAACTGCATAGCCTTACGCATCCAATCATACATTTCCCAAGGGTTTGATTGAAACGCATGTTGGCGCTTGCTTTTTATGCGATGGATAGTGAGGTTGCCAGCAGTTTCCGTTTCCTTTTCGCCTGTAAAAAAAGCAGTAACAACAGTAACCTGAACACCTTTAACAGCAAGGCCCTCGGCAATATATTTGGTCATTACCCCGGCCCCGCCCCCAATGGGTGGGTACTCATAATTTAATATTAAAACCCGCCTCACTTTGTTATTCTGTTTTTTACAAATATAACAGCAGAAGCAAGCAAAACGGTAAGCATAGCCGAAGACATAATGGAAATAATTACAATATCGCCAAACTGGTTATCGCGCAGGGGTAGAAAAAACCTACCTATAAATACTAATGTAAAAATAGCAAAAAGCAGGTAATAATATAGCAGTTTATCGGCCTTTTTTATGGGCTTATACACCGGTATAGGCTGGTTGAATGACAATAGATGCAACACCATATAGCCTAACCCAAACAACGAAAATATGACCTGTAGAAAGAAATATACCTTAACAGAAAAAGCTGATGCTATTGAAATATCAGAAGTAATTGTTTCAGGATACATTTTAGTAAATGTAGTATACTCATGCGTCAGGTTATCAAGCGCCAAATGCACTACAACAGCAATAAATATAGAAAGTAAAAACACTCCGTACTTCTTCTTTAAATAGCCAATAAAATTAAACGCCAAAATACTTGAATATCGCACATCAAAAGGTGCCGGCAAGTGGGCTATTAACACATTTCGCACTAGCAAATGAAACAATACACTCATAATAACAGCTAAAGGCATGTACAAACTAAATATGCCAAATATATTATTTTCAATAATTGGGAAGGTAGAAAAGGTAAGGTACATGTGGCAATCGGGTGCTATGCTACCAAAAAAAAGGCCCGTGTATGAAAAATGCTTTGGCTTAATCTTTGCCAGTGGCAATACAAATGCGGGATGCGAGAAAGTAAACGGCATTGCCTTAAGCTTGAGTTTTATTATATTTGCTAACTATGAAGCGTACAAAACTAACAATTAATACAGTGGCCAAAACCCTTACACTATTGTTATTGTTTGTGGCCGGCATTACTAGTGCACAAACTACAACTGCCGCCCCAAAAGATACTACACCTAAAGATACTACCAAAAAGGTTGAAACTATAAAGTTGCAACTGGTAAAACGATTAAATAAAAGCATTGAGCGCACCACGGCTTACCTGGAAACTGTTCCTGTGGACTCTATTGATATTGGCCTAACCTATGCCTTGCTAGACATTATAAAAAGAAAGTTTGGTTTAAAATTTAAAATGGCCGATAAGGTTGCTGTTGAAAGTAAGTTTCCTGAATTAAAAACAGGCAGGCTAAAACTTTACGGTATTTTTTATGACAACAACAAATCAATACCATTTACCCAACAAGAGCTTGATAAGCTTAAAGCAGAGCCTATAACATCATTATACGACGACAAATACCTACTAGGTGTAAGTATGTTTTGCAATGAGTTGCCCACACCGCCTGAGTATTTAACTACTTTTGCCGCTCGCATACAAAAATACAAGGAAGAACGCACCGGGCTTGACCCAATAACCGCAGGGTTTGCCTACATTAATTTTGATGAAAATAATTGTAAAGAAGGAAAACTAAAACTGGACAGCTTATACAATGACATTGCTTTTATTTTGACCAATAAAAACGCCGGAAACTTAAGGGCTTTGTTGGATTTGGAGTGGTTTTACAGCGAGCAGATGAATCTTTTGCCACCGGTATTAACATCCGCTATGTTATATAAAATAGGCAAATGCAATTTTTATACTTACAATATGCTTTTTAAGCTGCTTGAATTTCAGAATGAAGATGGCGGTTGGCACATGTTGGTTCAAAAAGGCAACTCATCATACTCTGCAAGCGTAGCATATTTATGGCTAATGTTGGAGTTAAAGGCTAATGCTGATTGCATTGATAAAACAGCCGACTTAGAGCGTGAGGATGCTGGCACTCCAATTCCCCCCAAAGACTAGTATTTGATTATATAAACGCTCTTCGGGTATTTTCTCAAATATGCTTTTTTCATATTCTGGCAATAGTTGGTAATAGGTATTCAGCTTTTCATTCAACTCATCAATTTCGGCTAAATTATTGTCTTGTATATATCCACTTACACGCAAAACCGCATTTGCCAAATGGTTGTTTGTTTGTAATGCAATTGCTTGTTCGCGGGTCAAAGCGTCTTCTTTCCATTTTTTCAGTTGCTCAATATAGCTGTAAAACATAGCTGCATTTTTTCGTTCAATACCTGTTTGTGCAGGCAATACAGTTGCCGAAAAAGTGGTTATAAAACTTTCGATTTTCGAAGCCGGTAAATTCCAAATGGCAACATTATGGGGCTCATACACAGTATTAAAATAAGCGTTGGCATTAAGGCTGTTTGCGTATTCAATAAACTGTTGCAATTCAACCACTGTATTGCGCATTGGGCTGTAACAAATGCTAAATTCAGTACCTGTTTGTTTACAGTAGTTGGCAAAGTATTGTATGTTTTCCATCACCCGCTCATATTTTGAGTTTATGCGGATGGATTCCAGCTTCTCTTTCTCCAACGAATCAATAGATACGCCAATATTAAACCTGCCGTTTGCCAGTACTTTTTTCACCTTTTCATTCAGCACCGTGGCATTGGTTTGCACATACATAAGGCAATCGGGACTTAGGGCCGCAATTTTATCCCATAGTTGGTAGTATATATCAATCAAAAAAGGCTCACCGCCTAAAAATTTGGCGTATTGCAGGTGCGGTATATATTCTTCCAATTGAGTTACGAATGCATTATCATACGGGTAGGGCAAAGGCGCTTGCTTTTCCCTGTTTTTGCGAATGGATGAGGAGCAATAACCGTTACACATAACACACTCTAAATTGCAAGTGTTGCTCAACTCAAAATCCATACGGGTTGGATACTTGCCCGATGATGTAAAATAATCGTACGTGGCGGCGTTTACGGCCATGTAATTTTTACTCTCTACAGCTAATGCACAACGCTGGCATCCTAATGAAAAATCGCCTTCGTCAATATGGCGGCGCAGTTCATCGGCACGTTCTCCATACCAAATATCGTTAATGCTGTTATCAGGGTACTTGCCTAAATCATACTCGCGGTTAAAACAACATGCGGTTACAGCCCCGGTAGTGCCAAAATAAAGGTTCGAAAATGGGGCATAGCAAATTTTTGCACGTGCACCTAAAATGCGGCTTTTGTTATATGCATCAATGTTTTGAGGCGAATTGGCATTGTAATTCTTTTTCTTGCCCAATACAGTAAAAACAAAATTGTTGTAACCTTTAATTGTGGCAATAGCAGAACTGCGAAGCAATGGCTTCGATATAACCAGATTACGAATAGATGCGATAAGTCCCAAATGTATTAGGATTTATCACAATGTATTTACTATAATTTTAACAACCAATAATCCTATGTTAAGATTTTGGTACATAAACACAATACGCTGATTTTTAAGCTATTGAATTTTAGTTATATACTAAAAATTAAATTATAGTTTATGCGCACGAAATTTACAATTACTCAAGCAGATAGCCTTCAATTTTATCTATAAACTTAGTATTATCAAATATCTCCGTGTCGTATTTAATCCACTCAAAAGGCAATGCATTTAGCTTAACAAGTATTTTATGTTTATCTGTTTGAGCATCCAAAAAATTCACAATCAAATTATTAAACTTGTTAAGCGAAAGGATAAATTCATCAGGGTTTAGCGCATGCATATAGCTAAATATTTCTTCTATTTTAGCTAAAAAAATTTGCAGCAAAATATCATCGCTTACAGCATCCAGCCGGTCAATTTCCTGCTGGCGTGTAATAGCTACTGTGGCCCAGCTTTGCACTTGTTTAATAAACCCTGCAATAACTGTAGCATTGTGTTTTTCAAAAAAATTGTTTTGGGTAGGGGTGTATGCCGTTAATACATTTTCAATGGCTTTCAACTTATCGTGGCTCAACGTCCACAACGATTGTACTGCAGGTTGCATAACCGTATTAATATTAAGCAACGCGCCTATTTTATTGGCAAACTCAAGCACCTGCGGTAACTCGTTCCAGTTGCTGCGCAAAGGGCAAAAGCTTAGGGTAAGAAAAGTATTCTTCTTACGCGAGTATTCTGCTAGAAATTGAATATTCTCTATAACCCTATCGTAATTGGCGTTTACGCGTATGGCTTCGTATGTTTTTTTGTTGAATGAATCAATAGATATTCCAATGTGAAAATTGCCTTTCTCCAACAGGTTTTTTACCTTGGCATTCATAACCGTAGCATTGGTTTGCAAGCGTATTTCGCAGTTGGGGTTTAAAGTGATTATCTTCTCCCAAATGCTGTAATAGCTATCAATTAAAAATGGCTCGCCTCCCAAAAAATTAGCCACTTTAAGGTGGGGTATGTATTCATCCAATTGGGCTAAAAACTCAGCACCATAGGGCGAAATAATTGGTGCTTTATGCTCCCTATTTTTACGTATGGATGATGAAAATTCGCCCGAGCACATAATACACTCAAGGTTACAGGTGTTTGATAATTCAAAGTCGAAACGCGTAGGGTATTGTGGCTCATCTTCGGCCTCATAATCATATTTAGCCGCCATTACCGATGAGTAATCGCCCGCAACCAATTGTTGCTTGCAAAGCTGGCAGCCGCCGCCTAAGTCAAAATTATCAATGCGCTCTCGCAGTTCATTTGCTTTAGCGCCTTTCCATATTTGAGATATACTGTTTTCCGGATAAAACCCTAACGGCACATCACGGTTATAGCAGCAGGCCATTACCTTTCCATCAATAGCAAAATACATGTTGTTAAAGGGCGCATAGCACACCTTTTTACCCGGTCCAAACTTGCGGCTTTTGTAATAAGCTTTTACATTTTTCTCAGGCAACGTTCCCTCCGGAACATTGACTGTTGGCAGAAAAGCGTTACGGCCAAATTGGTATACAGATGTTGCCACCTCAAACATTTTGGGTGGTAAAACCTGTGCTACTTTTTTTATAAATCGGGCCTTGGGCATTTAGTTGCGCTGTTTAGCAAAGTACCTATAAAAATTGATAAGGTTGAGATTAGCCTTTTGCAAAGGCTCATGTCGCAACAAACGGTATTTGGCTGATGGGCGTTTGGTAATTTCTTCGGTATAAAAAAACTCGGGTGTAATATCAAAAACATCAACCATACCTGCCGGTGTTTGCGCATCGGTAAAATAGTGGCAATAAGGGCTGGCCTTGGGCTTTACCAAGCCGTTTACCGCAAGTCTATAGTTGCTTGTTTGGTTTGGTGGCGATGAATGTATCATAGCACTATGAAAGATAACCGCTTGGCCCGCCTTTACCATGAGGGGTTTCATAAAGCGGTACATTACCAAATAGTACGGTATTTTATTAAACTCCCACGGCACGTTTAGCGAGCGTTGCTTATTGCCTAACTTATGGCTGCCCGGCAAAATATGCAGGGTACCATTCTGCATGGTAGTATCCTCTAGCGGGCACCAAATGTACACAGCCAAAAACTGCTCTTCATCAACATGCGAACTATCTTGATGCGGGTTTAATTTGCTTTTGCTGCCGGGTGGTTTTATTTGGTGCACACCCGAAATAAAATCAATTTCGTCAGCAATAAAATACTTTGCAATGCCCTGTTGGTAGTATTTGCGTATAATTTGGGTAGATAGCATTCGCATTTCAGCCTCGGGTATGCGCCCGGCAGATTGAAACGTTTTAACGCTACCAAAGCCATTCTCCAACAGCTTATCCATCATCTCGCCTGACTCTCTCCTCAACCCTTCTATCCCTTCATTATCAATAAAATTTACTATGGCATAACCCTGCTCCTCAATGGTTTGTTGAAGTGCTTCATCTTTAAAAATTTGTGGGTAGCGCGTTGCCATTGTTATAAACTATTATACGCTTTATCAAACTGCTCGGCTGTTAGGTAATTTTCTTTAAACGGCACAGTTTCGGCTTGAAATACTCCGTTTGGTGTATCAATTGTTTGCGAGTACAAGGCATCGGCAAAGTCTTTGCCGGTATTGTAATTCATAAAAAAATCATAATCTACCACGTACTTATTTAGCACATTGGGCTGCGCTGCGTTGCGTACATAATGGTATACCTTATCATTGGCCGGAAGCATAAGCAAACCTGCCGAAACACGGGTATTTAACGTATGATTAGGGCCTGATGCATGCAACATAGCCTGCGTAAAAATCACTGCTTTGCCGGCAGGTAATTCTAAGCGCTTTTTGTATTTACGTTCTATGTACTTTTTAATATGGTCGTGCTCTTGCGGAACATTTGCACCGCGCAAGGCGCGCAGTATGCGGTGCGATTTTGGCACTACCTGCAAGCAGCCGTTCCATTTATCTACATCAACCAAAGGGCACCAAATAAATATGGATTGATATTGGCTTTCATCAACAAAAGTCCAATCCTGATGCACGGTTATTTTATCAAAAAAACTGGGCTTTTTAATCAGCACGTCCGAGAAAAAAGGGGCGTAATTTGAATGGAACAATGATTTTACTTTCTTTCCAAAAGCTTCTTTAATAAGGCGGTCTACGGTTAGCCTGTATTCTTTATTACTGCTCCACAACGATGCGTAAAAGCGTTTCTTCACTCCCGAATCCAGCTTCAATAATTTGGTACGTAAGGCATCGCATTCGTCCCTGTTTAGTATATCTACCGTAACAAAGCCATTTTCTTTAAACTCGTGGTCTAAAGCCGTATCGTTAAAAATTTGCGCCAGCATTATTGGTTAATGTATTTTAACAATTCCTCCTTGCTCAGTTCAATGTGCTTATTCTCTTTGTGGCCAATAGGTTTAGCTCCTTCGGGGCGGGTTTCTTTTACAAAATTTTCGTAAAAATCAAGCCCAATTTCATACACTTCCACCATCTCTTTTGGTAAAAATTTATCCCAGTAATACATAATGGTTTGCACGTCTTTAGGCACCATATCTATCCGCAATGAAACACGTGGGCTATCGGCATTGTTGGGTGCTGAATAATGCAATGAACGATTGATAAAAACCAAGGCATCACCGGCTTTCATAGGCACCAATGTCATATGGCTTTTCTCAAAATAATCGTATAGTTCTTCGTAATAACGTTTAACACCCGGGCCACGTACTTTATTCATAAACTTGTGGCTGCCCCTAAGCATTTGCAGCGCGCCGTTGTTGGCATCAACATCGCTAAAAGGTATCCACACCACGCACGATTCGTACTTGCTTTCATCTACGCAACTTATATCAAAGTGCATATTTACCTTCGATTTTTTGCCCTTTGTTTTTACTACAAAGTTGCCGGTCATAGGTACATAATCATTCAAATATATCTCTGCCGAACGGCTAATTGCCTTGCGTATAGACTGGTTTACGTGGTTTTTATAATTGGGGTCGCTACTATCAATCGTTGAATAATACTTGCGGTCAATATTAGGGTCGTAGCTTTGGTAGGCATTGCGAATAAACTCGAGTTCCTCAGAATTCAAAAAATTTTTAAATACAACAAACCCGTCATTTTCAATTTGGGTGTTAAAAGTATCCTCCCTAAATATTTTGCGTACACTATCCATCGCTAACTTAACTCGTTATAAAATTCCTGCTCTGTTAAAAAATTGTTTTGCTGTTTTACTTTGCCCCTGTATGGTGCATTTTCAGGGGTGCTGCGTTTATCATACACATCAAAAAACTGCTCATCAACCCCATAGATTTTTATGCCGCTAAAGGGCCAAAAACGGTTGTTGTAATACAGCACACATTCAACACCCTTGGGCTTGCACGCTATAATAATAGCAGGCCTTTCGGCACTACTTTTATTGTTTGGCGAGTAATGCAGCAGCGCATTGTGGTAAAACAACCCATCGCCTTTTTTCATTGGCAACGGTTTTAATAAAGGGCTGTTTAACAAGCCCGGGTAATACTGAGTATAGTACTCTTTAACCCAAGGCCCGCGGGCTTTGTTGGTTATTTTATGGCTGCCTTCAATTACGTGCATACAACCGTTAGTCTCGTTTACATCAACCAAAGGGCACCAAACAGTAAGCGATTGGTAATGCGTCTCGTCATAAATGCTCCAGTCGGTGTGCATAGCTACCACGCTTTGGCTGGCGGGCTTTTTGGTGATGAAGCCTGTATAAAACGCTTGGTAATCTTTACAATATTTTTCTATCTGCCCGTTTTGCAAAACTGACTTTATGCCACGGTCAACGTACTTGCGGTACTCGGCATCGCCACTGTCGGTAGATGCGTAAAAACCGCGCTGCACTTTGCTGTCGGCGCTATTAAACATAGCAAACAAAGCAGCAATATCATCGTCGGTCAAAAAAGGCTGTATTACGTAGCCCTTTGCAACAAACGTTTCATTCAATTCTTTATTTGTAAAAACAGGTATCATAACCCTAGCCATTTTAAAAAGCCGCTACCTTCGGCGGGCTTTATTAACCGTAGTTCCAGCCATTCGGCGGGGGCAAATTCTTTCAGCCCTTTGTAATTATCTATACCGAATTTATCTTCGAACTTGCGGCGTATTTCTATGTCAGAATTAAAGCTGATGTGCTTGATGTAATCAATTTCAAAACCGCATTGGCGAAAGGCATCTAACGTTTGCGAAAGCCCTAAAGTGCTATAGCTGTAGTTAACGTTCATGTTTTTTATCACCTCGTTTATGCGGGTCTGTGCAGCTTCATCTAACGATATTTTGTAAAAAAAATCTTTTATGTAAACAAAAGCGCCGGGCTTTAATACCTCGTAAACGCCTTGTACCACTTGGGCTACATTGCTTGCATGCCCCAGCGATTCAAGAAACAACGCACCATCAAAAGTGTTTTGTTTGAAGTATTGCGGCAGGTTGTGGTAATCGCCTTCGGTAACGTCAATTATCTTATCAAGCCTACGGGCATTAACGCGCTGTTTTGCAATGCCTGCCTGCTGTGGCGATACAGTTAAACAACTGAATTTTACGCCTGCCTTTTCGGCCATGGCAATAGCAGGGCCGCTTACACCCGAACCTGCATCCAGTATATGCTGGCCTTTTTGCAAGCCTGCATTTTGGGCGGTATAGGTTGCCAACTCACCATCGCTGGTGGGGCGAAACGCCTGTATTACATCGCCATACACGTCAAGGTACTTTACCGTCCACTCGTCGTAGTATTGCTTTACTTCCTCAACAGTTGCCATTGTTATGCTGTCTCCAAACCGGCGTTAGCCATTATCTCTTTAAACTTTTTGTAGTTGATGCGTGGGTGCTGATACTCTACCACACGGCTGCTTTTTACCTCCTTCGGCTCCTCTTTAATATGAAAATTAAAGTTCAGAAAGAAGTCTTGGTCAACCAAAAGCTCGCGGTATTCGGTTTTAAACAACGATTTTTTGCGATAGTAATGTATAGCAGGGGCCACTATAGGCTTGGCTATTACCTGTATTACCAAACGGGCATAGCCGCCTTGGTTTGGTTTTGAATAATGGATAATGCTATCGTCAAAAATCAAGGCCTCGCCAGCTTTTACGGTTACCGGTTTTAGGTAATCGTGCTTCAACTCCTCAATATACCCTTTAAAAAACCAAGGGATTGTTGGGCTGCGGTGTATGTTGCGAAAGGTGCGATGCGTACCGGGAATAAACTCCAACGCGCCGCTGTTTTCGCCCACATCAACCAAAGGGGCCCAAACCGATACTGAGGTAAATTTATGCTCATCAACAAAGTCCCAGTTTTGGTGTACGGGTACTTCGCCAAGGCCGTGTTCTTTATTTACAAAATTTATAACCAAAGGCTCGTAGCCGTTTAAATACTTATCAAGCGCGGGGGCAAATACTTTAGAGAGGGTTTCAAACACCTTGCGTTTATACTCCCTATTCGAATCGAGAAAAGAGAAATGGTAGCTAACGCTTTTATCCTGTGTGTTAAAACGCTCGTTGGGTTTTTGCTCTTCGTGAAAGCGGCGCAGTTCGGCTATTGTTTCTTCGTCAAACAGCTTCACTTTTACATAGCCCATTTTATCAAACTCCGCCTGTAACTTATCGTCTAGTAATACTCTGTGCATGGTTTCAATAATTTAAAACTCAAAGATAATGTACTAAAATAAGCAAAAAGTATGATAATTGTCAATAAAAGGTGATTTTTACTCCTCCGCCTTTTGGTTGGCATTGCCTCTTTTATCAAACAAGTGGGTAAACTCATCAACCGTATTTACCTGCTTAACAAAAGGCAGCTTTTTAATGCTTTTTTGGTTGGTTACCAGTTTAATGTAGTTAACTATATAAACAGTAGCGCCTTGGGCCTGTTCGGGCTTCTCAGCTTTAAACTTTTTAATATGGTAGTTGGCCCAAAAAATGGCCATATCGTGCTGATTTTTTTTGTTGTACCAAGTGCGCACAAAATATAGAAAATACTTCTCAAGCGTTGGGGGCGTATACACCGGTTTATTGGGCAAAGCAACCTCATCATTAAACACCGAGCGCATGGGCTGTAGGCTATCTTTTTGGTACTCAAGTGTTATCCACCCTACATTGGCCATAGGGTTGGGCGCATACATACCCCAGTGTTGCCCAAAGGGGCTTAATTCTTTTAGCGGAAAGTTGCGCGTATCAAGCACAAAGCGCCCGCCATTTTTAGGGAGGAATGATTTTTTTAGCGGGGTATGAAACACATAAAACATAAGGTTCATAAAGACCATACCGGCAATACTGGCAATAAGGATGTTGCGGGAAACATTACCTAAATTAGCGTAGGGTGTTTTTGAAGTAATTGACGGTATTTGCTTAATACGTAGGCGCAGTTTCTCCCAAAAAGAAGCAGGCAAAAACAGGGTTGCCATAGTTATAGATATGTAGGAAAAAGTACCCACATCAGAAAACATTAAAATACCAACATGCAATGCATAAACCAGTAAAATAGCGGCATAACGCAGGCCATTGCCTTTGCTAA
>JANOCJ010000364.1:0-3189 GCA_031412115.1 Flavobacteriales bacterium
CCAAATAATAAACGTCCAACTGGCGCCGTGCCAAAAGCCGCTTACCATAAACACGATGAAAATATTGATGTACCAACGCGTTTTACTTACGCGGTTACCACCTAGTGGGATATACAAATAATCGCGAAACCAGGTTGATAAAGAGATGTGCCAACGGCTCCAAAACTCGCGGATGGAAAGAGAAAAATACGGTGTGCGGAAGTTGGTCATAAGGTCGAACCCCATAACTCGGGCTGCACCAATAGCCATATCTGAATAGCCTGAAAAATCGCAATAAATTTGGAAGGTAAAAAAGTACGCCGCCACAATTAACGGTATGCCCTGGTAGGTATCCATATCGCCATACGCCTCGTTTACAAATACCGCCAACCTATCGGCTATCAGTACTTTTTTCATCAAGCCCCACAGCATTAATTTAAGGCCCGATACTACCCTTTCGTATTTAAAACTATGATGTTCTCTAAACTGGCCCAATAGGTTTTGCGGACGCTCTATAGGCCCTGCAACCAGTTGCGGGTAAAACATTACGTATAGCGAATAAATACCAAAATGGCGCTCGGCTTTTTGGTTTCCGCGGTACACCTCAACCACATACGCCAAGCTTTGAAAGGTGTGAAACGAAAGGCCAATGGGCAGTATGATATTGAAATGGTCGAAAGGCCAACTATCGCCACCCACCATTTTAAAATTATCGTTGAAAAAGTTGATGTATTTAAAGACGAACAGAATGGCACAGGTAACAATAATGCTCACCCAGAGGTACATTTTCCGCTTTCGGCCCTGGCTGTCTTCTATCAGCATCCCCGCAAAATAATCTACCACAATGGTAAGGGCCAGAATAAGGATGTAGTAGGGAATAAATGCCATGTAAAAGTAGCAACTGGCCGCCAGCAACATAAACCAACGCACGTTGTGGCGCAGCATAAAGTACAGCGCCGTTACAATGGGAAAGAATAATAGAAACTGAAAGGAGTTGAACAGCATGCTATTTCTTTTTACTAATCGTGCATGGTGGTTACTTTAGCGGCAGAGTCTACATAACCGCTAATTTCGGGGCCTTGGGTAAAGCCAAAATGGTGGCCTTCGGCATCAACATCCAACACGGTAAACGACAGGTAATTATCTATCGCATCCAACGTATCAATATGCGAACGCACACCTACCGAAACATAGTAGCGCGATGGCACTAAGCGCGGGGCATCCATTGTTACTTTAAACTTCAACACCTGGCCTTCTTTGCATTGGTATGCCTCTGTGCTTTCGTACGTAAACACGCGCGAACCATTGGCTCCGCTAATGGCAAAGCCAAATTCAATGGCAGTAATATTGCGGTCGTCTATTAAAACCGAGAAAGAAAACTCAGGGGTTTGTTTCCAGAAATAGTTTTCGTTCTCCATTTCAAACGATATGATGCGCACACGCTCTGCCCAGTTTTTATTGCTGCGCGGAACCATTGCCAAATCATCGTATGACGACATGCTCTTTAAATTCTCTTGCAAATATTCGCCCACTACGGTGCGGGTATCGGCATACATAGCCATTTCGCCACGTTTCATTTGCACACATTTGGTGCATAAGTCGGCAATAGATGTCATGTTATGGCTTACAAACAATACGGTACGGCCATCGTTTTGCGACACGTTTTGGATTTTGCCCAAACATTTGCGCTGAAATTCAGCATCGCCTACGGCCAACACCTCATCTAATATTAAAATATCGGGCTCTAAGTGGGCAGCTACGGCAAATGCCAAGCGCACATACATACCCGATGAATAGCGCTTTACAGGCGTATCGATATACCGTTCAACACCTGAAAAATCAACAATCTCGTCAAACTTGGCCCGTATTTCCGATTTGCGCATGCCCAATACAGCACCGTTCAAAAATATATTTTCGCGGCCGGTTAATTCGGGATGAAAGCCGGTGCCTACTTCTAATAGCGATGCTATGCGGCCATTTATTTTAATGCTACCGGCGGTTGGGCTGGTAACTTTAGCTAGTATTTTTAATAGGGTAGATTTGCCTGCACCGTTTTTACCAATGATGCCTAACACCTCGCCTTTTTTAATATCGAAGCTAACATCTTTCAGCGCCCAAACATAGTCAGACCCACCTTTTTCGCGGTTGTTCTGCTCGGCAATAAGCAAAAAAGGGTCGGGCTTACGCAGCACATTTACCGACCAAAAACGTTTTAAATCGTCGGAAATAGTAGAAGCGCTTACGTAGCCTAAACGGTAAAACTTAGAAACATTTTCAACGCGTATAGCAATATCACTCATTTCAGCCGGTATAAGTTGCGAAAATAATGTTTTAGGGTGAATTACACAAAAACAGGCGGTTATAGCTTATAACTTACCCAAACCGTAGAACTCGCGCACACTATTAGCAGTGTATTCAACCCATTCAGTCGGCATACCAACAAATAATGGCAGGCTTAAAACCGTATCGGCCAGCACTTCTGCCATAGGGAAAGAGCCTTTTTTATAGCCTAAATACGCAAATGCCTTTTGCAAATGCGGCGGAGTTGGGTAATGTATCTGCGTTTCTATGCCTGCGGCAGATAAAAAACGCTGTAACTCATCGCGTTTGGTGGTGCGAATAACATATAAATGATATACGTTATTAAAATCATCCTGTATATACTTGCCGGGATAATCAAAACTCACCTCCGCAATATCGGCCAACAGTTTATTATAAATAGCCGCCAGCGTTTTGCGTTCGGCATTATCCTTATCCAAATGCGGCAATTTTGCATTTAAAAAAGCAGCTTGCAACTCATCTAACCGGCAATTATGGCCAATCATTTGGTGGTCATTCCGCCTTGGCGAACCGTAGTTGCGCAGCATTTTAAGGTTGCGGTATATATCTTCGTTGTTGGTGGTTATGGCTCCGGCATCGCCAAGTGCGCCAAGGGTTTTGGTAGGATAAAAACTATGGGCGTTTACCAAACCCAATGAGCCTGTTTTATGCCCAATAATATCTGCCCCTACTGCTTGGGCATTATCTTCAATAACTATTAAATCATGGTACTTAGCAAACTCTTCCGAAACGCATTCAGGTTGTGGCAAGCCATATACACCATTTGCCGCAATGCCTTGTTTCAAAGTATATGTCCGGGTAGTGGTATTGAAATTGAATTCATCGACCTTATAAAAACCCTCTGTAACAAAGCCGTACATTAAGCCTGTC
>JANOCJ010000365.1:0-5821 GCA_031412115.1 Flavobacteriales bacterium
TCACATTCCTTAATATCCTCGCCACCGCAAAACTGCTTAAATATGGTGGGCTTTACAACAAAGCCAACAGGTACATGAAAGTCTATAGCCAAATTAGCAAAAGGCTTGCTAAGCTTTACCAAACTATTGTTACCAATTAACTTAAATAGCCAATAGGCGCGGCTTAAATCAGCGTCGGTTTTGCCTGCAAAGGCAATTTCAGTATTATCAAATGAAAGATTCACATCTTCCTTAACAGATGGGGGCATAACTAGTTTAAAATAACAAGCTTCTCGTACTTATCGGCTTTTTTGCCTTGCTCGTCGGTGATTTTTACGCGGTAAATATACACACCGCGGCCTATTTTATCGCCATAATCATCTAAACCATCCCAAGGTATGCATGAGGTGCGGTAACCGGCATCATTAGCTGTAGTATTAATTGTTTTAACCAATTTGCCCGATACGGTAAATACCTGCACTTGCACATCTAACACACTGTTTGGCCTGTTATGTTCAAACATAAAGCAGGTGTTGGTGGTAAACGGGTTAGGGTAGTTAAGTACATGGTCTAGCGCAATATCGGCATTGCGGGCCACAACAAAATCAAGTGTTGCTTCGCTAGAGTTGTTGCAAATATCCCAGCCTTTTACGCGCAATGTATGGGCGCCATCGGTAAGGTTAGTAAAGGCATAACGCAAGCTACCGCTGGTATAGGAGTTTAAGTCCGACTCGTAATAGTCGTTCAAAATATACGGGTTGCTGTTGTTATTGTCTAGTATGGCAGTAATATCATGCCCAATGCCCGAGCCTACCGTGTTTATACCATTCGTATCAGCCAAAAATGCCAGTAGTATAGGGTTGGCATCGGTAATGCCGCCGTTGGCAAAGTTGCTGTTATTCATATACAGGCGAATGTTGGGGCCAAGGTTATCGCAAAAGCCTGCGGTATCAGTGCCACCAATAACCAATAGCTGGTAGCCGTGGGCATCATCGTCTCGCACGCCATTTTCCGCATAGTAGCTAATCTTGCCAATATCAAACTGGTAAGCAATATCTTTAGGTACAGGGAAGGTGAATGTCCACTCGCCATTAACAACGCTGGCCTTGCCTTTGTATATAATGTTGCGTTGGGTTTTAAAGCTCATTATTGGGCTATCAGGGTCGTTACCCAGGGTTTGCTGCACAATAGGCTTATCAAAAATAGTTGGGTAAAGCACCCCGTTGTAGCTGGTAATTTTTTGGCCGGTAATGCGGTTACGTATCTCGCCTTTTACTGTTACCAGTTGTAGGGCTTTAATAGTATCGGCATCAGTAGGGCCGGTTATTACCTGTCCGTTTACAAGGGTAGTTACCACATCGTGTATGGGGTATTTAATCCTAACTGCAGGGTCGCCCAGTAGGGTAAAGTTGCGCGAGTTATAATCATTATAAGCTGCCATAGAGTCTTTAGTGGCGCGGTATAAATCGCCCATACGGGGCCTTTCTCCGGCCAATACCAGGCTTAAAAATGCTTGGTAAAATTTACCATTTAAAAAATCATTAGGGCCTGAATATACTACGCGGGTAGTGGTAAACAAGCATATACCGCCGCTGGTTGAGCGCAGTAGTACCAGTTCTCCGGCCGATGTGCGGCCCGGGTCGTCAAACTTGCTAAACTCGCAAGTGGCGGTAACAAATGCGGGCAGTGCATAGCGGTTTGTCCAGCTATCAATATCGCCTAGTTCTAATATTTTTTCACCAGCCCAGCCGGCTTCCCCACCGTGGCCTGTGTAGTTTACTATAAGCCCACCGCGGTTTACTCGTTGGTTAATAGCGTTTTTTGCATCGGGGTAACGCTGGCCGCCGGCAGTACTTTCCTGCACATACGCATCCAGCAAAATCTTTTCAAGGTTAAACGATTTTGCTTTCGTATCAATATATATGGCATGGCCATTAGCTTGAGTCTGGTGGGTATTGCTATCCTGGTCGTCGGCAATAAAAGTTACCATATTGCGCCAGTCGCGCAGGCTAACCGTGTTGTCAATGCTTTCGTAGTCGGCAATTTTGTCTACTACATTTTTGGCCTCTTCCACACTTTTACACGGTATACGGCCAAGGCCAATATCTACCGCTTCAGTAGCTAAAAAATTACCCTCGTTATCATCCAACACACCATAATAATCGTCGGATGTTTGAGAGCTAATTACGTTGGTTGATTCGTATGTTTGGTACGTAGGCACAAAGCTGCTATTGCCCGGTATATTGCCTTTATTGTCGTACGACCCATCGCCAAACAACAACATGTATTTAGGCTTTTCACTATCGTTAGTGGCACGTTTGTAAAACATGCGTGCAAAGCCGCGTATAGCCAATATATCAGCCGCACCGCTTGAAAACTCATTGTAAATTTCCTGTGGGGTAACAACCAATACGCTTAGGTTATCCATGTTGCGGTGCATATCGGCCAGGCGGTTGGCTTGCCCCATAAAGTTGGGGTGGGCCACAATAATCATATCAACAGGGCCGTTGGCATGCAGGTTTTGGTTAGCTACACCGCCAATAGGTATGGGGGTGCCAAAACTACCGCCATTAAAGGCAATAAATTCGTGCAATACATCGGCAGGCAAAACATATTCGGCCATGCCGCCTGTTAGGCTAAATTGCTGGTTGGTAACATTTTGGTGGTCAGTAACATCCCAAACACGTACGTTGTTGGCATTGCTTAGCTGGTATTTAATTACTTGGCCCGGGCCGGTTCCATCTGCATTGCGATATATCATTTGCGAACCCGAAAATTGCAGGTAGCGCTTAGCATTTAGCTCAATATAATCAAGCCAGCCCTCGCAGCCCGCTGTGTTTTTGGTAATGGTAATATTAAAGCTTGATGATGGGCTAAAGGTATAGTTGCCCACAGCGGTATTGGCCTCGTCGTACGAGCCGGTAGCAGCAGGCACAGAAACAGGAGTGTTGCCTAGCGGTATACCACCATTTTTAACAGTAAACAAACAAGGAACTGTTTTTGAGTTTGTGCCCATTACACTGTAATACTTTACAGCTTCGCCTGTTACCAGGTTGGGGAAAGAAAAACCGAACGAGTAACTGTCAATAATATCAAAGGTTTCGCCAAACCATTGCGACCCTGATTTGATTACGTTTACCTTATCGTCTTCGTGCAGGGCATAATCGTTAAAGGTTGTAGCGGTATAAGTTGGCACAGCATCAACTTCCGATTGCTGGTTGCCAACGCGTTTGCCTGGGCCTAAATCGGCAGTAATAAAGTAGTAGGTAGTGTCGCTGTAATTATTAACGGTATGCACAAAGCGGCTGTCGCCGGTGTTGTATTTCCAACGCACTTGGTTTTGTCCGTAAAATAAAATAAAGTCGCCGCTGTCAAAAGAGTTGTCGCCGGCACCGCTTACTTCAATAGCAACCTCGCTCAAATCGTCAATTCGGGGTGCTGAGTTTAAAGTAGGCAACATGCCGCCACCGTTACCATATATGCGTATGTTATTTGGGTTTATGCCGCCCACATCCATACCCAACTGGGTTAAAAAGCTTTGGTCTATTTTATAAATACCATCGGCCGTTACCGCAATTTTATACCAGCGGCCACTGGCTAAAACCGAGTTGGCAACAAAGTTTGCATTGGTTGATTTGGCTTGTTTTGCAGCCGATACGGTAGGGGTAATGGTGTATTGGTATGATAATACCTTTTCGTACCTGTTTGCTCCTTTATTATATAGTATAGCCGAAAATGAAAATACGGCGCGGGGCTTACCTTTTAGGTAGATAATGTTTTTTTCAGGCGTAACAACCTCAGGCATAGCAGGCGGAACGGGGCTTATAGCCGCCAGTTCGGCAGTAGTAAGGGGTTGCGTTTGTACGTTAACTACCGTTACGTTAAAATCGTTATAGCCGCCGGTAAGCGCCATACTATGGCTAACCATGGGTATTTTGGGCAGTTTGCCCGATGTGCTTGAGCCTTCAAAACCCAGAAAGCCATAGGCAAAATCGTCAGATATCCTATAGGTAGCCGGGGCCGACCATTTAAGGGTGTTTGATGCGGTTGTTTGGGCAACAATGGCCTGCAAGCCTGCTAAAAAGCAAAATGCAACTAATACTACTTTTTTCATTTCCATACTAAGTTAGCAAATTTAAGTAAAGTAGAGGTATGCTTATATAATGTTTGTTATAAAGTTGGTTAACAGCTATGGCTTTTTAATGTTTTAGGATGTACGAGAGTAAAAACCCCATTAACACATTGCGCCGAAACTAAATACAAACCTAAAACGGGGTAGGGGAGTTTTTATTGTAAGGGATTAGTTCTTAGTTGCCAGTTCTGAGTTTCCGTCACCTGCCTCACTGCGTTCGGCACCCTCTCCTACTGGGAGAGGGTCGGCGAGCGAGTGTAACGAGCGAGCCGGGGTGAGGGAACCGCCAACCGCCAACCACCAACCACCCAAATGATTATTCACCTAACACCAACTATTGTTTTTAGTAATATTTGTAACTACATTGCAGTAAGTTGTATTAAAAAGCAGGAGTATGATAAAACGTTCTACCTTAATTGTATTGGCATTAATAGGTTTTTTAGCAAATACCGCGCAAGCGCAAGACCCTTCGTTTTCGCAGTTTTATGCCAACCCTTTGTATTTAAACCCGGCCTTTGCAGGTACGGCCCGCTGCCCGCGCATTTGTATGAATTTTAGGGACCAGTGGCCCAACATTGCGGGTACGTTTGTTACCTCCAGCATATCGTACGACCAGTATGTGCGCCCCCTTAGCGGCGGC
Source organism: Flavobacteriales bacterium (assembly GCA_031412115.1). Lineage (GTDB taxonomy): Bacteria > Bacteroidota > Bacteroidia > CAMBQF01 > CAMBQF01 > CAMBQF01. Next base: position 4,752 of record JANOCJ010000365.1, read on the forward strand.
ATTGGCGTTTTAATTACTAACGACCGTGCAGGCCAAGGCACCATTAATACCCTTAATGTTTCGGGCATATATGCTTATCAACTGAACGTAAGCCCCGGTTTTTCTATAAAATTTGGCATGCAGGCTACCTATGGGCAAAAGCAGCTTGATTGGAGCAAACTTAATTTTGGTGATGAAATAGACCCGCGTAGCGGTTTTGTAAAGAAAACCGATGAAATTCCACCCCCCTCATTAGTAAAAAATTATGCCGATTTCTCAGCCGGGTTTATGGCCTACGGCGAACATTTTTATATTGGCGGCGCGGTAAACCACCTTACCCGCCCCGATGTTAGCTTTTTTAGTATGGGCGGCAGCCGGCTGCCTATGAAAATTACAGCCCATGCCGGAGCTATTATCCCCCTAAACAAAGGCAGCCGTTTTTCAACACCTGTAACCATATCGCCAAACATATTATACCAGCGTCAGCAGGCTTTTCAGCAGCTTAATGTTGGGTTTTATGTAAACCGCGGCCCTATTGTGGGCGGCTTTTGGTACCGTAACCGCGACTCTTTTATTGTATTGGTGGGCATACAGCAAAACTTTTTCCGCATTGGCTATAGCTATGATATTACCACCTCTAAGCTAACAAATGCAACCGCCGGTTCGCACGAAGTGTCTATGGCGTTTTTCATTCCCTGTAAGCCGCCCGTTAAGCGTTTTCGCACTATTTCGTGCCCAAGTTTTTAGCGTTTGGCAGCCATAAAATGGCCCGAATGATAAATTTTGTAACAAAATATGCTTGACAACGTAAAAATTGCTAATTTTAGCGGTTGTATAGACCCCGCTTAACCGTTTGTAATCTTTGCGTATGATAAAACGATTTACTCTTATACTAGTTGCCATTGCTGGCTTTTGGGCAGACAGTGCTTACGCACAGGACCCTGCCTTTACCCAGTTTTATGCCAACCCGTTGTACCTAAACCCAGCGTTTGCAGGTACAGCCCGCTGCCCCCGCGTATGTATGAACTACCGTAACCAATGGCCCGCTATATCGGGTACGTTTGTTACCATGTCAGCATCGTACGACCAGC
>JANOCJ010000366.1:0-8078 GCA_031412115.1 Flavobacteriales bacterium
ATTGGGGTTGTTGGCAACCTGCACAGTAGCTTTGTGTAGCCTTATTATTTTAGCTACCAATGCCAACCCTATGCCATGCCCTTTGGTGGCTATGGCGTTTTTACTGCGGTAAAAAGGCTCAAAAATAAATTTTTTATCTTCATCGGCTATGCCGGGCCCATTGTCAATAAACGATACGTTTATCCTTTCGTTGTTTGCAAACAGAACTATTACAACCTTGCTATCCGCTGAAAATTTGCAAGCATTTTCGGCAAGGTTGTTAAGGGCTGTATAGATAAGCGGATGATTTACCTTTACAATAAGCTTATTCTCATCGTCGGGCAAATGCTCTATATTAAACACTACCGTATAGTTGGGGTTGTTTTTGCTAAATAGGTCAACAAAATTGCCCACCAGTTCATCAATACGAATGGATACATAAGTAAGGCTTTTGCTTTCGTACAACAACTGGCCAAAATCAATAAGCTGCACAGCCATTTTATTCAGCTCTTTTATATCATCAAATACTGATGCTATGGTATGCTTATACTCTTCGTTGGTTCGCTCTTTAAGCTGTATTACCTCTAGCTGCGATGTTATTGCTGTTAACGGGTTTTTCAATTCGTGCGATGCGCCTGCCATAAACACCCGTTGTATATTAAACGATTCTTCAATACGCTCAAGCATATTATTAAACGTTTTAATAAGCCTGCCTATCTCATCATTATAAGGGGGCTCATCAATACGCTCGCCCAAATTTTTTGCCGAGATTTTTTCGGCCTTACTAATTACGGTAGATATGGGTTTTAATGCCCGTGTGGCATATATATAACCCACAATAGCCGTAATGCAAATAATAATAATAAAGAGGAATAGCAACGTATTGCGCAGGTTATTCATTTTAGCAAGGCCATACCTGTCTCTTCCGGCGGCAATTACCACAAACCGATTATTGTTTTTATAATAGGGCATTGCTAAAACCTCCCTTTCATTCTCGGTATAGCGTAAGGGGTTGTTGGGCCTTACTGAGTTTAGCAAATTGTTGTTTACCCTAAATGCCAGGGTATCGTTATTGGTATAAATTTCTGCGTTTTGCGAATCGTAAACACTTATTTTTTCTCTAAACAAGCGGTTTGTTTGGGCATTATCTACAATAGCCAGTATTGATTTGTCAATCTTATCGGCATTAATTAGCAGTTCGCATACGGTAGTAGCCCTTTGTTCAAGCCTAACATAAAACTCATTCTTTCTAAACGATGCTGATGAGTAATAAATAACCAAAAAGCTAAAAAGCAAAATGGGGGCTACGGCAAACAAAAACTGTAAGGTAAGGCGGCTGCGTAACTGCATAGCTTAATCTTGTTCTTTTAGCACATAGCCCATGCCTACGCGGGTATGCAAAAGTTTTTTAACCCAACCTTTGTCTATTTTATTGCGCAGGTAGTTTACGTATACCTCTACTACATTGGTACCGGTACTAAAGTTTTGGTCCCAAACATTTTCAGCAATTTCCACCTTCGAAATAACGCGGCCTTTGTTTCTAATAAAGTACTGCAGCAGCATAAACTCTTTTGCGGTAAGTGTTATTTTTTTATCTCCACGCGTTACCTCTTTCGATTCTAAGTTTAGTACCAAATCAGAAAACGATAGTAATGTGCTGGTTTCACTTTTACGGCCGGTGCGTTTTAATATGGCATTTATGCGGGCTACCAACTCAATAAACTCAAAAGGTTTGGCCATATAGTCGTCGGCCCCGGCTTCAAAACCGGCTACCTTATCGGTGGTCATGCCTAGGGCAGTAAGCATAATAATAGGCGGAGCATTTTCATCCTCGCGTATAATGCGACAAAGCTTAATGCCATCAACTTTGGGCATTAGTATATCGGTAATTATTAAATCGAAAGTAATGTTCCTATACAGTTCAAGTGCAGCTTCGCCATCATAGGCTACGTTGCATGTATTACCCATTTCTTCAAGCCCCTGCTTTATCATTTGGGCTGTTTTTACTTCATCTTCTACAATAAGAAACTTCATAGCTAAAATTAATACGATGGTGCAAAGCTGATAAAATTAGCTAAAATTTAAAGACGTGCCGTAAAAAAAGCTACTACTCCCCTACCTGCAAATCCTTTTTAATACCATCTTTATAAAACTTAAGTTCGGCAATAATAATGTAGCTAACAATGCACATCAGCGTCCACGAGCCTATTTTTTGCAGCGATACAACCTGCCAACCGGTATGCTGGTAGGTATACTTCCACGCGCCAAAAAAGGTGGCAATATTTTCGGCCAGCCATATAAAAAAGCCTATTAGCACAAAGCTAAGGGGTACGGGCATCCACCTACGTTTGCCATTGGTGGTAAATCCTACTTTGGCCTTGTAAAAATTTATAAGTACAAAGGCAAAAAGTATGTACCTAACATCATACAAATAATGGTGGGTAAAAAAATTGAAGTAAATAGCCATGCCCAGCAGCATAGCGCGGGTACGGCTGCCCCAGCCGGTAATTTCTAAATCAAACCTGCGCCATGCCTGGCACATAAAACTGGCTACCGATGCATACATAAAGCCGCTGTATAACGGCACGCCCAGCACTTTGGTGTAGCCAAACTCAGGGTAGCTCCAACTGCCCATACGCACCTTGTATATTTCCATCATTAGCCCCAGGTAATGAAAGAGGCAAATAACCAATACCTCATCTATAGTTTCCCACTTTTGGCGATACATCCATACCTGCATAGCGATGCAAGCAATTAACAAAAAATCGTACCTCGGTATTACATACGCCGGTATTAAGTGCGATACCCACAACATGCCAAACACAAATACGGGAAAGATGCACGAGAGCGCATTTTTTAATGTAAACTGGTATAACTCGGCTATGTAGCTTTTAAGCATAACGGTAAAGAACGGAAAATATTTACCACCCCCGTCAATCCGCCTTTGGCGGACAGACACCCCCTCCTAAATTCAGGAGGGGTAAGAGAGAGGTACTATTGCTCCGCCAACTCTTTCAGCTTTTGGTTCATGGCCTCAAAGCCTTGCTTAGTTGGCCCGTCAATCATCTTTTTAAGCATAGGTATTAAAATACCTTTAAAATTTTCGCGCTGAATAAAGGTGGTGGTGCCGTTGCCATTATCAATCAATTCAAAAATATGCTCGCCGTCAAACAGGCCGGGTATTATAAAGTGCCCCTGCCAGCTAAACTTTTTATTGGTTTCAAACACTAATACTTTTGGGGTAAACACCATGCCTTTTTGGCCTTCGGGTTGCAGGCGGGCTTTAATTTTGCTGCCTACAGTTACATTGCCGGTAAGCTCTTTAATAAAAGGGTTCCAGATAGGATAGTTAGCAAAGTTGGTTAATACTGACCATACTTTTTGCGGGGTTGCATTAATTGCAATTTGGGTTTTAAGTTGTGTTGCCATTGTTTGTGTGTTTTAACACTACAAAGGTGCAACGGGTATATAGGGATTGGTCTTGATAAATGTCAAGAAAGACAAGCCCACGGTTTAAACCGTGGGCTAAAAAATCAATTTTCTTTTTTAGCCACGGGATTAATCCCGTGGCACCGTTGGCTTTTTTCTAATCCTACTCAAGGTTTCGGGTGTCATGCCCAGCATAGAGGCTATATATTGCTGCGGCACTTGCTGAAAAAGCTCGCGGTTGTATTCGTAAAGCATGTTGTAACGCTCCTCGGCAGTCATAGATAAAAAGGTGTACACCCTATCTTCCAAAATAGTAAAGCACTTGGCAATAAACCGTTTTTCCAGCTCGTGCCATTGGGGCAAAACGCGGCCTATATTATTATAATTATCGCGGTCAATAGTATACACATCACAATCGGTAAGGGCCTGAATATTCCAACGTGCGGGGGTTTGAAACATCAAGCTCGATAGGTCGGTAATAAAATAACCTGGGGTAGAAATCCACTGCGTAACTTCCTTTTTATCATCCACCACAAATATGCGGAACAGGCCATTTTGTACAAAACTAAGCTTATTGCAAACCCCGCCGGTTTTAGAAAAGTAATCGCCTTTGGCGTAAGTTTCCGGCTTAAAAAACGAGGCTATTTTGCTTATATCATCCTTTGGTATACCAAAGTGGGTGTTGATGTTTTGTTCGAGGGCGGTCATAATGCAAATTTGAAATTCTTTTCTATATTTGCCACTCCATTTCTCCCTCCCCACAACTTTTTTTCACAATTTTTTAAAAGGTATGCTTGCATAACAAATTTATTATACATTTGCTTCTAAATGTAGGTTTGTGAAGGCACAAGAAACAGTTGATTACCACATAAAATTTGCTTGGCATGCCATATCGCGCATGTACAATACAAAGGCCGTTCAGCACGATATATCAACCTCTATAGGGTTTATATTGCTGAATATTGACGAAAAACTAGGAACCCCCGCCACTAAAATAGGCCCGCTATTGGGCATGGAAAGCCGCAGCCTTACCCGCATGCTTAAAACGCTGGAAGAAAAAGGCCTTATTGTGCGCAAAGGCGATGATAGCGACCGCCGCCTGGTACGCATTTTTTTAACCCCCGAGGGCAAGAAAAAGCGAGAAGTATCAAGGGTTACCGTATTAGAATTTAACAATAACATACGCAAGAATATACCGCAGGAAAAACTGGAAACGTTTTTTGAAGTGGTAGATGCTATTAACCGCGTAACCGATAATCAAAAAGAAATCTTTAAAGAGAAATAAGTAAAATGAACCGCACTATTAAAAAAGTAGCCGTTTTAGGCTCAGGTGTAATGGGCTCGCGTATTGCCTGCCATTTTGCCAATATTGGCGTTAATGTATTGCTTTTAGACATTGTTCCGAAGGAACCCAACGAGGCCGAGGCTGCTAAAGGCCTTACCACTAAGGATAAAGCTGTACGCAACCGTATTGTGAATGAAGCATTGGCCTTTGCCCTTAAAAGCAACCCATCGCCTATTTACAAAAAATCGTTTGCAAGCCGCGTTACCACCGGCAACTTTGAAGATAACATGAAAGACATTGCCACCTGCGACTGGGTTATTGAGGTTGTAGTGGAACGTTTGGATATTAAAAAATTGGTGTTTGACCAAGTGGAGCAGTTCCGCAAGCCGGGCACCCTTATTACCTCTAACACATCGGGTATCCCTATTCATTTAATGAATGAGGGCCGCAGCGAAGACTTCCGCAAGCATTTCTGCGGAACGCACTTCTTTAACCCGCCGCGTTATTTAAAATTGTTGGAGATTATTCCAACCCCCGAAACTGACCAAAAAGTGGTTGATTTTCTTATGGAATACGGCGACCTATACTTAGGCAAAACCACCGTATTGTGTAAAGATACCCCTGCCTTTATTGCCAACCGTGTTGGTGTTGCGGGCATTATGGGCATGTTCCATATTATTGATGAAATGGGCATGACCATTGAGGAAGTGGATAAACTAACAGGACCTGTATTGGGCCGCCCAAAATCAGCTACTTTCCGTACCGGCGATGTGGTTGGTTTAGATACGTTGGTAAACGTAGCCAACGGCCTGCGCGATAACCTACCTAACGACGAAGCCAAGCATACTTTTGAATTGCCGGGCTACCTTGTTAAAATGGTAGAGAACAAATGGCTTGGCGATAAAACCAAACAAGGTTTCTTTAAAAAGACTAAAAACGCCGAGGGCAAAACCGAAATTTTGGTACTTGACCTTAAAACGTTGGAATACCGCCCTCAGGTAAAAGCTAAATTTGCTACCCTTGAGGCTACCAAAGCTATAGACAGCCTGCGCGAGCGCATGCCTGTGCTATATTCCGGTAAAGACAAAGCAGGTGAGTTTTACCGCAAAACATGGTACGCATTATTCCAATACGTATCTAACCGCATACCCGAGATTACTGACGAGCTTTATAAAATTGACGACGCTATGGCCGCAGGCTTTGGCTGGGAAATTGGCCCGTTTGATAACTGGGACGTGCTTGGTGTAGAGAAAGTAGTGAAAGACATGGAAGCTGCCGACCGTAAGCCTGCACAATGGGTTTACGATATGCTGGCTGCCGGTATTACCTCATTCTACAAAATTGAAAATGGCGTACAAAAGTTTTACGACATCCCTTCAAAAGCATACAAAGCAGTACCGGGCCGCGAGAATTTTATCATTCTTGATACTGTTCGCCATACCAAAAAACCATTGTATCAAAATGCAGGTGCCTCTATTCATGATATTGGCGATGGCATTATCAATATTGAGTTCCACTCAAAAATGAACTCGTTAGGCCAAGAGGTTTTAGAGGCTATTAACAAAGGCATTGACATGGCCGAGAAAGATTACCGCGGCGTTGTTATATCAAACGACGGCCCTAACTTCTCAGCAGGTGCAAACATTGCCATGATATTTATGCTGGCTATTGAGCAGGAATATGACGAGTTGGATTTTGCCATCCGTTATTTCCAAAACACAGTAATGCGTTTGCGTTACTCATCTATCCCCGTAGTTACCGGCCCTAAAGGCTTGGCTTTGGGTGGTGGCTGCGAGCTTAACCTGCATGCCGACCGCGTAGTAGCGGCTGCCGAAACCTATATGGGCTTGGTAGAATTGGGCGTTGGGGTAATACCTGCCGGTGGCGGTACTAAAGAGTTTGTTGTGCGCGCATCTGACGCTATGAAAGAAGGCGACATTCAAACCAATACCTTGCGCAACAACTTCCTTACCATAGGTATGGCTAAAGTATCAACCTCGGCGCACGAAGCGTATGATATTGGCGTATTGCAACAAGGCAAAGACATTGTAGTTGTAAACAGCAACCGCGTAATTGCCGAGGCTAAACGCCAGGCTATTTTAATGGCCGACGAAGGCTATACACAGCCTGCTATGCGTAAGGATATTAAGGTATTAGGACGCTCGGGCTTAGGCATGGTTTACGCCGGTGCAAACACCATGTATTCGGGTAAATATATATCTGAACATGATAAATTAATATCAGAAAAACTGGGTTATGTAATGTGTGGTGGCGACTTATCTGCCCCAACCGAAGTTTCGGAACAATACTTACTCGATTTGGAGCGCGAAGCATTCTTAAGCCTATGTGGCACCGAGAAAACGCTAAAACGCTTGGAAAGCATTATTAAATTTGGCAAACCGCTAAGAAATTAAACCTCATCCCCCTACCCATTCTCCTAAAGTGAGAAGAGGGGTAAAAATCAGAGGCAGAGCGTAAAGCTCTCCCTTAAAAAGGGAGTACCTGCCGCGCCTTTGGCGCAGCGGGGGAGGGATTCAGTTCTTTGTTTTATTATTTAACGAGTGCCGCTGCTACCATTCTATCTGTGTAAAATTTTGGGCCAAACCTTACACCGGTTAGAATAGTAGCAGCATTACAAAATGCGTTTTACAGTGTAGCTATACTTTTGGGATTACCAATTACTGAGAACAAAAAGTAACCCAATGAAAAAGTTTACACACCTTAAAACGCTGTTTGTAGTAGCATTTTTAGTTACAACAACGGTGCAAGGCTTTGCTCAAGATTTATTGTGCGAAAAGCCTAATTACGCTCCGCGTAAAGAAAAACACCAAAATTGTAAAGACTTTTTGGGCAGGCGCCAAGGGGTATGGAAGTTTTATTCATACTACGGGTATGTGCTGGCCGAAATGAATTTTAAGGATAATAAATTAAATGGCCCTGTTGTTACTTATTACTCAGTAACCGGAAAAGTGCGCGAGCGCAGCAGTTATTTTGACGGTAAAAAAGATGGTGAATATTCATCATACTTTTTCTCCGGCCAAGCAGCTTCTGAAGGAGAGTTCGATTACGGAAAAAAGATTGGCGTTTGGACATATTATTATAACTCTACCGGCGAAACACGCATGGCGGGCACTTACACAGCCGGCAAGCGTAATGGAGACTGGAAGTTTTACAGCTCAAAGGGGGTACTGTCTAAAACAGTTACCTACAAAAACGGCGAAGCTGTTAAAACAACCGTACCGGCCAAAGAAACTTTGGCCAACAATGCCTCTAATTAATGCCAGTTAGCCGGATGTTATCGTAATATATAAAAATTGCTATATATTTACGCAGTACACGGCTAATAAATGCTCAGAGCACTAGTTTTAACCATAATGTTATTTGT
>JANOCJ010000367.1:0-8853 GCA_031412115.1 Flavobacteriales bacterium
CGGTTAAAACGGTGCGGCGCCGTAATGTCAAATATCCTAACAATAAAAAAGAACATTAAAAAGCCCTGCGCTAAAAACCACAAAAAGTTTGAGCAATGAAAGATGAATGGCTTTGGCCCATCGCCTTTTTTTGCCACAAATTTTGCCGAGGGGTCTGCATCGGCCTTTACCAACTCTTGGTATTCGGGCGTATTCATTTTGCCTTGGCTTTCCAGCGCCAGCATTTTTTCGCCGGTTCTGCGGCCCAAGCGGCTGCTTAGCCAGTAATCAAACCCGTACGATAGCGTTACTATAGGCCTGTACGATTGGTTTGCAGGCAGCGGGGTAAGTGTTTTGGCGTCGGTAAAATACTTTTTGTAGTTTGCCTTCATGTCGCGTATAAACACATTCTGTACAATGGTATGCGCATCATCAAAGTGAAACGAATTGTCAAAATGGTTCCAATAGGTAACAAACAGCCCCAATACCGTAGCCAATGCCAATGCTAAAAATATTTGTTTGTCGCGCTTTGGCGTTTCAATAGTAATTTCTGTAGTTTTTTTATCTTTCATTTTGAATGGAAGTGAACAACAAAAATAGGAGAAAATGCAAGTTGGTTTAACTTTGCCCTATTATAAGCCCAAATACTAACCCAAAAACGTAAGCGTTGAAGCATATATTTCTGTTTTTATTAGCCCTAATGCCCTTTGTAAGCCTTGCCCAGCAAGATGATGACGGCGATGTTGATCATAGCGCCTTAAAAAACGGCTCGTATATGTGTTATGTCGATTTGACGAAGTTGAACAAGGATAAACTGACCGTTACCATGACGGTTCCTAAGCAGGGCGATAATTATGTGGAGTTTAGGATGCCTGCCATTGTTCCCGGTACGTATTCCATTTACAATTTTGGCCGCTTTGTATCTAACCTAAAAGCCTTTGATAATAAAGGCATTGCGCTTAATGTAGAGAAAACTGATGTTAATGGTTGGAGCATACAAAATGCAATTAATTTGCGCACCATTACGTATGAGGTAGAAGATACCTGGGATACCGAGATAAAGGAAAACTACATTTTTGAACCCGCAGGCACTAATATAGATAGCCTTCAACAGTATGTTGTAAACCCATTTGGCTTTTTCGGTTACCTTAAAAACAGCAAAGAAGTTCCGTACCAACTGTATATTACTAAACCCGAAGGGTTTTATGCATCTACCGGGGCACAAAATTTAACCAGCGGCGCTAAATACGATGTATTAAAGTATACTAATTATAGCGATTTGGCCGACTCGCCAATAATGTACTGCAAGCCCGATACTGCTTGGTTAAATGTTGGGGGCTCACAAATATTAATATCAGTATACTCGCCTACGCATAAGGCTAGCGCTAAAGATATAGGCGCAAGTATAAAGCGTATTTTAGAAGCGCAAAAAAAGTATTTAGGCGGAACGCTTCCGGTGAAAAAATATGCGTTTATTATAAACCTTTATAAAGGGTTTTTTAGTCGCTCAGGCGCTTATGGCGCGTTAGAACATTCGTATTCTTCGTTTTATTTTTTGCCTGAAATTACCAGTGAAGAACTTTCGCAAACGGTTAGCGATATTGCTGCACACGAGTTTTTTCATATTGTTACCCCTTTAAATATCCATTCCGAAGAAATACACCATTTTGATTTTGATAACCCCAACATGTCTGCACACTTATGGTTATACGAAGGGTTGACAGAATACTCGGCATCGTTGGTTCAGGTGCAAAACGGGTTGATGGAACAATACGATTACTTTAATGTATTGCGTGATAAAATTAAGGAAGCAGCAAATTATAATGATACCGTACCCTTTACTACCATGAGCAAAGGCTGCCTTACAACCTATGCCGACCAATACCAAAATGTGTATTACAAAGGCGCATTAATAGGGTTGTGTTTAGATATTAAGCTACGTTCACTTTCTAATGGAAAGTATGGTATTCAAAACCTAATGCTTGATTTAGCCAAGAAGTATGGTAAGGATAAACCCTTTAAAGATGCTGAATTGTTTGATGAAATTACGCGCTTAACCTACCCCGAAATTGGAGTGTTTTTAAAAATCTATGTGGGCGGAAATAAGCCGTTGCCGTTAGCCGAAATATTTGATTTGGCTGGTATATATTATCAACCCAAAGCGCCTATAAACTTGGTTTTGTTAGATGGGCGTATTGCTTATATAAATAATGCAGACGGTAAAATGTACATTGATAATAGCATAAGCGCAGAAGGCTATAGCACAACGTTACAACCGGGTGTTGAAATAAAGGCTATTAATGGAAAAACAGTAGACCCGGCAACTGCCTTATCTAACCTAATATTATTCACCACAACTTATCCCGGCGAAAAAGTTAAAATTACAGTACCCCGCTACTTGGTAGATGGTATTGTGCAAGACAGGACAGTAGAGGTAGTACCCAAGGTTACACCTTCCAACGGCGTCTCTCCGTTAATTATAAAATCTAATCTTTCGTCGCCGCAACAAGTAGTGCAAAAAACTTGGCTAAACCGCTAGCTACCGGCATTGGCAACGTGTACCACACCGTGTTTTTTAATGCCGCCGGCTTCAAAAATATAGTAGTAAACACCTTCGGTAACGGCGCTGCCACTTTGGGTATAACCATTCCAGCAACCGGCGCCTTCCCATATTTTGCGGCCCCAGCGGTTGTATATAATCAGTTTTGAGCAGTCTAATAAAGGATACTCTTGCGGGGTGCCTGTATAGGTAGGTGGCAATGCCGGGCTAAAGCAGGTATTAATATTATCGCCATTTAGCGGGGTAAAAATATTGGCATCGTTAGCAATGGCATAGCCAGCAAAATCAAGCGTATTAATGGTTTTGGTAATAGTGTCTGAACATGGTGGGTTGCCCGATATTAAGGTAATGGTATAGCTGGTGCTGTATTGTACAACAAAGTTGGTGTCGCCCGTACCGGGAAAAAAGCCACCACCTAAACTCCAATAAAACGGTCCGTTACTATTGGTAGTATTGTCAAGGTTTATGGTAAGGTCGTTGCAACTGGCAATAAACGATGCTTCAAAATCGGCCAAAGGTGGGCTGGTTGTAATAGTTATGTTTATAGTGTCCGAACCATTGCAACCCGGGTTTGATATGGAGTTAACATTAAGCACATACGTAGTATTTTCAGTTGCTGATGTTATAGGGTTTGAGATAGCATCGTCATTTAATCCGGCCGATGGGGTCCATAGGTAGTTAAACAGCCCTGAATTATCATTAAAACCTAATTGCACCGGAAGGCCTGAACAGAGTGAAATGTCAGGCCCTAAATTTACAGGTAAATCATTGCTTAGGTTTACTGCCTGATAAAAGGTATCAATACAAGTTCCGTTAGTTATAATTAAGGTAAAAAGGGTGTTTGTAGAAATTGTAGCAATAGGGTTTGGAGCCGCAGCATTACTCAATAAGTTAGCGGGGGTCCAGCTGTAAACAACATTAGGGTCGCTTAATGGCGGTATGCCAATTTGTATGGGTATACCGGGGCAAATGGCTAGCGTGTCAAGTGTTGATGAGTTGTTGCCTAATAAAATAACTTGCCTGCTAATAGTATCAGCAATATTGCAGTTGGCAGGGTTTTGGGCAATAAGTGTAATTATATAAGTGCCCGGGTTGCTATATGTGTGGGTAGGGTTTGTTGCTGATGATGTGGGCGATGAATCGCCAAAATTCCAGGCATAGGTAATTGCCCCTGTACTTAGGTTATTAAACGTAATATCAAATGGGGCGCAGCCTGTAAGCGGAATGGAAAAATCTGCTACGGTAAGCGGAAAATCAAAATCGAATTTAAATACACCGTTGTTGCAATTTACACTGTTGTTAGTTTCAGAAACTACACCAGGAGATACCGGCAAATCGCTTAGGCCGCCACACCCTGCGCAAATAGATTGGTAAATGGTACCTTGCCTATCAAAGCGGCTGGTTCCGCCATCAACGTGTTCCTCACTGGTGGGTCCGCCAAAATAAGTTCCATAAACCAATGCTGAGGCATTATCATCAATTATCATTAAATAATAGTCGCTACCATCGGTAGTAGATTGAAAAGCGTTATTGCTGATAGGCATACCTGTGCAGGTAGCATTGTTTATGTTTTGCCCAAACAAATCGCCACCCCACCCTGATATATATACTTTGTTACAAACGTCAACCAAAAAGGCCGAAGGCACAATATCCGGCTTGCCGGCGGCTTTGCCAAATGCGGTAGACCAAGTAAGGCTGTTTAATGTGCCATTCATTTTAGCTATAAACTGGTTTCCTCCCGGGGTATTGAATGTAGCATTGGAAATAAGTGCGGTGCCTGTAGCTTCGGTTTGGCCTACAATGTATACGTTTCCTGCTTTGTCCAACTGCACAAAATAGGCTTGGTCGTATTGGTTTGAGCCATAGTAAGTGCCTTGCAATAGTTGTTGCCCATTACCTGACAGGTGCGCAACAAAAGCATCGGCAATGCCACCCAAATATACAGGGTTTAGTGTGCCACTTGTTACCGGTAAGTTTAATGAGCGTGTTCCGCCGGTTATGTAAATAGTATTGTTTTTGTCTAAAAAAACAGAGTAAATAGCATCATCTTGCGCTCCCCCATAATAAGTAGCAAACTGCAGTGCCGATAGGTTATTATCAAATTTGGCTAAACAGCCATCTTGGTTACCGGCCAAGTTGGGTTGGTAAGCATTGGGGGTAATGGGTAAGTTGGTTGATAGCGTGCTAGAGCCAATAATAACATTATTAAAGGCATCAATAAATATCTCGCCGCGCGATTGGTCGGCATAGTTATAGTTTAAAATAGCAGAACTGTTCAATCCATCATTGCCGCTGCCGCCAAAATAGGTACAGGCCAACAAGTCGGTTCCATCTAATTTAAAGCGGGCAATGTATATGTCAGAGCCGTTGGCAAAATCTATAACGTTATCAAAAACAAACTGCGTACCGCCGCCAAAGGTTTGGTCGTAAGCATTGCTAGTTACCGGAAAATCGGCTGAGCCGGTAGTGCCATATACATACAGCTCATTATTACTATTTACAATCATACTATGGGGCTGGTCGGGCCCGCTGCCACCCAGGTAGGTAGAGTAGGTAAACGAAGTTCCATCGGCAGTATATTTACTAATGGTAGCATCGCAACCGCCTAAGCCAAATAATTGCTGAAAAGCACCTGTAGTTAAAGGGTAACCATTGTCAAAACCAACACCACCGGCATATAGGTTGCCAAGTTGGTCGTAAGTGGCGGTATAGCCCCAGTTATCGGCCAACGACCCCGAAAATGAGCAGAACACTAAGTTGGGGTCTATCACTAATTCGTAGCGAGGGTCATACCCGTTTGGAAAAGCATACGCTACTTTTGTGCCGTTTAAAGTAAATACACATTCAACAGCTGTTTCAACACCATCAATGGTTTGGTAGGCATAGGGTTTTTCCTCTTGCAGGCTTAAAACCGATGTTTCAATAATCAAATTATCGTTATGCAACCGGAGGCCCGAAACGCCTTCAAAATCCAACACAATGTTATTGGTATTGCCACCGGGGGCTACTACAAATTCGTATTTAACGGCTTGCCCGCGGGCTTTTACTTTTAGGTCTACTTTGTCGTAAATGCCCGTATAAGTAATGGTTTGAAAAGCATTAACATGGCTTGCCCAACGCGATTTGTCTTTGCCTTTGTAGTAGTTATAATAATCGTCTGTTTTTTCGGAGGGGAAGTTTGTTGCCCAAAAATTTGAGCCGCTAAAATTTATTTTAAAAGCGTGAAAGTTGATAAGGTTTGGCTTGGCCGAAGTTGGGTTTCTGCCCGTTAAATGCAACTGTTTTACAGCCGCCGCATCATATAAATTAAAGGTAAGGCAGTTGCGTTCAAAGAACAGTTCGCCTGCGGGAACAGCCGCCCGGTAAAGGATTTTTTTATCCCACTGGCCTTTGTTTTCAATAAAACGGATGCCTTGGCCGCCACCGGCAAAAGCGGTAACAGAACACAAACCAAGAACAAGAATAAAGAGTGTTTTTAGCTTCATAGCCACTTATTTAGCTACTAAGATAAGTAATCCATTAAATACAAAAAATACAAAATTGAATACTTATCGGATATTTTGAATTAATTCGCCCAAACGCTGCGATACCGCCTTGCGCGAGTAGTGCTCTATACCATTGCGTGGCAGCGATGTGTTAGCCCCATTTTTCCAGCGCTGGTACACCGTTTTTATCAGTTCGGCCATGCCTTTAATATCATGCTGCTCGCATACTTTAGCCAGTTCATAGCCTTTGGCTAAATCGGCCGCATCTCCATCGGTTACACCTAAACAAAGCATAGGCCTGCCGCTTGCAAGGTATTCCATCAGCTTGCCCGAAACTACCAACTTACTTTCGGCTGTTACGGTAAGTACGTTCAACAATAAATCCGAAGCGCACATTTGCTCCAATGCCTTGCTGTGCGAAATATAGCCGTGCAGTTTAAGGGCGTCGCCTGTAAATACTTGTTGCAAATCGGCACGGTTGTTTTCGGTAATATCGCCTGCTGCATGAAATTCAATATTAGCAGCTACTTCAGGTAGTTCACTAATAACCTGTTGCAGGGCTTTTATAAAAGTATCAACAGGGCGGTCGTCTGTCAAAACCCCAATGTGGCTAATTATGAATTTGTTTGAAGCTTTGTATTGCGGTAGCGATGCCATTTTATCGCTATCGTACCCGTTGTGAAAGGTTAAAAATTTACCCTGCTCGGCAACCGGTAATTTTACCTGCAATAGTTTTGTAAGGGTAGGGCCAACGCTAATTACATAGTTCGATTTTTCGAGCACTTTTTGCTCCAAACTTTCGTTTTTGTTTTTAGCGTAATTGGTTTGGTACAACAGGTTATTAAAGTAAATCTCACTCCATGGTCGCGAAAATCTGATATCCAATTTACGCCTGTTTTATTTTTTAGGTATAGGCCAATTAAATGGGTAGAGTGGGGTGGGCCTGTAGTAATAATGGTATTTATTTCATTATTTTTAAACAGCTCCAGTGCTTTTTTTATGGCATACCTGTTCCAGCCTACGCGGGCATCGGGTATAAAAAAGTTACCACGTACAAAACGGAATATTTTTTCTAACAAACCGGGTTTTTTATCGCCCGGAATTCCTTGTGGGATGTTTTTTCGCTTATCTCCCCCCACTATTTGTGAGTAGAGTTTTAATGGCTCAAGGGTAGTGGTACGGTGGGTTTCTATAGTACCCACCATGCTTTCCAAGCTATTGTCTATGTAGCGGTACGATGCTTCTTCGCCATCAACAGTTAGCACAATAGGCTCTAAGCCCATGTCTTTAAAAAAGCGCGAAAAATATACCCAGCGTTGCACACCCGAACCACCCGATGGGGGCCAGTAATAAGTAATAATTAAAACTTTTTTACCCATTAAGCTTTAGCTTCGGCTGTTTTTTGTTTGCGCAGTTCCATAAAAATAGCGCCACCAATAATTAAGTATAGTAGTATAGAGCCTGCAAATGCTACTTTCTCGCTGGTGGCATAAGGCGCAGGTTCAAACTTAAATTCAATTTTGTGTTTGCCAGCAGGCACTTTCATGGCTCGCAGTACAAAATTTGCGCGGAAGTGTGGCACTACTTTACCATCTACATAAGCATTCCAACCATCTTTGTAATAAATTTCAGAGAATACGGCCAGTTGCTCTGTTGCTGCATTGCTCTCATACGCCAGTGCATTGGCTTTGTATGATGTTAACTTGATAGAGCCGTTATTGTCATAAACAGGCTTAAATCCGCCTACTTCAGTTTCAAATTGCTTATCAATAGCAGCCGTTACTTTAGGGTTAATTTTGTTAAGCGCCAGTACTTCGCTATCAGGGTTAGCCACCATTTGTACATCTTTAACAAACCATGCATTGCCATACGCAAATGGGTTTAGCATAGCGGGCGAATTTGGGTTAACAATAATATACTTGGTATTAAGCATATTTAGTGTCGGTATACTGTATAGTGTTTTGTTGATAATCATCCTGTAAATGCTATCAGCTTCGGCATTGTTGCGGGCCGATTTCATAGCCTCATTTATCTGGCCAAAACCATTTCGTATAGTGCCAATTTCTTCAGAAATACGGAACTCAATAAGTTGTTGGTAGCGCTTTAGTTTAGCACCGTGGTATCCACCAATCGATTTTACAAAGTACGATGTAGAGGCATCGTTAAACGTATTGGCAGCCAAATTCAACGTGCGGAAATCAGGGTCTTTATCAGCAAGTATTGAAGTTATAGCCGCATCCTTATCAAACGGAACTTTTACCGCCTGTTTAGGACCGAAGCTTTCTTTATTTAAAAAGCGTAAGTCAACCGTAGCAAGGTCGCCAACAATAAGTATACCTATTATTACAATTAAAATTCGCTTATCATATTTCAAGCTGAAAAATAGCATTATAGCAATAAAGGCTGCTATAATTAATAAGCTGCTGCGCAAGGCGTCGGGCCTAAATATGGCAATACGTGCCTGCTCTAGGTTATCCATATAATTGGCAATTTGCTCACTAGTTTGCGCATCGGCATTTTCGCTCATTTTATCAAACTGTGCAAGTTCTTCGCCGCTTAAAAAAGTGTTAAATGTTGTTGGCGATGCATACATTAATAAGCTTAAACCGCCCGTTACAGCAAACGCAAATATTAGCGCATGAAGGTTTTTGCCAAGTGGTTTGCCAAATAGGGTAAAAGGCTGGGTTAAAAAATCGGGGGTTGATGTTATTTTGTATAAGCCCAGTAAGCCTAATGCAGGTATGCAAAAGTTAGCTATGGTTAGCGTCATTGATACGGAACGGAACTTATTGTAGCCCGGTAGGTAATCAATTAAAAAGTCTGAAAGGC
>JANOCJ010000368.1:0-7014 GCA_031412115.1 Flavobacteriales bacterium
GCTAGTTTCGGTTACAGTCCCGCTGGTATGGTTAAGGGTAGTAACCGGGGCATTGTTTTGGGCTACTTCAGTAGCTTGTGGGGTTTCCACTTGTTGGCCTGCAATAGGTTTTAGGTTGTTTTTGGCTGATTGTACTTCAGCTTTTGGGGCTGTTTTGTTCCAATTTACATTGTAGCCTTTAGTGTAGTGGCGTTTCTCTACAGAGCAGGCTGTGAATAAAAGTGTAAGGCTTAAAGCAGCCGAGGCTAATAGTTTAAATTGTTTCATAGTTTGTTTTTTTACAAACAAACCAAAAAGTTTTTATAAAATCAATGATAGACAATGATTTGTTGAAAAAAAACAGAACAAAAAAGCCGAGGTGTTTAACCCCGGCTTCTCTTTATCAACTAGTTATAATTGCTTATTTATGAGGCTTATGCTTAGCCTGTACTTTCTTTTTATCAGGCCTTGGGCCAACTTTTACCGAAAATGTGTAGCTTGTGTTTACGCCCGTTGTAGCCGCCGGGGTAACTGCCGGTTGGTTTGAGTTTGTTAACGTATCTACCGTGCCGGTGTATACTGCCAAAGCGGGTTGAACCGTGGTGGTAGATTGTATATTGTCGTTAGACGATGTTGTGGTTTCTACCTTAGCGGGCTCCTCTTTAGGCTTTTTAGATTTACTCTCAACGTTATAGCCCTTGCGGTAACGCCTTTTTTCTACAGCGCAAGATGAGAACAGTATAGTAACTGCTATGCTTGCTGCTATTATATTTTTAATGGTTTTCATATCTTTTGGTGTTATAAAGATAAAACAATTTTTTATAACGGAATGTTCGCGTGTTTCTTTCTGGGTAAAGTTGCCACCTTGTTTTCCAACATCTTAAAAGCCTTAATCAGCTTCTCGCGGGTTTGCTCGGGCAGTATTACCTCATCTACATACCCACGGGCTGTTGCGCTGTAGGGGTTGGCAAACAACTCGGCATATTCCTGCTCTTTTTCCTTCCATTTAGCTTCCTTATCGGGTGCTTCGTCAATTTCCTTTTTAAAGATGATTTCGGCAGCGCCTTTTGCGCCCATAACCGCTATTTCAGCCGTAGGCCAAGCATAGTTCATATCGGCACCAATGTGTTTGCTGTTCATTACATCGTATGCACCACCATACGCTTTTCGGGTAATAACGGTTACACGCGGTACGGTAGCCTCGCAAAAAGCAAACAATAATTTAGCCCCGTTGGTAATGATGCCATTCCACTCCTGATCAGTACCCGGAAGGAAACCCGGAACATCTTCCAACACCAATAATGGTATGTTAAAGCAATCGCAAAAGCGCACAAAACGTGCCCCTTTTTTCGATGCGTTAATATCTAGCACTCCCGCCAAATAAGCAGGCTGGTTGGCAACAATGCCAATGCTGCGGCCTGCCAAACGGGCAAAGCCTACTACTATGTTACTTGCATACTCTTTATGCACCTCTAAAAAATCACCACCGTCTACAATCTCGGTAATAACCTCGCGTATATCATACGGCTGGTTTTGGTTGGCGGGTATTATCTCATTTAGCTTTTCGCGCTTTTCGTTACCGGGTGTATAGGGTAGGCTAGGGGCATTTTCCTCGCAGTTTTGGGGCATATAGCTCAACAACTGCTTAATGTGGTTGATGCATTCTACCTCGTTAGCGCAGGCAAAATGTGTAACACCCGATTTTACCGAGTGCGCCGATGCGCCACCCAAATCCTCGCTGCTTACTTCCTCGTGCGTTACGGTTTTTACCACGTTAGGGCCCGTAACAAACATGTACGAGGTATGCTCTACCATCAAAATAAAGTCGGTAATAGCGGGAGAGTAAACTGCGCCTCCCGCGCATGGCCCCATAATGCCCGATATTTGGGGTATAACACCCGATGCCATGGTATTGCGATAAAATATATCGGCGTAGCCACCAAGCGATACTACACCCTCTTGGATGCGGGCACCGCCACTATCATTCAAACCAATAAGCGGGGCACCGTTTTGCATGGCAAGGTCCATAATGCGGCAAATTTTTTCGGCATGTACCTCGGCTAGTGAGCCGCCAAATACCGTAAAATCTTGCGAAAAAACATATACCAAACGGCCGTTAACCGTGCCGTAGCCTGTAATAACGCCATCGCCGTAAAATTGCTGTTTTTCTAAACCAAAATTGGTGCTGCGGTGAGTAGCCAACATGCCAATCTCCTCAAAGCTGCCTTCATCCATAAACAGGGCAATACGCTCGCGGGCGGTAAGCTTGCCGCGTTTGTGTTGGGCATCAATACGGGCTTGCCCGCCGCCTAAATGGGCCTGGGCTATTTTTTCGTCAAGTTCTTTAACGCGGTCTTTCATAGGCTGCAAATATAGTTGATTAGCAAGTACCCCCTCCGTCCTGCGGACACCTCCCCCTAAATTTAGGGGGAGGAAAACGAGCAATGCGAGTTGGTGGGGGTACTCACCGCATCACCGCATAGGCAAAAGCATCAATGCCCAAACCATCTTTTTGGTAGTGGTTATTTGATAGATGTAATGCAAATTGAATATGGGACGCGCATATACCAATAGGTAACACCCATGTATTTTCCCATTCTTTTTTCTTTAGGATAGAAAATACTAAGCAGCAAGCCAGGGTATTTCGATGATTTCCTTAATATTACTTTTCCAATTTTTTTCGATGAGTTTTTGCTATTTGATTTTACTTTCTCAATAAATCCTTCATTTTCAAAACCGATTATTAGGGCACTAAAAAAATCTTTATTTGATGTTTTGTAATAAAAATCTTTATCAGTATTGTTGGGCGTTTGTATTAATATCATGTCGTAATCCCTGCCGTCAATTTTTTGTTCAGATCTAAAATATGAGGCAATAGAGTTGTTAAGTAAACCATATGAAGTATCATTTATATATGAATGCCCCTCTTTAATAACTGCACTATCAAAACAAGCATGTGTATTGCAGCTAGTGTATATTGACAGTAATTCCTTTGCAGTAAACTGCTGTGAATAGCTGTGAAAATAATTTGCAAGAGTAAATAGGAGGAAAAAATATTTTTTCATTTGAACTAGAATTAGCAACTGTTTTAGTGAACTTACCCCCGCATCAACGCATACGCAAAGGCATCAATGCTCAAGCCGTCTTTTTGGTAATGGTTTTTCAATGTGCCTTCCCATACAAAGTGGCAGCGCTCCAACACCCGCGCCGATGCTGCGTTGCGTGTAAAGGCGTAAGCGTATAGCTTAGTAATGGTAGGCCAGTGATAAAAAACGTAATTGGAAAAAAAGGGGATAATTTGTTTCATATAGCCTTTGTTCCAATGCTCGGGGGCAAGCCAGTAGCCCACTTCGGCCTTAAATGCGTGGGGTGCTAATGCACCACGGGTATCAACGGGGTGTATGCTAATGCCGCCAATCAGGCGCATGTTTTTATCGCGAATGGCCCATACGTGCAACTGTTTCAGCATTTCCTGCTCCTTCGCTATCAAGTCGAAAAAAGCCTGCGCATCAGTAAGTGTATAAGGGTAGGGCATGGCGTTTAGGTTGTGCACCACTTCCTCATCGTTAAGGTACAGTACTAACGCATCAGCATCGCCGGGTTGCGTTCCGGGCGCCGATAGGTATAGGTTATCGGTTATCTGAAGAATGTTTTCTTCCATAACTAATTGGTTGAGTATTGCTCCCCTCTCCTTCGGAGAGGGGTAGGGGTGAGGCTACTAAGGTATATCCAACATGCCATCCAGCTCGTCGGCAGTTTTGTCTAAGTATTTTTTAATGGGTGTTTTTGCTAACGGTATATGTACAGGCACTTTTAGCACTATGGGCACTTTGCCGTTTACCGGCATAGCCGTTGGGAAGCCTACTGTTGCCATTTGTTTAAGCGGCAAGCGCAACGGTATTTCCTGATTCATAGGCACATTTAGTTGTATGGGCACGCGCAGCGTTTCGTTTAGGGGGAATTTTACTGGTATTTTGGTGTTAATGCGCATCGAATCATTAAACGTAATACCCACCGCTTGGTTTAACGGTATTTCGGCCATTATAGGTATTTTAATGCCCTTACCTTTTTTGCCCGTTGGCATTTTAAATTTTTGGTTAATGGGTATCATCGTGTTTAGCTGCACGGTAACAATACCGGGTATCATCACCGGGTTATCTACCCCAATCAATTGGTCTATATTTAAACTTACGGGTACCGAAATGGTATCATGCACAGGTACGTTGGCGGTAATTAGTACCGAGTCATCAATAGTCATAGCAATATCAACCGGAATAGCCTCTGTAACCTGTATAGAAGTAAGCAGCGGTATGGTATCGTGTACCTCTACTACATAGTCTATATACTGGTTGCCAAGCTCGCGCAAATAGCCCGATGCTTTCTCTAACCGCCCGCCGGCCTTGGCTTTTACGCCTAGCAATACGCCAATAGTAGCTACATTTATTAGCAACAAGCCACCAATGGCATACCATAATTTTTTATTCTGCATGATACAAAGATAGTTAGCGAATGAGCGAATATGTGAATGAGCGAATGAAATAATGAGCATAGGGAGTTGATATCTTGCCTACACCCCAACTCGCCCCTCGCCACTATTTAGTACTATCCGCCGGTGCCAGTTGCTGGTTTACCCTCTCTAGCGCAGCTTTTTGGTTTTTTAGGGTGTATACGTAATTATCAGCACGGCGCAGGTTGTAGTTGTTTGCGGCCTTGCGCGCCCATTCAATGGCAATGTCATAATTGCCCATCATTTCCGAGGCTACAGCCATGTTGTAAGTAGCCCTTTTGGCAACCTTGGTTTTCTCGCTTTTGGTAAGGCTTTTCCATAGTACGGCAGCATTTTCCCAGTCGCCACGGCGGGCCATTTTTTTGGCTTTGCGCATGCCTGTGCTGCCGCTGCCATAAAACTCGCGGCTTACCCATACCCACGACGGGGCAATGCGGCCTGCATATACCAAGCCCCCATCGTAGCCGGTGCGGGCCACAGCATCGGCCGGAAAAACCAAATTGGCAATAGCCTGCTGCTTGTTGTTGCCCTGCGAACTGAAGTAGAGGGTTTTATATACTTGGTTTTGGTCAAGCACAGCGCCGTTTACAGCGCTGTATATGCGCCAGCCAATGGTTACGCTAACAGTTTCGCGCCCTTCAAAATAGTTTACCACCACATCTTCTCCGTTTACCTTTTCGGTGCGGGTTTTCGGCTCGGTAGTTATGCCTACGTTGCTGTCAAAGGCCTCAATAGCCAGCAGTGCATCTGTTTTGTATTGTTTGCAAAGGTTTTGCACCTGTGCCGGGGTTAGCGGTTCAGGAAACAAGCCTAACCCGTTACCGGGCATCTCTGTATTCGACATCACCACCTCGTACCTTGGCGAACCGCGCAGCCCATCCATCAGCCCATTCAGGGCTTGGTCGGCACCACGGCGGTCGGCCATTATCATTTCGCCGGTAAAAATCCCTTCCAACACATTTATCCATGTGTTTTTGCCTGCGGGTTTGTAGCGGTTTACCAGCACCACTTTTTGTACGGTTTTAGGTACATCAATTTCGGCGGGGCGCATTACCTGTACACGGCTACCGGTGGTACATGCCTGGGCCATTATCAAAATGATAACTAGCAAAAATGGTAAACGGGTTTTCATAACAGTATTTTTATCTAACTAATCAATAGCCTTGCCAAATTACGTATCTATATTGTTTATGAACTAATAATGCGTTTTTTTTGTCTATACTTATAAAGTACATTTGTTTTACAAGAATAGTATGAAAGAACCCGAAATTCCTGTAAACGAGCAAGAACGGATAGTAGCGCTTAACGAGTATAATATACTTGATACGCTGCCTGAAAAAGATTATGATGCAATAACTGAGTTAGCCTCAGAAATTTGCCAAATGCCTATTTCATTAATCAGCCTTATTGACCCTACCCGGCAATGGTTTAAATCGCACAAAGGGTTAGATGCCACTGAAACTAGCCGCCAATATGCTTTTTGCGCCCATGCTATAAATAGCCCTAATGAAGCCTTTGTTGTTCCCGATTCTCGTTTAGATAAACGTTTTGCCGATAACCCTTTGGTAACAGGCAAACCCGATGTTATTTTTTATGCCGGTATTCCCTTGGTAAACCCCGATGGCTATGCATTAGGCACTTTGTGCATTATTGATAATAAGCCCGGCAAACTTACCGAGGGGCAACTAAAAGCATTGCAAGTGCTGGCCAAACAGGTGATAACCCTGATGGAGCTGCGCAAAAAAAATATAGAGCTTGATAAAAAAAATGCAGCCCTTAACCAGTTTGCGTATGTGCTATCGCACGATATAAAAGCCCCTATTGCCAACATCCGCCTTATTGTGGATAATATGCGCGAGGACTATTCAGATACTTTGGATGAGCAGGGCAATATATATATGGATTACTTGCAGCAATCGGCCCAACGCGTAAAGGTTTTAGTAGATGGGGTATTGGCTTATTATAAAGAGGGCAACAAGCATGTGTTTGAGAATGTTGATGTTAATGCGCTGTTACACAGCATTACAGCGTCGTTAGATGCAAAGGGCGCAGTAGACTTTAACTACCCGGCGGGCAGCCCCATTATACATGCCAGCAAAATTGCCTTGCAACAGGTATTTATCAACTTGATAAATAATGCCATTAAGTATAATGATAAAGATAAAGTAGCTATAAGTATTGAGTTTACTGAAAGTGAAGCGTATTATTATTTCTCGGTAAAAGATAATGGCCGTGGTATTGCACAAGATAACCTTGACAAAATTTTTGACCTTTTTACCCATTTAAAAACCACCGACCGCGACGGAAAATACGGTACAGGCATTGGCTTGGCCACCGTTAAAAAATTGGTTGAAGAACATGAGGGTAAAATTGAGGTAAAATCAACCGAAGGGGTAGGTACGCAGTTTACTTTTTCTTTAAAGAAAATACCGGCTAAGTAGGCAGTCAAAAAAGTTTTTCTATTAACTTTTGGGTAGATATGTTTTAACAAAAATTGGTGTTAATTATTATCCCACCAAAAACACCTT
>JANOCJ010000369.1:0-4232 GCA_031412115.1 Flavobacteriales bacterium
ATTTTGGTAGGCGACGGCCCTGTTTGCCAACGGATGTTGGCATTGATTAAAATGATAGAGAGAATAAATGCTACTACTAATGCGGATTTTTTCAAGGGTTATGATGTTTTTTGTCCGACTAAAATCCCTCCCTCCCGCCGTTGGCGGGAGTACTCCCTTTATAAGGGAGAGCTATTTTAAGCCGAAAATATATGGTTAAAAGGAACTATACAAATTCCTCGCCTTTTTCAATTTTTACCTGGTTTACTATCTCTTTAATCTCCTGCTCTTCGCTCTTTTTGCAAATAAGTAGCGCCTTTTCGGTATCTATAATTAAGTAATCTTCCAGCCCCTGCACTACTACCAGTTTATTGTCGGGTACGCGCACTACACAATCATTGGTATTGTAAAACATTACATGGTCGCCCAAAACGGCATTGCCATTTTTGTCTTTTTTCACATTCTCGTACATAGAACCCCATGTGCCTAAGTCGCTCCAGCCAAAGCCGGCCTCTATAACATATACGTTATTGGCTTTTTCTAAAATGCCATTATCAATAGAAATTGATTTGCACACCAAGTATGCCTGGCGGATAAAATCCCACTCTTTATTAGTATTATAAGCCTTGCCTACCCCTTCTTTAAACAAATCGTTTACCTCGGGCAGGTATTGGTCAAATGCATTTAATATGCTACTAAGCGACCATACAAATATGCCTGCATTCCAAACAAATTCGCCACTCTCTACAAAGGTTTTAGCCAGTTCAAGCGCGGGTTTTTCGGTAAAGGTTTTTACTTTATGTACGTTATCATCAAAGCCCGGTTCGGCATTGCTATTCATTTGTATGTAACCATAGCCGGTATCGGGGCGGGTGGGTTTAATGCCAATAGTCATAAGGGCATCTTTATCCTGCGCGTTTTGTAGGGCTACTTTAATATTATCCAGAAAAATATCTTCGTTAAGGATAAGATGGTCCGATGGGGTTACCACCATTACCGCATCCTTATCTACCGATTGTATTTTGTAAGCCGCATAGGCTATGCACGGCGCGGTATTTCGGCGGGCGGGTTCGCAAATAATGTTAGATACGGCCAGTTCGGGCAAATCTTCCTTCACCAACTCTAAATAATCGTTGTTGGTAACGATGTAAATACGCTCGGCCGGAATGATTTTCAGAAAACGGTCAAAGGTCATCCGCAACAGCGATTTTCCTGTGCCCAAAATGTCTAAAAACTGCTTAGGCTTATCGGTACGGCTTAAGGGCCAAAAGCGGCTGCCTACACCACCTGCCATTATAACGCAATAGGTATTGCTCATAGCTTATATTACGACAGTTTTGATAAAGCATTGTGCAGATTCTCAAAAATATGAGGTATTTCCTCTTTTTTGCTAACCCCAACCGATATACGATACCATGGAGAGTTGTCGTCGGTGCCAAAAGCATAAAAAGGCACAATGGCCAATTTTGCTTCTGAAAGTATGTAAGATGTAATGTCTTTAGTAGTGTGCAACACATCGCCGTTGGCTTTGCGCTTGCCGTGCAGGTTAAAGCTTACGGTAAGGTAAATAGCCGCCTGCGGGGCAATAGCATTTACCGCAAACCCTTCGGCTTTCAAATTCATAAAGCCTTTGTAAAATTCGTTGAGGCGGTAACTAAGTTCGTCTTTAAAAGTCTCTAAATAGGTATCAACCGCTTTATCATCCCTTAAAAACTTAGCCGTTGCAACCTGCTCTGCCTTAGGCGACCATGCCCCAACGTGAGACAGGATAGATTTCATCTTATCAATAATATACTTACTGCCAAATGCCCAGCCTACGCGTACGCCGGTAGCGGCAAAGGTTTTTGAAAGGCCATCAATAAAAATGGTATAATCGCGCAGTTCGGGGCGTAGGCTAATAGGATCGTAATGTTCCGTTTCGCCGTAGGTTAATGCCCAGTAAATTTGGTCGTACATAAGGTACAAAGGCTTTTGATTTGGGCCACGGCGGTTGTTTTCTTCTACCACTAAATCGCAAATGGCCGACAAATCTTCTTTAGTAAAAGTAGTGCCGGTTGGGTTTAGCGGAGAGCATAGGGCCAACATGGTAGCCTCTTGTATATGCGGGCGAATTTCGTCTGCCGTAGGCATAAAGTTATTCTCCACCCTAGTATCAATCATAATGGGGCGTGCGCCCGATAAATGGCAATAGTGGTTATTGTTCCACGATGGAACGGGGAAGATAACAGCATCGCCGGGATCAATAAGTGCCATATAGGTGGCATATATTAATGGGCGGGCACCGGCCGAGATTAAAATCTCTTCGGCGTCAAAATCTATCCCCTGCTTGCGGTGCAAAAAGTGTGATACCGAAGCGCGTAAATCGGCTAAGCCATTGGCTGCCGGGTAGTTAGTCTGGTTATTTTCGTAAGCAGCATTTATCTCCTGCTTTAACAAGGCCGGAATGGGGAATATATTTGAATCAAAGTCGCCAATGGTAAGGTTATACACCTTTTGGCCCTGCTTCATCAACTCATTAATCTCTGCTGCAATGCGTATAATCTCTGAACCAATAAGGTTCTCGGCCATTACAGAAACGCGAACGGGCGCGGTAGGCGCCTGGCTGGTAAGTGTCATAATTCCGGGGTATTTAATAAACCGCGAAGATAATGATTTTAGCGAAGTTTTCAGTTGCCGGTTTCCAGTTGTCAGTAAGTTGGCGGTTGACGGTTCGCAGTTGGCTGTTGGTAGTATTTTGGGATATTAACAAATAACAATCCCTCTCCTTTTTGCGTTGCAAAAAGGTACTCCCTTTATAAGGGAGAGCATTAAAAAATACTGGGAACAGGGAACTAAAAAACTATTTTTTAAACGGATTGCGCTTTTTCCACTCGCTGCCGCGCTCTTTTACAAAGGCTTTTAAAATAAAGCTAAGGCCCATTTGCAACAGGCTGCTTTTCATTTTAATGTAGTTGTTTAGGTACAAAGGCCCGGCGCCTACAATGGCTTTGGCCTCTAAGGCGGTGCGGCCCAGTTTTAATACCTTCTTTTTATCGGCAATAGATTGCTGAACGCCATGCAGCAATATGTTGGGGTACAAGCAATAGCGCTTATTATCCTCATCGCCATAACCTATATAATACACTTCGTAGCTGCCATTTTCAATTAGGGTTGATGTAAAAGCCACCATACGGTCGCCCTCAAACCAACCCCAAACGTCAAAATTAGCCCCAAAAGCCTTTTTCATGTTCAGAAAATAGCGAGCATTTAGCACCCCTATTTTTACTGATGAATGGCCTATAACCTCCATATACAACTGCTGTATATCAGGTAGATGTTGTTCAATCTCTTCAGTGGTAAGCCTTGCTATGCGCAGTTCTTTAACGGCTTCCTGCATTTTGCGCACCCGCGCCGCATACTTCTTACTCAGTGCTTTGGCATAATCGTCAAACGTTTGCCATTCAGGGTTTAGAGGCATTTGCATAAAAATATCCTCGCCCATGTGCGCGTAGCCCGATGGTTTGCGGGTAATAAAGTTATTCAGCTTATCATCCACATCCTTAAGCATTACCATGTGCGATTGGCTGGTTTTGAGCAGCGATGTGGCGGCTTTATTAACGGCTTTAAAAAAATCGTCGGCCTTAATGGCTTTATCATCAAACCAATACCAAGGGAAACCGGTACAGAATAAGTTGCCGGCCGTTAGCAGGCCAAACGCCTTGCCCGATAGGTAATTGTATACGTGTTTGGCTATTTTGCCCGAACCTGAAAAATCGGGGTAATGTTCTTTAGTTAACGCTAAGCGCTGAAAGTAGAGTAAACCAATGGGCTTATCTTCATCCTTTACAATAATATAGTAGTAGGTAAGCCCCTCAATAGCACTATCTTCAATCAACGTTAATATATGTGATGCCATTTTGCTGCCTTGCGGCAACAACAAATCCCATGCTGATGGCAATTGGCGGGCATTGTTATACACATCGGCCGTAATTTTGGCTGTGCGTTGGGTACTACATATAAACGACTCTATGCGGCAACTGGTATCAATTAATATATTAGACGGGGTATTATAATTCACAGATACGATGTTTTACAGCTAAGACGGTAACGCAAGCTAAATATTATTGTTTAGCAAAATTAGCACAATACCTAAAATGGTGGGGCAAAGCATATTAGCGGGATGCAGCAGAAACACGTAAACTACTGTTAATCAGAGCAAAGCAAATGCCTGCAAGGAGAAATAGGTTAATATGTCGACGGTTTGGAAATAAATA
>JANOCJ010000370.1:0-7818 GCA_031412115.1 Flavobacteriales bacterium
TGCGGCGCCCGCCCGGATGAATGGTTTCATGTATTAGGACAGGCTTCCCTGCCGGGGCGTTCATTTCTTTGGCTGGCCCCCAAGAAACGAACCAAAGAAAATGCACCACGAAACCCAACCTGAAATTTCACTTGTCGCACAACCCGCCCTACTCCGGCCGTGAAATTTCGGATTCGCACGTTTCGTGGACGTCCCACGCACAAATAAAATGCGAGTAACTATTTCATGCGTAAGCAACGATGGGCCTTCATTTCGAAACGGGCACCTGCAAGGAAAGTGAACGTGTCCGCATAGCGGACAAAGCGCGCGCTGTTCGACGTCGCGAAGCGACTAGTTTGCGCGGTTTAGTGAACGCCCCGTAGTGGGTCGTTGAGAAATGACAGCCCTTGACTTTTTGGTTCTTTTGGGTCAAGCCAAAAGAACAAGCCGTCGGCAGACAACGCCGCAGGCAGTGAATATTAATAGAACTTAAGGTATTCGAAATAAAGCAACGAAAGGCTAATGAATTTCTGCCGTAAGGCCACGGTTTAGCATGGCTTTGCATATTGGCAGCAACTCCTCATTTGAGCCCAGCTTAACCGCACATTTACCTGCATAATGTACCAAATAAGTACACTGCTCGGCCTGCTCAAGTGAATGGTTACACAAATCAATCAGGGTATCAATTACAAAATCGAATGTATTGTAATCGTCGTTGTACAAAATCAGGTTACGTTTAACACCTGTGGCAGTTAATTCGTCAACCTCGGCGAGTGTAGCAACATCCTCGTCGAACAAACCAAAGCGAACCGTTTTCATAAGTTTATATAAACAGATAGTAAATTTAACTCATTCTGCAACACAAAGCAATACTTTTTGCAGATAATTTAAGCCCTATATTTGCAGCCTGATGAGGGAATATTTTAAGTACACATTAATAGGCATAGCCATTAGCATTGCCATAAAACTAGTTGTTTTTTATACCGACCCTTTGCATGCCCAATGGGGCAAAGCGTATATGCTTATATCGCCTATTGTTACGGTTATTATGCTTTGGCCGGGCATGGTGGCTACACGTAATAAGGAGTTTGGCGGCTTTATGAGCGGCAAGCTGGCTACAGCCGGTGGTGTGCGTATTGCAGCTATATCGGGCGTGTTTGGCGGCCTTTTTGATTATTTGTATTATACCTATATAAATACCCAAGCCTTGGCTTACCATTTGGCGCTTAATATTGCCGGAATTAAAAGAGAAGGCGGTACCGCATTTGAACTGGAAAACAGGATTGCCGGTGCAGCAAAATTTTTCAGCCCCTCTATGCAATCGGTATTCCCTATGTTTATTACTATATGTGCAGGGTTCTTTTTTACGGTGGTGTTTGCTTACTTCATCCGCCGCTACCGCCCCGGCGAAAAATCGTCGTTACAGGCTTAGTAAATCCAATCCGTCAAAATTGCCCGAGCTCATTAGCAGCAGGCAGGTATTTTGGTGCGATATGCTTTTTAGGCGCACATAAAGTTCTTCCGAATTATTGTACACCTCCAAATCGGGGCGCTTAAAGGCCTCCTTAACATCATCTACACTCAGTTTATCCAAGCGTTTCAATTCCAACGCATGGTTGCTAAAATACACTATAGCTTCATCCGCTTTATCCATAGCGCCGTGGTATTGTTCTAAGAATTCTTTATTTAAAGAACTATAAGTGTGAAGCTCAAAACAGGCAATCAACTTCCTATCAGCAAAATGCTCTTTTAACGAATCAACCGTTGCTTTTACTTTTGATGGGGCATGGGCAAAATCTTTAAATACAGAATACGTGCCTTCTATTCGCAACGGCTCTAAGCGTTTAGCCGCGCCCTCAAAGGTTTGTATGTGGATGAAAAAATCGGCATCAGGAATATCCAGTTGACGGCAAACCTCTAACGCGCCTGCTATATTTTGCAGGTTGTGCTTGCCAATAATTTGCAGCGGGGTAGTAAAATCAACACCTGTTCCCATTACATAGGTAACGCCATTAATCACCCTAAAAGGCAGGGCATGGTAAGCAATAGTCCTAATATCGTTACGGGCTTCATCGGCTAACCTTACAAGGTTATCATCCTCATGAAAATAAATTAGCGTACCATTTTCTTCTGTTAAATTTATAAACTGACGAAACTGGTCGAGGTACATTTGAAAAGTGGGAAATACATTGATATGGTCCCACGCAATGCCCGTAAGTATGGAAATATGAGGCTTGTATAGGTGAAATTTAGGCCTTGGGTCAATAGGCGAAGTTAGGTATTCATCGCCCTCTAAAATCATTATCGGCGCATCGTTAGTAAGCTTCACCATCGTATCAAAACCCTTTAGCTGCGCGCCAACCATATAGTCAAAATTGCGACCGCTGTGTTTTAAAACGTGCATTACCATAGCGGTAATGGTAGTTTTACCGTGGCTGCCGCCAATAACTACACGGATTTTATTTTTGGCATGCTCGTATAAATATTCGGGGTACGAATATATTTTAAGTCCTAGTTCATTGGCCCTTTTCAGTTCGGGGTTATCGAGTTTGGCGTGCATTCCCAACACAATAGCATCCAACCCGGTATGTATTTTTTCCGGAAACCAGCCTTCTGCCTCGGGCAATAAACCCAGGTTTGCCAACCGCGTACGCGAGGGTTCAAATATCTCATCGTCAGAACCCGTTACCTCGTTACCCGCCTCGTGCAGGGCTATGGCTAAATTGTGCATGGCGCTGCCGCCAATGGCAATAAAATGCAATTTCATACAGTAAAACTAGACAAGATAAATAGCAGATAAATCGTGGTGGGCAGGATTTTCTTAACAGAGATTTAAGACCTCACCCCAACCCATCTCCTATAGGAGAGGGGCTTTTTTGCTCCCCTTCTCCACATTGGAGAAGGGGCCGGGGGATGAGGTAAAAGGGCTGAGAATATTATTAAATTTGCCACATATGAAACTGCATACCATAGATACCGGATTTTTTAAGCTTGACGGTGGCGCCATGTTTGGCGTAGTGCCTAAAAGCATTTGGCAAAAAAGTAACCCCGCCGACGATAATAATATGTGCAACTGGGCCATGCGCTGCCTGCTGATTGAAGATGGCGATAAGCTGATTTTGGTTGACAATGGCATGGGCGACAAGCAGAACGAAAAATTCTTTGGTCACTATTATTTGAATGGCGATGCTACATTGGAAAAATCGCTAAAAGCATTGGGTTTTGGGGTAGATGATATTACCGATGTTTTTCTTACCCACCTGCATTTTGACCATTGCGGCGGCAGTGTAAAATGGAATACCGCCCGCGACGGTTACGAACTGGTATTTAAAAACGCTACCTACTGGAGCAATGGCAAGCATTGGGACTGGGCCACAAAACCTAATCCAAGGGAGAAAGCCTCGTTTTTAAGTGAGAATATTTTGCCTATACAAGAAAGCGGCCACCTGAAATTTGTAGATGATAGCTTTAACTTGTTCGATTATAAAACGGTGAACGGCCATACCGAAAGCATGATGCTGCCGGTGCTGAATTACAACGGCAAAACCATTATTTACATGGCCGATTTAATTCCCTCAGTGGGGCATATACCCGTGCCGTATGTAATGGGCTATGATACGCGTCCGCTACTTACCTTGGGTGAGAAACAAAGCATTTTAACCGAGATGGCAGAGAAAGACGCGATACTATTTTTTGAGCACGACCCGGTAAATGAATGCTGCACCTTGCAGGTAACGGAAAAGGGTGTGCGGGTGAAGGAAAGTTTTAAGTTGAGTGAATTGTAATGGTTACACTTCGCGCAACTGAGCCATCCGATTTAGAACTCATTTATCAATGGGAAAACGCCCCTGAAAATTGGAGCGTAAGCTATACCTATGCCCCATTTTCAAAAGAGGTATTGAAGAATTATATTGAGCAACAGGCATCGCAGGATATTTATTCATCAAAGCAACTGCGGTTAATGATTGACACCAACGGCGAAACCATTGGCTGTGTTGACTTGTTCGACTTTGAGCCACGCCACCAACGCGCCGGTTTGGGCATATTAATTGGCGATAAAACACATCGCCAAAAAGGCTATGCGGGACAAGCTTTACAGGCGGTTATTGACTACGCATTTTCTACCCTAAACCTTAACCAGCTTTTTTGCAACATAGCTGCCGATAATGAGGCGAGTTTAAAGCTTTTTGGCAAGTATAATTTTGCCATTACAGGCACTAAAAAGCAGTGGCTGCACATTAATAATAAGTGGGTAGACGAACATACGTTACAACTGCTCCGCACGGCATGAGGAACATTGCGCTCATACTAATACTGGCCTTTGTGGCTGTGTTTGCTGTTTTTTGCGGCCAAAATAACGG
Source organism: Flavobacteriales bacterium (assembly GCA_031412115.1). Lineage (GTDB taxonomy): Bacteria > Bacteroidota > Bacteroidia > CAMBQF01 > CAMBQF01 > CAMBQF01. The sequence continues at coordinate 4,341 of JANOCJ010000370.1, forward strand.
CACCGAAAAACAGCCCGACACGTATTTAAACCTGAGTGACACTGTTAGTTATGTTGGCATAAACACCTGCAAACAATGCCATAACGAGATTTACCAAACCTATATGCAAACAGGCATGGGGCAGTCTTTTGACTATGCGACGCATACCAAGAGCAAGGGCAATTTTGAGAAGGCCAAACTGCTGTACGATAAATTTTCTGACCTGTACTATAAGCCCCTTTTTGCAGGTGATACCTTGAAGGTATTGGAGTTTCGCTTAGCGGGAAAAGATACTGTTTACAAGCGATTGCAACCGGTTAGATACATTGTAGGTTCGGGGCAGCATACCAATTCGCACATAATAAACAGCAATGGCTATTTGTACCAGGCGCCGTTTACTTTTTACGCCCAACAAGGTAAGTTAGATTTGCCGCCCGGCTTTGAAAATGGCCATAATACACGCTTTAGCCGCATTATTGGGGTTGAGTGTATGAGTTGCCATAATGCCTACCCCGAGTTTGTAATGGGGTCGGAGAATAAGTACAACGAAGTGCCGCAGGGCATAGACTGTGAGCGTTGCCACGGGCCGGGTGCAGAGCATGTGCGCCGTAAACAGGCGGGCGAGAATATTGATACTTCAAAATACATTGACTACTCTATTGTAAATCCGGGCAAGTTAAAATCAGACCTACAATTTGAAATTTGCCAACGCTGCCATTTACAAGGCAATGCGGTGCTTAAGCCGGGCAAATCGTTCTTTGATTTTAAGCCCGGAATGATGCTAAGCGAGGTAATGGAAGTATACCTGCCGCGCTATAAAAATGCCGACGAAGACTTTATTATGGCATCGCACGCCGATAGAATGAAGCAGAGCCAGTGCTTTATCCAATCGGCTAAAAAGGCTGATAATACAGGGCTGCGCCCATATAAAAATGCCATGACCTGCGTTACCTGCCATAACCCGCACGTTACATCAAAAAGTCTGGGCGATGGGTACTTTAATGCCAAATGCAACAGTTGCCATACTACCGTAAAACAAAACCTTTGCACTGCCCCACAAGCCAGGCTGGATGCGGCACAGAACAACTGCGTAAGCTGCCACATGCCTAAGTCGGGTTCTATTGATATACCCCACGTAACGGTGCACGACCATTACATACGCAAGCCTATCGACAAAAAAGAGAAGCAGGGCATTAAAGAATTTATTGGGTTGGTGTGCATTAACAACCCCTCGCCTACCCCGCTATCAAAGGCGTTGGCCTACATCAACCAATATGAAAAATTTGACCCTAAGCCCTATTATTTAGATAGCGCATGGTTTTATTTAAAGAATGGTGGCGATTACATGTTTTTTGCGCGCATTCAGTATTTCTACATAAAAGGTGATTTTAAAAACGTAATTGCCGAGGTAGAAAAAGTGGGCCAAAATGCTGTGCTGACTAAAAAATTAATCACCCAAAGTTATAGCAACACCGATGGCTGGACGGCCTACCGCATAGGCGAAGCATACTCTACCACAGGCAATATTGCGGTGGCATATACGTTTTTTCAGCAGGCGGTACGCCTAACACCTTTTTACCCCGATTTTAAAAATAAACTGGGTACCACGGCACTAGTGTTAAAACGCAACGACGAGGCTAAAAAACTGTTTGAAGATTTAACGGTGGAGAACCCCACCTATGCCCCTGCATTCAGTAATTTGGGCTTTATTTACATAAACGGCGGCAACGATACCAAGGCCGAAGAACTCTACAAAAAAGCCCTTGCGCTTGACCCTGACTATGAACAGGCGCTACTCAACCTGGCAGGTTTGTATATGTTTCGCAACCAACCGGCGCTGGCAAAGCCTTACCTGCAAAGGGCTTTAAAGGTTAATCCTAGTAATATCCGAACCCAACAAATGCTGCAATAGCCCCCATCCTAATCCTTCCCCCAAGGGGGAAGGACTTTACCCCCTCTCCTTGGAGAGGGGGCAGGGGGAGAGGCTAAACGGTATGTTCTATTTTCTTATCTTCGCAACCCTAAAGGCGCAGATGATAACTATTGTAAACTACGGAATGGGTAATTTAGGCTCTATTGCCAATATGCTTAGGCGCATTGGGCACGACAGCATTATTACATCAGACCCCGCTAAAATAGCCGAAGCCACCAAAATTATACTGCCCGGCGTAGGCGCTTTTGATACCGGCATGCAAAGCCTGCATGATATGGGCTTAATTGACATCCTTAACAAAAAAATAATTGAAGAGAAAGTGCCTGTTTTGGGCATTTGCCTTGGCATGCAATTGATGACTGACGGTAGCGACGAAGGCCAGCTGCAAGGCTTAGGCTGGATAAAAGGCCGCTTTGCCAAGTTTGTTTTTGGCGAGGGCCTTCAACAATACAAAGTGCCCCACATGGGTTGGAACCAATTGCAAATAGCTAAGCCATCGCGGTTGTTGGAAGGCTATGAAGAAACGCCCCGCTTTTACTTTGTACACAGCTATTACTTTAAGCCTGAAACTAATGACGATATTTTAGCTAAGACCAATTATGGCATAGAATACACTTCGGCATTTGAACACGAGAATATTGTGGGCGTTCAGTTTCACCCTGAGAAAAGCCATAAATACGGTATGAACCTTTTGAAAAATTTTGCGGAGAAATACTGATGTTTGAAAAAAGGATAATACCCGTTTTGCTTTGCGATAAAATGGATAGTTTGGTAAAAACTACCAAGTTTAAAGACCCCGTATACGTAGGCGACCCCGTAAATGCCGTGAAGATTTTTAACGAGAAGGAAGTTGACGAACTCATCTTTCTTGACATATCGGCAACACGAGAAAAGCGCGGCCCCAACCTTACCTACATTGAAGAAATAGCCACGGAATGTTTTATGCCGTTGTGTTACGGCGGAGGCATCCGCACGTTGCAAGATATTATCAATGTGATAAAAACGGGTGTAGAGAAAGTGGCTATTAACACAGCCATTGCCACCGAGCCTGACTTAATAAAACGTGCCGCTGAACAGTTTGGCAGCTCTACCATTGTGGCATCAATCGATGTGAAAAAAGATTTGTTTGGCAGCTACCATGTGCATGTAGAATGCGGCAAGCGTAGCGTAAAAATGAACCCGGTGGATTATGCTAAGAAAGTAGCAGCCGATGGCGCAGGCGAGATTATGCTGAACAGCATAGACCGCGACGGAACCATGGGCGGCTTTGATTTAAAGCTGATAGAGATGGTGGCCAACGCCGTTGATATTCCCGTAATAGCTTGCGGCGGCGCAGGCAAGCCCGATGATTTTAAAGAGGCTTTTACCAAAGGCGCATCGGCGGCGGCGGCAGGCGCAATGTTTGTATTTACCGGCAAACACCGCGCGGTATTAATCAATTATTTGTCTAAACAAGATTTTGCATATATTAACGCTTAATGACAACGCAACGCACATACCAAATTTGTACTAAGTGTATTTTGGATACCAACGATTATCCCGATATGCATTTTGATGCCAACGGCC
>JANOCJ010000371.1:0-3952 GCA_031412115.1 Flavobacteriales bacterium
TCTTTAGGCAGCAGCGGCAGCCCATTTGCATCGCCTAACAATGTTATATCAAACATTAAAGGCGGCCTTGGAGGCTGGGGCGGCCACGGTGTTACGCAGTTTACGGTAATTTGTGCGTATTGAAAAAGTACACTGCATACACCCTAACTATTATCGGCATTATAGCCGGTTTAGGCTTGTTGTTTACATCGTGCGAAAAAGATATTACTGTAGACCTGCCCGACCCTGACCCTAAAATTGTGGTTGAAGGCTATATTTTTCAAGGGCTGCGGCCGTATGTTGTGTTGTCGCGCAACTCGGCCTATTTTGCCCCTATAGATTCTGCAGCCCTTGCCAACTCTATTATATACGATGCCATAGTTACCGTTAGCGATGGCATTAATACAGATACGCTTACCTTTCAATCGGCTAACGAGGCACCGCTAAAATATGCCTACATAAAAAAGAATGGTACTGTAATAGGCCAAGCCGGAAAAACGTATAGTTTGGTAATTATTTCCGATGGCGATACGGTTACATCTACCACAACTATTATACCCGCAACGCCCATTGACAGCCTGCATTGGAAGGTTTTTAACGACCCCGGCGACACCTTAGGGCTGATATGGACTTACTTTCATGACCCGGGTATTGACGACCGTAACTACCGTATACTATCGCGCCGAGTAAGCCAAAACCCTAAACGCAATAACCGTACATTTCGCCCCAATACTTTACTAACAAACAAATTTTTTAAAGGGCAGGCGTATTATTTTGGTGTCGGCAGGCCCGATGGGTATGGCGATGGCTTATCAGAAGATAATTTTGACCATGCCGACAAAAAGTGCTACCGCTTAGGCGATACCGTTAAGGTACGCTTGTGTACGATTGATTTGGCAGCCTATAATTTTTTTCGTAGTGTAGAGCAATCGTTGGATGATAATAACAGCCCTTTTGCATCGCCCAACAACGTACTATCTAATATAAAAGGCGGCTTGGGCTGCTGGGTGGGCTATGGCGTAAGCGAGAAGCAGGTGGTTTGCTTTGAGTAAATCGGTTATCCACACATTTTCATGTTATTAAATGGCTAAACTAAAACGCGATTAAATCGTTATTTTTGCACCTTATGAGCAACCAGACAGAAACAGTAAAATGCTTAATTATTGGCTCGGGCCCGGCAGGGTACACAGCCGCTATATACGCAGCCCGCGCCGACCTTAAACCTGTGCTTATTGCAGGCTTACAGCCCGGTGGGCAACTTACCATTACCAATGATGTAGAGAACTACCCCGGATACCCTGATGGGGTAATGGGCCCACAGATGATGGAAGACTTCCGCAAACAAGCGGCCCGTTTTGGTACCGACATTCGTTGGGGCTATGTTTCAGCAGTTGATTTTTCATCGCAACCCTATAAAGTAACGGTTGACGAAAAGTATGATATACTTGCCGAAACGGTTATTATATCCACAGGCGCAACAGCAAAATGGCTGGGCTTAGAGAGTGAAGAGCGCTTAAACGGTTTTGGCGTATCGGCTTGTGCGGTATGCGATGGTTTCTTTTACCGTGGGCAAGATGTTGCCCTAGTTGGTGGAGGCGATACCGCTGCCGAAGAAGCTACTTACTTAGCCAAGCTTTGCAAAAAAGTATACATGATTGTTCGCCGCGATGAGCTGCGTGCCTCTAAAGTTATGCAACACCGTGTGCTTAACACACCTAATATTGAAGTAATTTTTAATAGCGAAACGGTGGAAATACAGGGCGAGAAATCAGTAGAAGCGGCCTTGATACGTAACGTACAAACCGGCGAAGAACGCACGCTTGATATTACCGGCTTTTTTGTGGCTATTGGCCATACGCCTAATTCAACCCTATTTAAAGACTATTTGACTTTGGATGAAAGCGGCTACATTAAAACCAAGCCCGGTACTACGCAAACTAATATAGAAGGTGTATTTGCCTGCGGCGATGTGCAAGACCATATTTACCGCCAGGCTGTAACGGCTGCCGGCACAGGTTGCATGGCAGCATTAGAGGCTGAACGCTGGTTAGCAGCTAAAGAAATTCCTGCTGAAGTATAGAGTACCCCCTCCCCGCTTCGCGGTACTCCCCCTATAAAATAGGGGGAGAGTTTGTTAATCCAAATCCTCTAAATCAATATCCCCAACTTCACCAAGGAAATCTTCGTCTTTAGTGCCTTGACTGGGGTATGCCTGTTGATAATCCTTATCGCCATTCATTTCTGTTTCCATTTGGGTTTCAGATGGCGCATTTTTCATCAAGCCATTTTCCTCTTTATCAAAGTCATACGAAGCCTGTGCTACACCCTTATTTGCTTTAATAACAGAAAGGGCAAACAAACGGGCCACGCGCGATTGATGAATAGCGCGCAGGTAAAAACCACGCCTCCACAAAAAGCGAGCATAGCGTTGGTGCCTTACCGCTTTGGCAAAATTGCCGGTATACACCTTGCCCTGCTTTAAATTATTGTGGGCAGCAATTAGCACAATAGCCGTGCGGCGCACCACCCTTTTAGATTTTATACGCAGTACAGGACTTCCTGCTTTTGCTGCCTTTCCGCGGCGGCGGGCACCAATTTGGGCCTGCGCATCGGGTATGGTAATACCTATAAAAAACAGTACCAATAAAGGTATAATAGAACGGTTGATTGCTTTTGACATAGCTAACTCGTTTTTGTGTTATGTAACGGTATGACAAAAGCCATGCCCAATGGTTTAATTGCGGGTGGCAACAAAATTTAGCCCAAAATAAAAATACTGCCTTAAAAAGCTGTTTTTCCGCCAGATACGCTTTTCATCGGCTATGCGCTTATCGTAATTGGCCTTATTGAACATAAAGGGCAAAAACAGACGCACATACTCTACATTGCCTAGGGTAAAATGTTGTTTGGCAAACTCGACAGCCCAGGTATCGGTGCTGCGTATATTTTCGTTACCCAGCAAAATGGTTTTGCCCAGCTGCTCGTCATACATCTCTATAATACGCTTGTTGCCACGCTGCTTGTACAGCTTTGCGGTTTGTATTATGTTGCTTCCATTTTCCTCAACCGCTATAAGCTTTCCGCTCGGTTTTAACGTATCGTGAAAGATTTTCAACGCTTCTTGCAAGGGCTCTAAATGGTGCAAAGTGTCTTGCAAAATAGCTATGTCAATACTTCCGTTGGCAGGGTGTTGGTCAAATAGGTTCTCGTAGCTATAGGTAAAGCCGCTAACATTGCCAAACTGCCCCCAATAGGCCAAACGCTGCGGAATAACCTTATCGTAAAACTCCAACGTTGTGCCATGTACTTTAAAGCCGTTTATGGCAAGGAAAATATCTGTTGTGCCATAGCCGCAGCCGCAATCCCAAATAACAGCGTTTTTATCTGTTACATTGCGCTCAATATATTTTAGCCGCTCAATAAAATAAGCCTTGCGAAAGAGGAACGATTTTTCATCGCCGAGAAATTTATAATAGCTGTGCAGATGGGGGCTTTGCTCCAACTCCTTTAAAAACAAATCAAAAAATTCTTCGGCGCTCATCGTAATATTTACGCAAACGTACAAAACTTACTAAAATTGCAGGCAAACAATAACTAAAACATAGTGTTTTCAATAAAAACGTTGGTGTAAGTAACAATTTCTTAATATTTTGCAGCCGCATGATTGAAGCTATCGCATCGGGGATTTTTTTGGGCATTGTCATTAGCTTTATGATAGGGCCCGTGTTTTTTGGGCTTATACAGATAAGTATACGCCAAGGCATAGGCCGCGCTATGATATATGAAATTGGCACGGTAAGTAGCGATGTAATGGTGATTGTGCTCTGTTACCTAGGCTTGGCATCTTTCATTCAGCAAGATAGATACCGCTTTGCGGTTGCCATAATTGGCGCTATTGTATTGTTCTTATTTGGCCTTTACCCCTTGGTTTTTAAAAAGAAGAAAAAGCAAGAGGAAGTGCAGGAAATTGAAG
>JANOCJ010000372.1:0-3472 GCA_031412115.1 Flavobacteriales bacterium
AATAGCTGCAGCCTGGGTGTTTGAGTTACCATGGCAAACCACAAACCAGTCGGTACTGCCGTTGCCCGATGGGCGCAGGTCCATAACAACAATCTCGTGGCCTTTTTTATCTAAAATGCCATCAACAATAGCATCCAGCAATTCCTGGTCAGGATTTACCGGCCCTTTTTTAACTACTTTAAGGGGCTTTTCGGCCACTTTTTTAGTAGCGGCCTTTTTAGGGGCGGCGGCTTTTTTAGCTACTGCTTTTTTTACCGCCTCTTTTTTAGGAGCGGCAGCTTTTTTAGCTACGGCTTTTTTAGGAGCGGCAGCTTTTTTTACCACCTCTTTTTTAGCGGCTGCTTTTTTAGGCGCTGCGGCTTTTTTAGGTGTAGCTTCTTTTTCAGATGCTTTTGCTTTTTTAGCAACCGCTGCCTTTTTAGGCGCTGCGGTTTCTTTTATCTTTTTCGGGGCTGATGTTTCTTTCTTTGCCATTAAGTGTCAATAGGTAAAAATAAAGGGTAAAAGTACATTTTTTTATTAAGCCATAAGGCTATCTGCGCTGTGCACTCTTTTCCTTTGTTTTTAGGGAAGACGCACGGATGGTAAATTTATTATATAGACAATTGGTATGTAGATTAAGTTCGATGGTAAAACCATTGCCATTCTTACTCTTCCAGCTTCGTCAATAATATTTTATCAATGCGGGCGCCGTCCATATCCATTACCTCAATTTCAAAGTCAAGCCAGCGCAGCTTATCGCCCGTTGCGGGTATATGGCTTAGTTGGTGTAAAACAAGCCCAGCCACCGTGTTTACGTTATAATCCGGGGCTATATCGCTTAGGTCAAAATAAGCCAAAAAATCGTAAAACGGATAATGGGCATCTACCAGCCAGGTGCCATCATCGCGCAGCAGTATTTTATATTCATCGGCATATAGTTCCGATACGTTGCCAATCAAGGCTTCTAAAATATCGTTCATAGTAAGTATGCCTTGGGTAAGGCCAAACTCATCAGTAACCACTGCGTAGCGTATTTTGGTATTTTTAAAAAGCTCCAAAGCATCATATGCCGTAAGGTTCTCATTAATAAATTGGGGCGTATGCAGGTAGTTTTTAAGGCTAAAGCCGGGCTTATGTATATGCGCATACAGGTCTTTCAGTAGCACAATTCCGCTTACTTTATCCTTATCATTATCATATGCCGGGTATACCGAATGCAGTTCGTTATTTACCACCACATTTATAGCGGCAACATCATCGGCCAGGTTTAAAAAAACAATGTCTTTACGGTGCGTCATTAATGCGCTTACGGTCCTGTCTCCCAAACCAAAAACACGGGTTACAATATCGTGCTCTATCTGCTCCACCTCGCCACTTTCGGCCCCTTCCTGCACTATGGCTTTTATCTCTTCCTCCGTTACTTTACTTTCTAACGATGGTTTTATGCGTAAGATTATCAGTAACACATCGGTAGTTTTGGTAAGCAGCCATACAAAAGGCATGGTTATTAACGATATTATCCGGATGGGTGTAGCCGCAAATTTTGCAATAGCTTCGGGGTTGGCAAGGCCAATGCGCTTGGGCAGCAATTCGCCCAGTACTAGCGAGAAAAACGTAACAATTACCAGTATAGCGGCAACGGCAATGCCGTGGGCATACTCTGTAAAAGCGTCAATTTTAGCTATGGAGGGTGTAATGTCTTCTACAATGTTTTCGCCGCTGTAAATACCTGTTAATAGGCCTATAAGGGTAATGCCAATTTGTACGGTTGATAAAAATTTGTTGGGCTGGTTTATAAGCCCCAAAGCCACTTTAGCACTTTTGTTGCCTTTTTTGGCCGATGTTTCAAGCCGCGATTTGCGGGCCGATACCAGCGCAATTTCTGACATGGAGAAAAAGCCGTTTATTAGTATAAGGAGAAAGATGATGAGTATTTCCATGAATTTAGTTATCTATCAAAAGTACGTTATCATGGTAAGTTGCTCAAAGCTAATTTTGTTTAGTTACCATACTATAAAAAGAAAGTAACTTTGCCCAATATGCACACCCTTTTTACAGGCAATCCCGTTATTTGGATAGAGTCGCTAGACTCTACCAACCGCTATGCCAACATTCAGGTTAAAAACGGTACTGCTGCCGAGGGTAAGGTATATGCTACCCATGTGCAAACCAATGGGCGTGGGCAAATTGGCAATAAGTGGCTTACGCGACACCGCCAAAACCTAACCTTTAGCGTAGTGTATGAGCCTACCTTTTTAGCAGCTACCGAGCAATTTTACCTAAACATGGCGGTATGCCTGGCGCTTAGCAATTTTTTGCAGAAAGAAGTGTACCTGCCCGCACTGGTAAAATGGCCCAACGATATTTATGTTGACTACGAAAAAATAGCCGGTGTATTAATTGAAAATACCTTGCGCGGAACGCATTTAAGCCACACAGTTATTGGTATTGGGCTTAATGTAAACCAAGATATTTTTGAAGAAGAACTCTCATCGGCTACATCCATCAAACTAAAAACAGATAAAGAATATGTGCTGGAAGATTTGCTTGATACGTTTCTATCGTATTTAGAGGCTGAATACCTACAGCTAAAGGCCCGCCGGTTCGAAGATATGTATGCACGCTACACCGCCAACCTGTTGTTTTTTAATGAAGAGCGCGTATTTACCGCCAACGATCAGGTTTTTTCGGGTATTATAACCGGCATAAACAGTGATGGAAGGTTGATTATAAACACCCGCGCAGGCAATAAACTATATGCCTTTAAAGAGGTGGCGTTTGTTGTGTAGCATATAGCTGGTAGCTTTTAGCTTATAGGGTTTCAGTATTTCCTAACAGCTATTATCTACTAAATATTTTTTCCTATCAGCTACAAGCTATAAGCTACCAGCTAAAAAGAAGTTTTCTCCAGCAGTTCAGCCAAGGTGTCTAACAACTGGTGTATGGGCTTTTGGGCCAGCATACGGGTTACCATATTCATATCGCCGTTAAAGCGGAAGGTAACATCGCAATTATCATTGCTTAGGGGTTTAATATCTGCATGTAGGCGGTAATCGTCGCCGCGTATTTCCGAAACACAAATAAGGTGCGTAGGCATTTCCTTTTTCTCAAACCTAATGGTAACCGTGCCTAAGCTGCGTATAACAAAGCTGCATTTGTCAACATCGGCCTGCCAGTCGCTGACGCTTGCGGGCATTAGTTTGCCAAAATTTCGCATATCGGCCAAATAGTTAAACACCACACCCGCAGGGGCATGCACTTCAACTGTTTTTCCGTGGTATTCGGTAAACGACATAATTAAAAATTATAGGGTTGTACCCCAAGCTTCGGGCCTTTGGCGCCACTGCTTAAGGGTTTCCACATCTTTATCGCTAATATAGCGCGATTCCAACGCAACATCAATAAGCGTATCATAGTCGCACAACGAGTACGTAGTGCATTTAGCCTTTTTTATATTCTTCTCGGCAATATCAAAGCCGTAAGTAAATAC
>JANOCJ010000373.1:0-14580 GCA_031412115.1 Flavobacteriales bacterium
GTAGGAGGGGTGCCCGCAGGGCGGGGTGGTATGAAGATTCCACTAGGAAGAGGGTAGGGGTGAGGGAAACTACTTCACTCCTACCCTCTCCCATACATAAATATCATCAGCTATAGATTTATTAGCTTCGGTAGTAAAATGTGTATCGCTGTTTAAATAAAGGCCTGATAATTTTCCAAAACATATGTAAACGCTAGGGTACAGTATATTTAATTTTTTACTATCCATATAGCCGCATAGCGCTTTAGTAATACCTGATGGATTACAATTTTTATAGCCTAAATAAGATGTTAAGAACGTTTCTTTAGGCTCTATTAACATTATCTGTAATCTTAAATTTTTGTTGTCAGTAAGTTGCTTTGTCTTATCTACAATGTCTGTTAATGCTTTAAATTTTGTAAGCTTTGTTATTTCCGTTGAATCAAGAATTGCTTGTTGCAAATAGGGTTCATAATAAAGTAGTGTATCATTTTTGTGTTTAACTACCTGCTTAACATTAGTATCCGCCAGCGCTTTGGGGTTAAATACATTCAGCAACCCCTCGCGTATCGGCGATTTCTTGCGGAACGCATAAAAATCATCTCGCCAGTTGGCTTTACGGTCGGCAACATTTACGCTGTCAAACCGTCCGGCAAGGTCGTTGCCTGTAAACAGTAGCCATACTACGGTGCAAGTATCAGCTTTGGTAATTTTATCAATTTCTTGTCGCAGCGTATAATGCTCTTGCCACGGCCCGTAGCCCGGCAGGCTTAGGTTATAGGTTTCTAATCCGAAGTCGTTACGCAAAAAATCGGCAATGTTTTCGCCATCCGTCATAGCCCCAAACCCGAATGAATCGCCAATGAGGATAATGCGGTTCTTTTTATTCTTTTGCCCAATGGGGTTACGGTAGCCTAGTTCATCTATCTGGCAGGTAATGGCGCGCGTTTCGGGGTATTCCTTTGTCAGCCTGCCCATCTCGGCAAGGTCGCCATAGCGGGCTTCATCTTTAAAAACCTTGTTGGGAATGAATTTATAAATCGTCTCTACCTCACTCTCAATGCGCTCTGCGTTCGGTTTTTTGTTTAGGTAGACATGGTAGCCAATATCAATAACAGAAAGAGGAATGAGAACGGAGAAAGAGGCTAATAATATGTTTGTAGATAGGTTTTTATACACCGGAAAAACCGCGCGCAGCGCCCATAATATAATGAACACACCGCTGGTGATAAGTAGTTCTATGCCTTTTAGCAGCCCCGATGCAAAGCACAGCCCTAGGCAGAGTAGCAAAACGGTTATAAACACAAGGTGTTTGCGCATAGGCGGCAAGGTAACAAAAGGGATTATAATGCGTAAACGGGCAATCAATTAAGTTGTTACTTTTGTAGTAGCTAACAATCCCTCATGGCGAAGAAAAAAAAGAAAGGTTCCTACTGGCGTTTTATTAAGTGGATTTGGATAATTGCGTTTAGCCCCTTGTTGCTATTGGCATTTATGTTATTGCTGGTTTATTTTGGCGCATTTGGCCATTTGCCCAGCTTTGAAGAGTTGGAAAACCCCCGCAGCCAGCTGGCATCGGAGGTGTACAGCGCCGACCAAAAACTATTAGGCAAGTATTATATTGAAAACCGCTCAAACGTAAAGTATGAGCAGCTTTCTCCCTATTTGGTAAATGCCCTTATATCAACCGAAGATGAGCGTTTTATGGAACACTCAGGCGTTGACCTTATTGCACTTGTGCGTGTTGTTACCCGCACGGTTTTAATGGGCGACGAAGGCGGTGGCGGTGGTAGTACCATTACCCAGCAGTTGGCCAAAAACCTGTTTAAGAGGGATAGTACGGCAGCCAAGTCAAAATCGGGTATGGCGGTTACTAAAATGAAAGAATGGATTACCGCTGTTAAGCTAGAGAAAAGCTATACCAAAGAAGAAATTATAGCCCTGTATTTTAACACGGTAGAGTTTGGTAATAATGCCTACGGCATACGCTCGGCTGCCAATACCTATTTTGGTGTAACGCCCGATTCGCTTAAGATACAAGAGGCAGCAATGCTAGTAGGTATGTTAAAAGCGCCTACGGCCTACAACCCGCGCATGCACCCCGAAGATGCGCTGCGTCGCCGCAATACGGTACTTTTTCAAATGAAGCGCAACAAGTATTTATCGCAAGCGCAATATGACTCGCTAAAGGCGTTGCCTATCACACTTAAGTTTAGTGTAGAGAACCAAAATACCGGCATGGCACCCTATTTTAGGGAATACCTGCGCAGCGATATGGAGAAATGGTGTAACGAAAACACCAAGCCCGATGGTACGCACTACAACCTGTATAAAGATGGGTTGAAGATTTACACCACCATCAACTATAAAATGCAAACCTATGCCGAGCAGGCCGTAAAAGACCATTTACGCTTTTTGCAAAAGAAATTTTTCCAACATTGGAAAGGCTCGTCTACCGCACCGTTTGCCGATATTAGCGAGACGGAGGCTATGAATATTATTAAATCGGCCATGCGGGTTAGCGAGCGTTACCGCCGTATGAAAAAAGCAGGAGCTACCGAAGCTGAAATAGCAAAGGCCTTTAAAACACCGGTAAAAATGAAAATTTTTACCTGGAATGGTGAGACTGGCGATAGCACGGTAACTATGAGCCCCTGGGATTCTATACGCTACCACAAATTCTTTTTACAAGCAGGCTTTATGGCTATGGAGCCGCAAACAGGCTACGTTAGGGCATGGGTGGGCGGTATTGATCATAAATACTTTAAGTACGACCACGTTAAAGTAGCCAAACGCCAAGTAGGTTCAACCTTTAAACCCTTTGTTTACGGTGTGGCTATGCAGGCAGGCCTTTCGCCATGCTACCTGGCTCCCAACGTTTCTATCAGCATACCCGATGGCGACCACCTATGGACACCATCAAACTCAAGTTCTTACAAAGAGGGGCAAATGGTTAGTTTAAAAGAGGCCTTGGCACATTCTATCAACAAAATATCGGCCTACCTAACTATGAAATATGGTATTAAAAAGGTAGTTGAGTTTGCCCATAAATGTGGTATTCAAAATTATGTAGGTCTATTCCCTTCATCATGTTTAGGCACTGCCGATTTAACTGTATTTGAAATGGTTGGGGCCAACTCAACTTTTGTAAATAAAGGCACGTGGACAGAGCCCATTTACATAAGCCGTATAGAAGATAAGTATGGCAACGTATTAGCCGAGTTTAAACCTAAAAAGGTAGAGGCTATGAGCGAAGAAACGGCATACCTAATTGTATCGCTAATGAAAGGTGTGGTTGATTATGGTACTAGTGCCAGTATACGCGGTACATATAAAATTCCATATCCTGTGGCCGGTAAAACGGGTACTACCCAAAATAGTTCAGACTGCTGGTTTATGGGCCTTACACCCGATTTAGTAGCCGGTTGCTGGGTGGGATGCGACGACCGTGCCGCCCACTTCCGCACGCTAGAATACGGTCAGGGTGCACGCGCTGCATTGCCCATTTGGGCTATGTTTATGAAAAAGGTATATGCTGATCCTACCTTAAAAATATCGAAAGGCGATTTTGAGCACCCTAAAGGTGAACTAAGCGTAGAGGTTGATTGCGGTAAATACCACGGAGAACCCGGTACCAATACCGTCAACCCTATTGATGACGGGGCCGGTGGAGAAACACCGTATTAGCGCTATTCCTCCTCTTTAAACCACGATGCGTACATTACGTAATTGGTTGATATACGCGCTATCTGCCCTTTAAAAAGCTCGGGGTTTACCTTTTTTACAAACTTGGCGGGTACACCGGCAAATATGCTACCGGGCTCTACCACAGTATTCTCAAGCACTACAGCGCCTGCGGCTATTATGCTGTTTTCGCCCACTACTACATTATCCATTACAATAGCACCCATACCTATTAGCACATTATCGTGCAGCGTACAGCCATGTACCAGGGCGTTGTGGCCTATAGACACGTTGTTGCCTATGGTTAGCGGGGCCTGCTGGTAGGTGCAGTGCAAAACAGCCCCGTCCTGTATATTTACGCGGTTACCTATCTTAATATAATGCACATCGCCACGCACAACGGCGTTAAACCATACGCTACAATCATCGCCCATAGTAACGTCGCCAACTACAGTACAATTCTCTGCCAAATACACATTTTGCCCAAATTGGGGCGCTTTTCCGTTTACGGGTTTTATCAATGCCATATCAACTGTATATAAGCTGTAAAAGAACCGCATTTTTGCCAAACTATTGCATAAATAGCGAATAAATACCGCTACAAGTTAAATCCTCAAAATGTTTTTTTAGTGATTTTAGAGTGCAAAAACACACCGTTTTTTGATTAAAAACGCATAAAAACGATTAAAAACAACAAAAAATCAACTATAAAATGATGTTTTTACGTGATGTTTAAAATTAGCTAAACCTCTGGCGACTCAACAGGTTCAACCTCAATAAGCGGACTTATTAAATAGTACTTTTTGCTGCTCATTTCCAAACATTTATAGCGTTTGCGCAGCCGTTGCCCTTTTTGAAAAATACGCCCGTCGGGTATGCGAAAAATGCTGTGTAATGGTATCTCGTCCAAGTGTTTGGTAAGGTGCGCATCGGGGTTATAGCGTTTCAGCACTTTCATAAGTGTCATATCGCTGCAACTGCTGGCGGCAGGGTTGCGCATATAGCCGCGCAAAGCTGCATCTACATCATCCGGAAAAAAGCTGTTTTCTAAAAAAAACCACATATGGCGCTTAAACTCCAGCTTCCATTCTTTGCCGTGTGGCGATACTTTATCCTGGTAAAAATTAAACGCCGAAAGGTGGGCAAACTCATGCACCAGTGTTATTAAAAAGGCGTACTTATTTAAGTTATGATTTATGGTAATGGTGTGGCCCGAGCCATCGTAAGGCGCGCGATAGTCACCAAATTTAGTATGGCGCTCGCCGGTAACCACCAGCCTGCACTGGTAGCCAATAAGCCAGTCGGCCAACAAAGGGCTGGCCTCGGTTGGTACGTACTTATTTAATATTTGAATGATGCGCTCTTTCACTAAAACACAAAAATACTTGATGTAATGCGGATTTGTTAGATATTTGACACGTCATACCACAAAAAAGTTATGAACCGAATTATAGAATGTGTGCCCAATTTTAGCAACGGGCAAAACCCTGAAATATACAACGCCATTGCCGCCGAGGTAGATAACGTTGAAGGTGTAAAATTGTTGAATGTAGACCCCGGCAAGGCTACCAACCGCACGGTTGTGACGTTTGCAGGCTCGCCCGAGGCTGTTATTGAAGCGGCCTTCCGCTGCATAAAAAAGGCTAGCGAGCTTATAGATATGAGCAAGCACAAAGGCGAGCACCCACGCATGGGCGCTACTGATGTTTGTCCGCTGGTGCCTATTAGCGGCATTACCATGGAAGAAACCGCCGAATACGCCCGCCAACTGGGCGTAAGGGTAGGGCGGGAGTTGAACATTCCTGTATACTTATACGAAGCCGCACAACCCGATAAAAAACGCAGCAACCTCTCTATTATCCGCGAGGGTGAATATGAAGGCTTTGCCAACAAAATAAAACAGCCCGAGTGGAAGCCTGATTTTGGCCCTTCGGAGCTGAATGTAAAAGCCGGTGCTACCGTTATTGGCGCGCGCGATTTTTTAATTGCTTACAACGTAAACCTGAATACAACTTCTGTTCGCCGTGCAAATTCGGTAGCGTTTGATGTGCGCGAAAAAGGCCGCGTAAAACGCTTGGGCGATAGCGTTACGGGCGAGATTGTGAAGGACGAAAACGGCAACCCTGTTTCTATTCCGGGTACATTGAAACACGTAAAAGCTATTGGTTGGTTTATTGAAGAATATGGCGTTGCGCAAATATCTATGAACCTTACCAACATTGTGGAAACGCCTTTGCACGTTGTGTTTGATGAGGTTTGTAACAAAGCCCAGGCACGCGGTTTGCGTGTTACGGGATCTGAATTGGTGGGGCTTGTTCCGCTGAATTCGTTGCTGGATGCCGGACGTTATTTCCTTAAAAAACAACAACGCTCTACTGGTGTTAGTGATGCGGAATTGATACGCATTGCGGTGCTAAGCATGGGCTTAGATGAACTTGGCCCCTTTGACCCGCAAAAGCGTGTGATAGAATATTTAATTACCGAAAATTTTGGCCCTTTAGCACAAATGTCGCTGGCTGCTTTTGCTGATGAAACAGCGTCGGAAAGCCCTGCGCCGGGCGGGGGTTCCATCTCTGCTTACGTAGGCTCGTTGGGTGCTGCGTTGGCAGGCATGGTGGCAAATTTATCGTCGCACAAACGCGGATGGGATGATAAATGGGAGTATTTTTCTGACATTGCCGATAAGGCGCAGCAGGTAAAAAACGCCCTGCTAAAAGCCGTTGACGAAGATACCGAAGCCTTTAACCGCATTATGAAAGCCTTTGAACTCCCAAAAGGCAGCGACGAGCGCAAGCTGGCTTTACGCGAAGCAACCAAACAGGCTATTGAGGTTCCGTTTAAGGTGATGGAATTATCGCTGCAAGCTATGGAAGTAGCTAAGGAAATGGCCCAAAACGGCAACCCCAACAGCGTAAGCGATGCGGGTGTTGGCGCGCTATGCGCACGCACTGCTATACGCGGCGCTTTCCTCAACGTAAAAATTAACGCCGCCGGTTTTGCCGACAAAACGTTTGTTGACGAAATGCTAACCAAAGGCAACGCTATAGAAACAAAAGCCCTTGCCTTGGAAGAGGAGGTGATGAAGATTGTAGAAACAAAAATCAACAGCTAAAAATCCCCTCTTGACAGGGGTGCCGAGCGAAGCGACGGCGGGGTGTGTAACCATGAAGCAAACATTAACCTACATACTATCATTTCTTTTTACGCTGAATGGTTTGGCGCAGGTTAATCTTGTTCCTAATGGAAGTTTTGAGGAGTATACACAGTGTCCGGATAATCAAGGGCAGCTGGAAAGAGCCATAGGTTGGGTAAATCCAACATCAACAACTCCTGACTATTTTAATACATGTTCTACTGACAATAATTTTCTTATCCCAATAAATTATTATGGCTCTCAAAATCCACATTCAGGTAATGCTTATGTTGGTATTGCATTATATGTTTCCTTTTCAATAAACATACGAGAATACATTCAATGTCAATTAAACTCAGATTTAGACTCCAATAAAACTTACTGCGTAGAATTTTTTATGTCATTGCCAGAGAAATCAACCTACGCGTATACCAATAATGTTAGCATAAATTTTTCAAATTTTCAACCAACTGATTACACAGGAGGGGCATATGGAAATCCTTTGTCTATTCAACCAAATATTGAATTCGCCGATTTAATAACAGATACGTTGAAATGGATAAAATTTAGTGGACTTTATACTGCCAGTGGCGGTGAAAAATATTTAACCATTGGTAATTTACAATTAGATAATACAACGAATTTTACTCCTTCAAATTTAATACCCTCACCTTATATTTATGTGTATATTGATGATGTAAGCGTTACAGAATGCCCTGCTATGGGTATAATTCCTAATGTATTTACGCCTAATGGAGACCAAGTAAATGAAACTTTTACAATAGAAAATCTACCCGCCAGTAGCAATATTGTTATCTATAACCGCTGGGGAAATATCGTATATCAATCAGATAATTATCAAAATAATTGGGATGGAGAAAATCATCCGGATGGTGTATATTATTACATTCTAACTATGCCCAATGGAGAAACCAAACATGGTACAATTACTATTCTACGCAACTAGACCTCTCATAACCCATCACCAATAACTCCTAACTAAAAAAACTATATTTGCAGCATGAGTGCACAAGTAGGAATAATAATGGGCAGCAAAAGCGATTGGCCGGTAATGGAAGCCGCCGCGCTGGTGCTTGATAAATTGGGCGTTGCGTATGAGGTAAACATCGTATCGGCGCACCGCACCCCCAAGCGCATGGTTGAGTATGCCGAGACAGCCGTTAATCGAGGCCTTAAGGTGGTAATTGCTGGTGCCGGTGGCGCTGCGCATTTGCCGGGCATGGTAGCATCGCTAACGCCGTTGCCTGTTGTGGGTGTTCCCGTAAAATCGTCTAACTCTATTGATGGGTGGGACTCGCTGCTGTCTATCGTGCAAATGCCGAATGGTATTCCCGTGGCTACAATGGCTGTTAATGCCGCGCAAAATGCAGGTATACTTGCTGCACAAATTCTGGCGACAGCCGACAATGCTTTGCTGGAGCGCCTTATAGCCTTTAAAAAAGAACTGGGCGATAAAGTGTTGGCCGATGATGCCGCACTAAACCAATCAACCAAAATTTAATTTTACCGAACATGTTTTATACTGCAGAACAGGTTGCCGATTTATCAACCCAAACCTTTGAATTTTTAAAAGTTGCTTTTGATGCCAACGTGTTAAGGCTTACCCTTAACCGCCCCGATAAAAAAAATGCAATGAACCCAACGCTGCTTAACGAGTTGAGTTTTGCATTAACCCACGCCAAATACAACAACGCCGTATGGGCTGTTGTTATAGGTGCCGAGGGCGATGTGTTTTGCGCCGGTGCCGATTTACGCTCGTTTGCAGGCGCTCAAACCGAAGCCTCATCAACCATACCCGACCCTAACGAACCGATACGCCTGGTAGAAGTTTTTGCTACCCTGTACAAACCCTGCATAGCCCGCGTACACGGCCCTGTGTATGCCGGTGGGTTTATGATTATCAGCGGCTGCACACACGTAGTAGCATTAGAGCAAACAACGTTTAGCCTGCCCGAAGTAAAGCGTGGCTTATGGCCCTTCCAAGTAATGGCGGGCTTGCTAAATGTAATGCCCCACCGCAAAATGCTCGACCTGTGTATGCGTGCCGGTACGCTTACCGCCCTTAAAGCGAAAGAATACGGGCTTGTTACCAAGCTGGTTGCCAACGTGCGCGAGCTGGACGATTACATTGAAAATTTGGTGAACGATATTAAGCAATACTCGCCAGCGGCAATACGCAACGGATTAGAGGCTTACAATAAAATGCAAGCCAAGCACGATAGCGAGCTGCATACGTTTATGTTTGAAATGCTGGGCAAAACGCTTGAAACAAAAGATGCGCAAGAGGGGTTAAAAGCCTTTGCAGAGAAACGCGCACCTATATGGACAGGCGAATAAAATTTCTAGTAATAATTGTATTTGCTGTAATTGCTGCGGTATACATCCGCCATTTTTATAACGGGTTATTTGCGCTTCCTCCATCATCTATGGAGAAAAGCCTTACGGTAGGCAACTATAAATTTGTTAGCAAGGTTAATAATATTCCTAGCCAACCAATAGAGGTGATTACTAAGTACGATTCTGTTTTTGCCAACCACAAAGAGTATATAACTGATGGGTTTGATTACCCTGTTGGCTCGCCTGATGCCAAGGGTTATTACGATGCCCAATCTTTTACTAAAAACAGCCATTTAGGAGAAGATTGGAATGGTATAGGCGGTGGAAATTCTGACCTTGGCGACCCTGTGTATGTTGTAGCCAATGGCTATGTTACTTTAGTGCATGACTATATGGGCGGTTGGGGCAATGTGATACGGGTAATACATAAACTGCCCGACGGGCGCTACATAGAAACGCTGTATGCGCACGAAAAAGATGTGTATGTAAAACCCGGAGATTTTGTAAAACGCGGGCAAAAAATAGGCATTATGGGCAATTTAGATGGAGCCATGTATGCCCATGTGCATTTTGAAATGCGTCATACTATTGATATGGATTTGGGTGGTGGTTATTCATCAGACACCACGGGCTTTATGAACCCTAAGGCATTTATCAAAAAGCACCGTCCTATACGATAAACGTCATTGCGAGGAATGTAATGACGAAGCAATCCCTCAGATGAAGGGATGTTGTATAAGTGATACGGAGAGATTGCTTCTCACGCGTTGCGTGATTCGCAATGACGACGACGTTAACCCAGAAACTTAACGCAAGCGTCTACAATTTTTTCAGACGAATAGCCGTCCCACATAGGAGGAATTTGCCCTTTTTTGTAGTTGCCGCTTTGTATGCGTTCTAATATACTTTTTATGGTTCCCACGCTGTTGTCGGCCATGGTATTGGTGCCCAAATCAACGGTAATAGGGCGCTCGGTATTGGGGCGGATTGTGATGCAAGGCACTTGTAAGTATGTAGTTTCTTCCTGCACGCCACCACTGTCGGTAATAACGGCCCAAGCACCTTTTATTAGTGATAAAAATTCGATATAACCTTGCGGTTCGGTAAGAATTATGTTCTTAGAAAGTGCAGTATCTAGCCCAAATTTTTCTAAATTTTTTAATGTGCGCGGGTGTATAGGGAATACTGCTTTTTTAAACGTTGCAATTACGTTTAGCACATCAACAAGGTCGGCTAAACTTTCGGGGTCGTCAACATTCCCGGGGCGGTGAAAGGTAAGCAGGATGTACTCTCCAGCCTCTACGCCCAGTTTTGTTTTTATATCCGAAGCATCAATATGCGGCATAAAACTCACCAACGAATCTATCATGGTGTTGCCCGTAAAAATAATTTTTTTCTCGTCTTTTCCTTCGGCTAACAAATGCTTGCGGCCACTTTCTTCAGTAACAAAAAACAGGTCGGCAACATCATCAATTAAAATGCGGTTTACCTCTTCGGGCATGGTTTTATCAAAGCTACGCAGGCCGCTCTCTATATGGGCTACCGGTATGCCGTGGCGCGATGCTACCAACGCACATGCAAAGGATGAATTAACATCGCCGGGGACCATTACCAGATCGGGCTTGTATTCTAAAATAACCTGCTCGGCTTTATGAATAATCTCGGCAATAACGGCCAGTTGGCTAATGCCGGTGCTTAGGTTAAAAAAATAATCGGGCTTGGCAATGCCTAATTGGTTGAAAAATATTTCGCTCATATTGGCATCAAAATGTTGGCCGGTATGCAGCACTTTATATTCAATATCACTATGCTCGGCAAACAGCTTACCCAGGCGGGTAATCTTAATAAAATTGGGGCGTGTGCCTACACAGGTTAAAATTTTCTTTTTCATTATTCTAAAATTAAATCGGCCAATACTTTTGCCTGGTAGCGGCGGCTATATTTTTCTAAATTTACAGTATGCTGTTCAATATAACCTTTCTGTTTAAACTCGGCATAGCTGCGCAGCAACTCAGCCGTTACCTCTTCAGCGGTAGATAGGGCTACGCCTGCGTTACATTCTTTCAGTATGCTTTCCAACACGCCGCGATCGTTCTTAGCCAATAAAATGCGGCGGCCGCTTTGCATATATTCAAATATTTTGGCGTGCAATGATTTTGCATTCTCGTCAGAAAGGAGCAACAATAAATTGGCCTTCCGTAACTCTTCTAAAACGTCGTTGTGCGGAATGCGGGGCGTTGTAACAATGTATTTATGCAGGCTACTATCGTAATTTAATATACGGTCGCGCTGTTCTGGATAAAACTCAATACCCAAAAAGGTAAGCTGGGTATCGTCGCAATCTGACTCTAAAATAAAATTTTTGTAGCCCTCTAAAAACATTTCCAACTGATGGTATGGGTACAAAATGCCGGCATAGGTAATTTGAAATGTTGTGTTGCTTTGCTCAATTTTATTAAATACCGAAAGGTCAATATCATCATAGCCATTAAACACCACCTTTACATTTTTTTGTGGGTATTTCTCAATAAAATCCTTTGCATAAGTGGGCGATGCGTTGGTTATCATCAGCGTGTTGGTAAGGTACAACCGCTCCCTATTTGCAAAAAAACTGTTAATTGATTTTTCAATAAACCCTTTAGGTATATTTACTGAGTTGGTAGTCCAGCCATCGCGGTAGTCGGCAATCCAGCGTATGTTAAAATCGTTGGCTAGTTTATAACCGTATTTAAATAATATAAAAGGTTCGCCCGATGCAATAACCACATCTGCACCATTGTCTCGCATTATACGTTTTGCCTGGCGGTAAATAATATCAGTATTGTCTGTACTGCCGGCAATAAACTTCAATATAGAATAGTAAAATGTAAGGCTGCGGCGCAAAATGCTAAAGCGTTCCATACCAAATTTTATAATCAACTTATCGCGCAAGTTGGGCACATAGGGTACACGTATAATGGTTCCTTTATCAGTATGATAAGTAGAAGAATATTGTTTTGCCGATGGCTTTACCACGTCAACTGCTGTTTGCTTCGTGCTGTCCCACTGTCGGGTAACCACAATAGGGTAAACGCCATGCTCTTTTAGGTAATTTAACCAACTATAAGGGCGCAGCGCACCAATAGAGGTATAGGGCGGAAAGTCGTGCGCAAGAATAACCGCTTTGGTCATGTTTTGTGCCTCTTGGGGTAGGTAAAACGATTCTAAAATAGCTGCCAGTTCTTTGGTAGAATGCTCGCGCGTATAAAGCTCTTGGTAGGCTTTATCGGCAACCAGCGTATGGTATTGGCCTTGCTCAAACAGGTTGTATAGTTGCGATAATTTGTCAAATGTTTCATTTTTATTGGCACAAACGCAGGCTAAATTGTAGTTTTTTAGCGTATTTTCTATAATGTCATTATCAGTTGGGCAGGCAATAATGGGTTTGCCAAAACCAATGTATTCATACAATTTGCTCGATGGGATGCCAATCATCCCTTTGTGCGATACCATTAGAAAGACGTGGGCTTTGGCTTGCAATTCAAGCACTTCGCGCTTAGGTATGCGGGGCGTTATTTTTACAAATTTTTCGTAGCCCCGTAAATATTCGTGTACACGTTGTGCCTGGCTTTTATCAAACAAAAGGCCCGGAAATATTATTTTTGTCCTTATTTTATCTTTGCCTTTTACATCTATTAAACGCTTAAAGGCATCCAAAAAAATCTCTATTTCTTGCGATGGGTATAACGAGCCATTGTATACTACCGTAAATTCTTTATCAGTTGTAGTGTCAATCCCCTCAAAGTCTTCAGTAAAATAACCGTTAAGCAATACATGGCCTTGTTTTTTTACAAAGTTTGATATTTTATTTTGGTAGGCATCAGATACTGATGTAATACACTCGGCAGTGCTTACCCAGTTGCGCTCGCTTCGGCGGCTGAAAAAATTAATAATACGCTGAAAAAATGTGTTTCTTTTTTCAAATTCCGATGTGTTCCAGTCATCACGGTAGTCTGCCAGCCATTTTATTTTAAACTCCTTTTTAAGCAAATACCCAAACCTAAACATGGTAAATGGGTTGGCTGTAATTACTATGCGCTCTACCGTTTTATCTTTTTTAATGTACTCGCGGGCAAAGTCATATATATTGCTGTAAGGAATAAAATAATTAGAAAAATTCTCAAAGAAAATCTCTATAAAAGTAAGTAGGCGACGTATTAGCCTAAACCTGTTATCGCCATATTTAACAAAAAAGCGGTCGCGCAGGCTGCCGCCGTAAGGCATGTAATACACCTCGTAATCATTGGTAACAACATGTTTGATTTCGGTGCCGCTTTTCATTAACACGTCCGTAGGCACACTAATATGGTTATCCCAATTCCGGGTAATAATTACAGGGTAATAGCCAAACTTTTTCATGTACTTAGCCCAGCCAAAAGCCCGCTGCGAAGCCGTTAGGTTGCATGGGGGAAAGAAGTATGACAGTATGATTACCTTTTTCAACAGCGTTATTTTTTACCAATTAAACGTTTTAAAAAACGATAGTAGGGGCGTAGTTTTTTGTACACATTCATGTACGATTTATAGTCGGTATGTTGCTTTACCGGCAGTGCCATTATGCGTTCAAACTCTTGTTCAGATAAACGGAATTTCTTCAGGAAAAACTCTTTGTCAATCTTTAGCAGCGATGCGTCGTATATTGGCTTTTTATCCTCTTCCAACGCCTCTTCGCGCGTTAATTGGCCCGAGCAGATAAGAGTAGATAAATGCGACTTGCGCTTATTGACTTTAAATTTTTCAGGTAGAATGTAGCCCTGGTAAAAACGTGTGAAAATATTCTCGTAGTGCTTGCCGCCATAGTCGCGCCATTCCAGCTCTTCAATAATAAATTTCTTAACGCGTTCCTTGTTATAATCTATATAATCCAATGGCGTAGCCATCTTCACTTTCTTTACCTTTTTGTAGTACCACATACGCAGCATCCCAATCATCGGGAAGCCTTTGATACTCTCTGTTCCAAAGCGCTTATGTATGTCGCGCAGGTTCATGGTATCAAGCTTGTTATGTACCCAATTTGGGGGTAAATACCCTTCTGTTTCCGTATTGTGACCCGATAGGATGTACTTGATATTGTGCTTGTCGGCCAACTGGTATAGCACCGCCATAAAAGCATTGTCAAATGGCAAATCAATATCTACAACAGATGCCTTCATAAAGGCCAGTTGCAGGTCTTTCATCTGGTTCCAGTTTATCACGTAGGTGTATAAATCGTAATCCAGTTTTTTAACAATGTTTTCAATGTTCATCACCGCCAGCTCCGAATTCCAACCATTGTCAATGTGCATTACCAGCGGGCGCAAGCCCCATTCTTTGCTAAGCCAGGCTACATACGTGCTATCAACACCGCCGCTAATGCCTACAATGCAATCGTACTCATTGCCTTTGCC
>JANOCJ010000374.1:0-16413 GCA_031412115.1 Flavobacteriales bacterium
GTAGATTTTGCCTGCTGGTGCAGCTATAAATACATGAATAGTGGTCCCGGCGCTGTGGCAGGCGCTTTTGTGCACGAGAAACACCATACAAGCAATCTTCCACGTTTGGCAGGTTGGTGGGGCCATAAGAAAGAAGAGCGCTTTAAAATGGAAAAGGGCTTTCAACCTATTGAAAGTGCCGAAGGTTGGCAATTAAGCAATGCGCCCATATTGTCAATGGCAGCCCATAAGGCCGCTGTAGATATATTTAATGCAGCTGGTATGCAAAACCTAGTAGCCAAAAGCAAAGGGCTAACGGGCTATTTAGAATTCTGTTTAAATGAGATAAATAAGGGTTCGTTCGAAATAATTACCCCTAAAATACCCGCTGAACGGGGGGCGCAATTATCATTGCTATTTAATGAGAATGGCCGCAAGGTATTTGATACGCTAACACAATACGGCATTATTGCTGATTGGCGCAACCCTAATGTTATCCGTATAGCGC
Source organism: Flavobacteriales bacterium (assembly GCA_031412115.1). Taxonomy (GTDB): domain Bacteria; phylum Bacteroidota; class Bacteroidia; order CAMBQF01; family CAMBQF01; genus CAMBQF01. The sequence continues at coordinate 488 of JANOCJ010000374.1, forward strand.
CTGTGCCATTATACAATACCTTTACTGATGTGTACCGTTTTGCCCAAACAGTAAAAGAGGCTATTTAATTCTGTAGTCGCACTGAGCTAGTCGAAGTGCGATACCGCTAATACATTCTCTATTAGGGGGCTTTCCGTTTCCCAACAATCTGGCTTTTTTAAGTGTTTTCTGTTAGTGAACATCAACATTACTAACCTTAAAATATAATGCCATGAAAACGAATGAAAATAGTTCAGAAGGCAACAAAAAACCTAACAGCGCCGACAAACAAGAACGCCAATGGCAAGATGAGTTTGACGATACTGCGGCTTCGGCCCAAAACACTACTACGGGTTATGAAAACAAGTCGGGTATAGATGCCCCTGATAACAATCAGGATATACCTGCCAACCAAGGCGCAAGTGATGCTTGGCGAAAAGAAGGCCAAAAAGACAACGATAAAACAGAAGCGCCACAGGTAGGTAGCGAAAGCCAGTCGCATGCCGATGCTTTGCAAGAAGGTGTGGATAAAGCAGGTGCTAAAGAGCAAAACCCCGAAAGCCAAGGCCCAGAAGATATGAGCAACAGCCAATACGATGCCAGCCGTATGGGTAAAGAAAATGTTCCTTCCACCCGAAAAGAATCTTCATACAAAAAAGAGAATGAAGACATGGAAACCAAATATAATTCACCCGCAAATAAGCCCTCAACCGGTAAAGGCAATGTTGATACACCCAGCAATGTATCGGCAGCAGGCTTGGAAGAAGGCGAACTAAGGCGTGAAAGCGGCGAAAGAAAAGATGATGATATAGACATTGGCCCGACTCGAACAGAGCCCGACCAACCCGGTAAAGAATGGTAATACCGACCAACCGTTCCCATACAAAATCCCTGTTTAATTTATTTTAAGCAGGGATTTTTATTTTACCTCGTAAAAAATTCTAATTTTGAGCCTTTATCTACACAACTATGAATTTTCCTGAAGAATTAAAGTACACCAAAGACCACGAATGGGTTCGCATTGAAGGTACTACAGCAACAATTGGCATTACTGAGTTTGCCCAAAGCGAATTGGGCGATATTGTATTTGTTGACATTAACAGTGTTGGCGATACAGTAGAGCGCGAAAGCGTATTTGGCACTGTTGAGGCTGTTAAAACCGTATCTGACCTTTTTATGCCCTTAACCGGCGAAGTATTAGAAGTTAACCCGGCACTTGAAAGCAACCCCGAAGCAGTTAATACTGACCCTTACGGTGATGGCTGGATGATAAAAGCGACTATAGCCGAAGAAGGACAGTTAGCTGACTTATTAAGCGCTGAACAATACCGTCAATTGATAGGCCACTAGTTTTAGGCTCAAAATTTGTACCTTTCTTCGGGTAAACGTATGAACAGCATTTTAAAACCCGATAAAAACCGCAAGGCTAATTTGGAACGCAGTAGATTTCTGTATTTCGAAATTGGCCTTGTTGTGGTTTTAGGTGTTGTGTTTGCTGCGTTTAACTGGCCAAGCGGGGAGGAGGATTTTTATTATGCCCCACCACCAAAAGACACCTCAGACTACTATGTGGCGCAAGAGGTGTATATGTTTAAACCCTTGCCGGAGTCGCCCAATGCATCTCCCGACAAAAAGGTGGTGGTAAAATCAAAACCTGTTACGGTAAACCCCGTTAAGGTTAATCCAACAACTACCGTAGTGAAACCCATTGTTGTTGCCCCTGTTGAAGTAGCAAAGCCCGATAGCACGTCGGGTAACAAAGGGCCAAATAAAAATGAAAACCCGCTGCCCCCCAATCTTATTAGAGTTGATAAAAAGCCCCAATTTTCCGGAGGAGAGGCCGCGATGAATGATTTTATACGCGCTAATATTAAGTTTAATGAGTTTGCCCGTAAAAATAATTTTTCGGGCACCGTGTTTCTTAAATTTATTGTACTGCCTACGGGTAAACTTAGCGATTTTAAAGTAGAAAAAGGCGTGCGCAACAGTACCTTAAACGAAGAGGTAATTCGTGTATTTAGCATTATGCCTACTTGGGAACCCGGCTTTCGCAATGGTAAGCCGCAGTCTTTTATGGTTTCTTTCCCTGTCCGTTTTGAGTTTGAAGATTAGTCGTAACGAGGCAACTAACTCTTGTTAGTTAATTCTGCAAGTCATAAGCTACCAACTATCAGCTATTATCCTATTTTTGTCATTAAACAAATAGGGCTGTGCATTACATCTTACCCCAAAACATTGTTATTGACCGTGTAGAAGTTGACACCACCGGCGTTGAAGAACGAGTGGCGCGACTTAATACACGCAGCATAAAAAAAGAGAGCAAAATGGAGGGGTTGCTGATGGCCCTATCTATGATGGACCTTACTACGCTGGAAGGTAAAGACAGCGAAGGCAAAGTAAAACAGCTTTGCTACAAGGCTGCCCATTTACACGATGCTTTTCCGGGTTTGCCTACAGTTGCTGCCGTTTGCGTATACCCTACATTAGTTGCTACAGCAGTAAAGGCTTTAGCAGGAACAGGCATTAATGTAGCCTCGGTATCTACGGCTTTTCCATCGGGCCAGGGGCCAATGAGCGTTAAGATTGACGATACAAAATTTGCGGTAGAAAATGGTGCTGACGAGGTGGATATGGTTATCTCTCGCGGCCGTTTTTTTATGGGCGATTATAATTTTGTGTTTGATGAAATTGCGGCTGTTAAAGAAGCCTGTGGCAATGCTCACCTAAAAGTTATTTTAGAAACAGGGGAGCTTGAAACACTGGAAAACGTGCGCCTTGCCAGCGATATTGCTATGGCCGCCGGTGCCGATTTTATAAAAACATCAACAGGCAAAGTACAGCCCGCGGCAACATTACCCGTTACCTTGGTTATGCTGCAAGCCATACGCGACCATTATTACAAAACCGGTAAAATGATTGGCATGAAACCGGCCGGTGGTATAGCCACGTCAAAACTGGCGTTGCAGTACCTAGTAATGGTAAAAGAAACGCTGGGCGCAGCATGGTTAACTAAAGATTATTTCCGCTTTGGCGCCAGCAGTTTGGCTAATGATGTGCTGATGCAAATTGCCAGCCAGCAAACAGGCGTTTATCAAAGCATTGATTATTTTTCTAAAGACTAATGACTAAGAAAAAAACAACAAATACCAAGGCTCCTGCTATTGATTTTAATGGCAAGTGGGACTATGCACCTGCCCCCGAAAGCACATCGCACATACACCTTGAAAAGCAGTACGGGCATTTTATAAATGGCAAGTTTGTAAAGCCATCTAACGGCAAATACTTTGCCACTATAAACCCAGCAACCGAAGCTAAAATAGCTGAGATTGCTGATGGTTCGGCGGCAGATGTAGATGCGGCTGTGAAAGCGGCACGGACAGCATATGATAAAGTGTGGAGCAAAATGCCTGCGGCAGAGCGTGGGAAATATATTTACCGCATAGCCCGCATTTTGCAGGAACGCGCGCGCGAGTTTGCTGTTATTGAAAGTATGGACGGGGGCAAATCAATCCGCGAAAGCCGCGATATTGATGTGCCTTTGGCCGCTGCGCATTTCTTTTACTATGCCGGTTGGGCCGACAAGTTAGAGTATTTAATGGCGGGCAAAAAGCCAAAATCATTGGGCGTTGCAGGGCAAATCATTCCCTGGAATTTTCCGTTGCTTATGGCTGCATGGAAGATTGCTCCGGCTTTGGCCGCAGGCAATACCGTGGTATTAAAACCTGCCGAAACAACATCGCTTACAGCACTTAAGTTAGCCGAGGTTATCCGAGATGCAGGCTTACCGCCCGGTGTTGTGAATATTGTAACAGGCGCAGGTGCTACAGGCGCTGCTATTGTTAGCCATCCGGGTATTGATAAGATAGCCTTTACAGGCTCTACCGATGTAGGTAAGTTGATACAAAAAGCCATTGCAGGAACTAATAAAAAACTAACGCTGGAACTGGGCGGCAAAGCAGCCAATATCATTTTTGAAGATGCTGCCATTGACCAAGCCGTTGAGGGAATTGTCAACGGAATATTTTTCAATCAAGGCCATGTGTGCTGTGCAGGCTCTCGCTTGTTTGTGCAAGAGGGTGTTGCAGATGAGGTAATACGCAAGTTGAAAGACCGTATGGAAACCCTTATTGTGGGCGACCCGCTTGATAAGAACACTGATATTGGCGCTATCAACTCGAAAGAGCAATTAGCGACCATAAATAAATTCCTTAAAATAGGTAAGGATGAAGGTGCTGAGATTTACCAACCGCAATGCGCTATACCAAGCAAAGGCTATTGGTGCCGCCCAACGCTGTTTTTAAATGTATCGCAAAGCCACCGCATTGTGCAAGAAGAAATTTTTGGCCCTGTGTTAGCGGTGCAAACCTTTCGCACGGTTGATGAGGTAATTGAAAAGGCAAATAACACACCTTATGGTCTCTCTGCCGGCGTTTGGACAGACAAGGGCAGTAAGATATTTAAAGTGTCGCAAAAATTGCGTGCAGGCGTTATTTGGGCCAACACCTATAACAAGTTCGACCCTACATCGCCATTTGGAGGTTATAAAGAAAGCGGATTTGGCCGCGAGGGAGGTTTACACGGGCTTTTACCTTATTTAAAATTTGAATAACATGGCACGCATCGACGTACAAAAAACATATAAGCTATACATCGGTGGCGAGTTTCCACGTACCGAAAGTGGACGCTATTATCCGCTTAAAAATAAGAAGGGCGAGAGTATTGCCAATATTTGTTTAGGCTCGCGCAAAGATTTTAGGAATGCCTTAACTGCCGCCCGCAAAACCTTTGACGGATGGAATGGTAAAACAGCCTATAATCGCTCGCAAATTATTTACCGCGTAGCGGAGATTTTAGAAGGCCGCAAAGCCCAATTTATTGAAGAATTAATTCTACAAGGTGCAACAGCATCTGCTGCTAAAACAGAAGTAGAGCAAGCCATAGACCTATGCGTTTACTACGCCGGTTGGGCCGATAAATACCAACAAATATATTCGTCAGTAAACCCTGTAGCAAGCAAACATTTTAACTTTTCTTTTCCTGAAGCTACCGGTGTGGTAAGCATTATTGCTCCCGAAAAATCTTCTTTGTTGGGATTGCTAAATGCTATTGTTCCTTGTATTACAGGCGGAAATGTTTGCGTTGTATTAGCTTCTGAAAGCTTGCCACTAGCTGCTACAACTTTGGGCGAAGTACTAGCAACGTCCGATGTTCCGGGTGGTGTTATCAACCTGATAACAGGCACACGTAAAGAATTGCTTGCACAATTTGCATCGCACATGGATGTAAATGCAATCATCTATTACGGCGATGATAAAGCCGAAATAAAATTGGTGCAAGAAAATGCCACGTTGAATGTTAAACGCGCTATTATTCGCACTAAACTAAGCGTTGCAGGCCCTGATATTATTGCTGATACATTGGAGACTAAAACTACCTGGCACCCGGTAGGGTATTAGTTATAGAATATTAGAAAACCTGCCAAACACCCCAAGCGGAAGAACTACACCCGATGTAGCGGGTAAATACAATTCGCCCGTTTCTAGCTTTTTGCCTGCTTTAGCGCTTAAAAAATTCTCTATAATAAGTGATGAAAAGCCTAATGAATAGGTGTTAAGGATAAGAAAATGCTCTTTTTCATCCAACAATTCCAACACCAGTTTTACCATTTCGTTTAGGTTCTTTTCCAGCTTCCAGCTTTCACCGTCGGGGCCGTGGCCAAAGGCCGGAGGGTCGAGTATAATACCGTTGTATTTGTTGCCGCGTTTTACTTCACGCTTTACAAATTTCATGGCATCTTCAACCACCCAACGTATATCACTAAGGCCGCTATGGTCCATATTTTCTTTAGACCAAGTAACTACCTGTTTTATCGAATCGACATGGGTAACATCTGCACCCGCAGCACGTGCGGCTAATGATGCTGCACCGGTATATGCAAAAAGGTTTAAAAACTTAGGCTTAGGCGTTTGTGCTGCCTTTAGGTTTTTGTAGATATAATCCCAATTAGGGGCCTGCTCAGGAAATATACCTACGTGTTTAAACGAGGTAAGGCCTAAGCGGCAGGTAATGCGAGATTTTGCGCCGTCTTTAATGTTGTAGCTAACCTTCCATTGGTCGGGCATTTCGCGTTTTAACTTGTCCCACGTACCTGCCGATGATGATTTGCTAACAAAACGTACATGGGCTTGTTTCTCCCATTCTTTTTCGCTCAATACTTTATCCCACAAAGCTTGTGGCTCGGGGCGAATGGTTATGTACTTGCCCCAACGCTCCAGCTTTTCAAAGCCGCCACAGTCAATCAGTTCGTAATCGGCAAAGTTTTGGGGTGATAGTAATTCCATTGCTAAATTTATTTCCAGGCTTTAACTACAAGGCCGGTACCGGTTTCGTTTTCGCTGTGCACATCTACATAATTAAAAATTAGGCAGAAGGGGAAAACGATAAGGTAATAGAAGGGTAATAGTATAAAAAAAGCTTTGCTTGCGCCTAGCATAAGTATAGGCCATTTCATGCTCAAACGCCATGATATGGTGCCAAACGGGCCGTATGAATAACGGGCCTCCACCTTGCTAAAACCGGCTGAAAGTATTTTGGTTTTAATCTCTTCCATATTGTAGCCGTCGCGCACGTGTTCTTCAATAAACGAAGTTTCACCGTCATCATGTACATCAGATCCGCCTTGGTCAGACGGGGTTGAGATTAGCAACATGCCACCCGGTTGTAACGATGCGGCAAAGTTTTTAAACACCTGCACATCTTCTTCAATATGCTCCATTACATCTACCGAAAGCACTAAATGGTAAGAGTTTCCTAAAACATATTTAGTTAAATCGGCTACTTCAAACTTAGCATTATTGCGTTTTATTTGGGCAAAAAATTGGTTGCAATCTGCTACCTGTTCATCTTTAACATCAACCGCTTTAATGGTAAAGCGCGGGTTTAGCTTACTCATAAAGTAAGTGTATTGACCAAAGCCCGAACCGGCATCTAAAATATTGGCATCGTGCTTGTCTTTAGCCCATGCTTTTAGTTCGCGACGTATATGCCATGAGCGAAGCAATAAAATGTCTAACAAGCGGTAAAATACTTTACGTAAAAATGGAGTTTTGTTAAAAACGTTGCCCAGCGAGCGTTTTATAGGATCGTAATGCATAGGTTATTTTAGCAGTCGTTCAATGTTTTCTAAATAGTCAATAGAGTCGTCCAGAAAAAAGGCCAACTCGGGCACTACGCGCATTTGCTTGCCAATTTGCATGCCTAGTGCGCGCCGTATTTCATTTTTATGGGCAACAATGTCAGCCATCAATTTCGGCTTATCATTAGTAAGGAACAAGCTAAGGTATATTTTGGCCACGCCCATATCAGGACTGGGGCGCACACTGGTTACAGTAATGAGCGCTCCGCCAAAATGTGTGCGGCTAAACTGCTGCATAATTGTTGCCAATTCTTTTTGCAGCAGGCGTGCCACTTTTTCTTGTCGTGTACTTGCCATAAGGCGGCAAAGGTAATAAATACCACCCAAAGCACAAGGCTAAGATAATTGAGCCTTAACAATGGCCTCAATGCCTGTTTTATAAGGGGTTGGAGTGTAATTGAAGCGGGTAGTAAACTTTGAGCTATCAAATTTATAATCGTGGTTATATTGATACATCATCTCTACTATTTGCTTTACTATGGGGGTAAAAAGCCCCACAATACGCAACATAAATGTGCTTAGCATACTGTATTTTACCTCCTTGCCCAAGGCATCGGCAAAAAGCCCGGCCAATTGTTTTGGGGTGATTGGCTCGGCCACAGTAGGTAAGTGCCATGTTTGATTAAATGCATCGGGCGTGTTGCCCAGCATAGCCGTGCCAACAGCAGCATCTACAGTGTAAATATAACAGTGTGCCATACCCTCTTTGCCAATAAGCATAGGCTTTTTGCCCTTAGCTATATTTTGTATAAAGGTAGAATCTAACATACTGGTAGTTACGTTAGGGCCATAAAAATCGGGTGCACGGGCAATAAGCGCCTGTATTGAACCCGACTTCATTTCATCCAATAATGTTTGGGCTATATGGGCACGCACTTTACCTTTTTTGCTGATGGGGTTAAAAGGTGTTTTTTCGGTCATAGCGCCCTTTACAAGGCCTAAAGGGTATACATTATCAAAAAACACCAATTTGGCCTTATGCTTTTTGCAGGCATTAATGGTGTTTTGCATAGCTATGGGCCAATCGCGCTGCCATAATTTGGCATCGTAAGGCAACCCGGCAACTAAGTATACTACTTCCGACCCTTCTACCGCTTTATCAACCTCGGCAGCATTTAGTATATCGGCCTTAACCAATTCGTCCGTTGGGTTTACTGCTTTTGGGTTGCGACCAACCAAACGAATTTTGTCGGTGTATTTGCTTAGCTCCTTTGCTAAAGGCGTTCCAATAGCACCGCCGGCACCTAAAATTGTTTGCATAGGTTAATTTTTTATTATTACCGTGGTAGTAAAAGGTTTTACTTTTTGGCCATATACGCGTACCATGTAAAAACCACTAGGCAAATTAGCCACACTAACGCTTGCCATATTAGCATTTTGCAAGTTGGCGGTTTGCACCAGCTGGCCTTGGGAGTTAATTATCTCAACTATCAGGCTTTCTTTAATTACCTCGCCAAAGCTCAGGTATAAAGTGCCTGTAGCCGGGTTAGGAAATACCTTAAGTGTACTTGCAATATTTTCTTCAACCCCTACAAATGGCAGGCAAAAACCTACTGTGTCAGAGTCGGTAAACTCGCCGCCACTGCCCATTAATATAGCATTGGGCGATAAAATGGCAAAGCTGCCTTCGCCATTAGCACAGCAAATACCATCGCCTTCGCTATCAGTAATTATAAATTTATAACAGCCGTTAGGCAGGCACAACTCTATTTTGTAAGTAGTATTGGGTAGATAGGGATTGGCTGTTTGCGGGCTTTGCGCCACAATATTGTTGTTGGCGGTGTTTATTACAGTCCATGCATTTTCGCCCGGATAATCATCTGTAGTTAGGTTAAGTGTAACCGTATTGCCTTGTAAATAGCTAAATGATGATGTTAAGGTATCGTTATTGGTATTTTCATCTTGTTGGCCATTGGGACTGTAAGCATATACTGTAATAGTGTGAGAGCCTGTGGTTATAGTATTTACACCAATAATAACAGTATCGGTTTGGTTAAAGGCAAGACCGCCACTCCATAGGTAATTACCGGGGGCATTGCCATCTATTTGGAAACTTATTGAAAGCTGGGTAAGCGGCTGTTGGCCTTGATTGCGAATTATAACCTTAGGTGTGATTGCCGATACACATTGTGTTCCGTTAGGCTCTAAAATAGCATCCACAGCCGCATCGTTTGTGTTTAATGTTGTGCAGAAGGGGAATAGTTGTTCAAAGCCAAAAGCGCCGCCGGTGGCTATGGTAAAGTTACTGCTGTTGGTTAGGGTAAATGTACCATTGCCAAAGTTGCAGCACATACCATCGCCAAATACATCAATAGCTACAAAGGTGTAGCAACCCTCCGGTAAGCAAAAATTATAGGTAGATGTTACGTTATTGCCCAATGTTCCGGCTTCAATGCTGTATACTATAGTACCATTTTCATCTAACACATTAAAGCCTGTTTCATCGCCATAGTCGTCTGTTGTAATGGTTAGTGTATAGGTATCTCCTGATGATGAGGTAAAGGCACCTGATGTTGCGTTGTTATTTGGTACATCATCGGCAACATTATTTACTGCTGTAATAACAATAGCATAGGTGTGGTTGCCTGATTGGTAAGTAATTTGCGGCAAGTATACAGTATCAGTAGTGCCTTGGGCAATGTTTAAATTGGATAACGAAGCAAACTGAATGGTATTGCCATCAAGGCTATATGAAACGGTTAACGAAGCAATAGTTTGTAGACCATTATTACTAACAACAAGGCCGGGAGTATAGCTGGTATCGCATAGTCCGTTTGCCGGTAAAATTAACGTGTCAGCCGATGCGTCTAAATTAGGTAAGCCCACTTGGTTTGGGCAATAGGTATCAATAAACTCAAGTCCTGTATTGTTTGGGTCTAACCAGTTTTTTAGGCGCTGGTTGGCGTTGTTGCCCATTTTATCCCACGAGTAAAATGTTTTGCCATACTCATCATTTAAGCTGCCGGTTGGCGCCCCGCAGTAAGATGCCCCGCCATGCAACTGCCCAACTATACGGTGGTTTTGGTCAAATAGGGGCGAGCCTGACGAACCCCCTTCGGTAACACCATCGCTCCATTGTACAAACCAATGGTTTTCAGTTCCATTGCCTGTCCACTGGGTAGAGTCAAAAACTTCAGTGCTGAAGGATATTTTCTTTACGTCGCCGCTGGGATGGTGAACACAAGCTCCGCTTGTGGGCGGTACATTTGAACGCGACCAACCTGCATAACATACGTTGTAAGATGAGGGCGGGGTAGAATTTAGCTGGAGCAAAGTAAAATCAGACCCCGAGGCACCGGCCCGCAGGGTTGCCCCCGATATAGTTTGGTTGGTGGGTGCGCCAACATCGTTAGGGCATGATGTGCTTTGGTAGTTGAAACGAAATACCCAGGTAGACACGTTAGTGCCACAATGGTATGCCGATAAAAAATAGGGGGTAGCGTCTTGGTTGGCATTATTTATCAACGCCCCGGTGCATGCACCATTGCCGTTAACAACAATAAGGGCTACCGAGCTTATTTCATCTCTCCAAGGGTCTCCAACGGGGCAAATAACATTATTATGGCAGTTGCCCGAGCCCCTCCCCACATCTTTAGCCACTTTAAACAAGTCGCGGTAAGCATGCGTAATGCGGAATATGTTTAGTTGGCCTTTAAAGGCAGCTTTGGCGGGTTCGTTATATTCAATAACAATTTCTTCGCCGGGCACAATATCAACTCCAAACTGGCCGTCGGGTTGCATGTTTTTTGATGTAAAAGCACCCAAAATATAGCCGCGGTCTTTGCTGTAAATAAAAAGTTTTGCCCCTTGGGGGATGATAAACTTGGCAAAAGTAATATTGATAGATAAAGCATCGGGGCATTTAATGCCCATACGCCAAATACGTTCGCCGTGTTTTAGTGTGGTCCATTCGCCACTGTTTTCGGGGGTTATAAATACATAATGGTTATAACCAAAACGGTAAGGTTGTGCTTTGTCAACGCCTAATGAATCTTCTTTCATCAATGCGCCTACATCAACCTTGTGCATTTCTACAGTTGGCACATCTTGCCCCAATTCGTGTATGCGAATAAAGCTAAGTGGTGTGCCGCCCTCGCTAACCTGGGCGTTAGCACTAAAACAAATTAGCGCTAAGAGTAACGCTATAGAGAGATTTTTGAAATTCATTAGTCTATACTTACAAATGGGAAATAATTGAACTCTACTTGCTTGCCATCGTTTAAAACAAGAATAATTTTGCTTTGTCCGTTTATCCTTAAAGGATTTATGTTGAAACGCAGCACTTCGCGCTTCTTTTTACTGTTTTTGCAATACGATTTCTTTTCGATGTTGTGCACCAGTTCAATGCTTATTTGCGGCGGAATGCCCTTGCTCATCTTGCCATCGGCAATTAAGTCAAACGAGTGGTTGCTGCAAGGGGGGATGTAGGTAATATCTAAAAACAGAATACTGTCTTTAACGGTGGCTGAGTTTATTGTCCAGTCGGATGTGTTGATGCTGTTAGTAAAGTTGCCTTTCCTAATAACAGTTTTAACTTCTTCAAGCTGTTTAGGCTTTGTTTTGCACGACGAAATAATGAATACCGAAACGGCAAACAACAAAAGGAACTTTATGGAAAATTTAAACATATTGCAGCTAGATGCTACAAAGTTGGGGATTTTTATCGGAATTGAAAAGTAATTAATTGCGCCATTCTTTACCCCAAATAAGGTACAATGTTAAAAGCCAAAGCGCGCCCGGGTATTTACCTAACTGCTTATCCATCACGGCCCAATTAGCGATGGTTGGTTTTTGAGTAACCATACTGCGCCCGGGCGGCTTGGCTTTATATTGGGCCTAAGCTTTTCTATTCATACCTAATAGAGTTTACAGGGTTGCCTATTGCTGTGCGCAATGCCTGCAAGGTAATAGTAGTAACGGCTACAACTGTTGTGGCCAATATGGCCGCTACAAATATCCAAACAGATAATGTGGTATGGTACGAAAAGTCCATCAACCAAGTGTTTATAGCCCAGTATGATAGAGGTATAGCCAATACTGATGCTATAAGCATTGACCATAAAAAGTCTTTATTCAATAAAAAAAGAATGCCACTAACAGGCGCGCCCAATACCTTGCGTATACCAATTTCGCGGGTGCGGCGGCGGGTAATAAAGTATGAGAGGCCATATATACCCATGCACGATAGGATAATGGTTAGGGCTGCAAAGTATATAAACACTTTTAACATCTTGTTCTCTGCGGTATATAGTTGCTGCATAGCGTCGTCTATAAAAAAGTATTCAAACTCTTTGTTGGGTAATACCTGCGCCCATTTGCTTTTTATTTTATCAATATTCTCAGCCGTATTGCCCCCTTGCAGGTTTACTAGCATATACCCGGCTACATATTGCCCATCGTTCATAAATATAACCAGCGGTTCTATTGGGTTGTGAAGCGATGCATAGTGAAAATCTTTTACCACGCCAACTATGTTAAGTGCTAAGTCGGCACTATCGCCCTGAATGTATAGCTTCTCTTTCAGCGGTTCTTTCCAGCCCATCATTTTAGCGGCCGATTCGTTTATCATAGCACCATAATCACGGTCGGCAGGTGTATTGTTAAAATAACGGCCTTGCACTAATTCCATCCCCATCATTTTAGGATAATCATAGTCGCCCTGCATAGTCGAAATGGGTTTTTCTTCTTTGCCTTTAGCTGTTTTTACTTTGTATACAATGCGAGAGAAGGGCTTGCCCGGAATTTGATGGCCAAAAGTTGCATCTTTAACAAAAGGCTCATTTTTCAATTCATCCTTCAGTGTTCTTATTTTCTGTATTATCAGTGTATCTTGAAAATTTTGCGGAATATTAATAGCCAGCATATCCTGGCTGTTAAAGCCCATATCTTTGTTAAACATATATTGCAACTGGCTATATACGGCAATAGTTCCGGCTATCATAAAAACGGCAATGGCAAACTGCCCTGTTATTAATATTTTGCGAATGCCTGCTCCTCCGCCCTTTACTTCGCCCAGGCTTTTTAATACTACTACCGGTTTAAAACCCGATAAAAAGAATGCCGGGTAGCTGCCTGCCACTATGCCTACCAGTAATATTATGCCTAGTAAAACAGCAATAAAGCTGCCTTGTAATAAATATTTTAGGCTTATTTCTTTGCCGGTTATATCGTTAAACAAGGGCAAACTTATTTCCAATAAGGCCAGCGAAATAATTATGGCTAAAAGGGTGATGATAATAGACTCACTTAAAAATTGAAATATTAATTGCCCACGGCTGGCGCCGGCAACCTTGCGTACGCCAACCTCTTTGGCCCGACGGGTGGCAGCGGCGGTTGACATGTTTACATAGTTAATACAGGCAATAAAAAGTATAAGCAAGGCCACTATGCTAAAGATAGTAACATAGCTGCGATTGCCTTTTTTAGCCGTGTCGTAAATAAGGTAATTGTTAAAGTGTATGTCTTTAAGCTTCTCTAAGTGCATGGTTATTTTGCCGTTAAAGCCAAAGCCACTCCAGTAAGGCACCATATATTTTTTTACAAAGGCATCAAGTTTTGGTTGAAAGTTTGCCGCAGCTTTTTCATCATCAATTACAAAGTAGGTAAATGAGTTGTTGTTGCCCCAGTTAGAGGATATTTGCGAACGGAAATCAGCATTCATGCTGCCCATAGATATAAAGCCGCCCATCTCAATATGGGTATTGTGTTTTTTGCTATCAATAACGCCGGTTACTTTTAGTGTTTTTCCATTCCATTGCAGCATTTTGCCCAATGGGTCCATAGTGCCAAAAATTTTACGTGCTTCGGCATCGGTAATAACTATGCTCATAGGCTCTGCCAGCGCTTTCTCCGGCGAGCCGAGAATAAATTGAAAATCAAAAATATTGAAGAAGGTGCTATCCGTTAAATACACATTCTCTACATTGTATACCTTGCCGTTGTTGTTAAAATTTTGCCCGCCAACAACAAATAGCCGCGCCATTTGCTTTATTTCAGGGTATTCGCTTTGCAGCGTAGGGCCTGATGGAAAGGGGGTAATTCCAAATTTGTCTTCTAAATCATTAAACTTAAAAAAGGCTTGCATGCGGTATATTTTATCAGCCTTGGCATGGTGTGCATCAAAGCTCAATTCATCCTGTATATAGATATAAATTAACAGGCACGAAACAATACCTATAGCAAGGCCAAATATGTTTAAAAACGCAAATAGCTTGTTGCGGGCAATGTTGCGCAGGGCAACGGTTATGTAGTTTTTAAACATGCTTACAATAATTGGTTTTCAATTTTCGAATCTGTTACAACTTGTCCATCTAATAACTTAATGGTACGGTGTGCATAGCCTGCATCGCGCAGCGAGTGGGTTACCATTACAATGGTTGTTCCGCCTGTGTTTAGTGCAGTTAGTAGTTTCATTACTTCTTCGCCATGTACGGAATCTAAGTTGCCCGTAGGCTCATCGGCAAGTATTAATTTAGGGTTGTGCGCAACAGCACGGGCAACGGCTACACGTTGTTGTTGCCCGCCCGAAAGCTGCACCGGATAATGTTTTTGGCGGTGCATTATATTCATTCGCTCCAATACTTCTTCTACCATTTTTTTGCGTTCGCTGCTCGAGTGCCCTGAGTATATAAGCGGCAACTCAACGTTTTCAAAAACAGTTAATTCCTCTATCAAATTAAAATTTTGAAATACAAAGCCTAGGTTTGATTTACGAAGCGACGACAACTTACGTTCGCTGTATTTTGATACATCGGTAGTGTTGAAAATATATTGCCCTGTTGATGGATTGTCAAGTAGCCCCAATATGTTTAGCAGGGTTGATTTGCCGCAACCCGATGGGCCCATGATGGCAACAAACTCACCTTCTCGTATCTCTATATTTACATTGTTAAGCGCAGTGGTTTCAATGTCTTCGGTGCGGTACACCTTTTTTAAATCAACAGTTTTTATCATGGTGCTAATTTTTATCGTTTAATATTATTTCATCGGCATTATTAAAGCCGCTGTATCTTGATGTTATTACTTTATCACCTGGCTTTAACCCTTCTATAACCTCATATTGCAAAGGGTTTTGCCGCCCCAGCCGTACATTGCGTTTAGTGGCAATTCCATTAGTTACTACATATACCCAAGCGCCGCCCGTATCTTGGTAAAAACTACCGCGCGGTAATAGTATTGCCTGCGCTGATTGGCCTAGCTCTAGCTTTATTTGCAGGCTTTGCCCGCGTTTTATGCCGGGTGGTTTAGGCCCTTCAAATAACATGTCAGCCTCAAATTCACCACTTTTTACTTCCGGAAAAATTTTGGCTACAACCAACGTGTATTCTTTACCGTCTATCATAAACTGCCCTTTCAACCCCACAAACATTTTTGAAGTGTAATATTCACCAATATGGGCGCGTATTTTGTAGTCCGATATATCATCAATCTGGGCAATGTTCTCACCTTTGGCTTTGGTCTCGCCGAGTTCTGCTTTTAGTGCTGAAAGCTGCCCGCTAATAGGTGCTTTTATTGATAAGTTACCAAGGCTACTTTGCAAATACGTAAGGTTTGTGTTGATAAGGTCTAACGAGAAATCAACCTGTTTTTCTTGGCTGGCTCTAAATATAGAATCGGTCTTTAAATTATTCACTAATAATTTGCGTTTTCCTACCAAATACAAGTAGTCTTCCTCCGATTTATTAAACTCGTTTTGCGATACGTTTTTACTTTTAATCAATTGCAGGTTGGCCTTATATGTCCGTTCGGCCTG
>JANOCJ010000375.1:0-6061 GCA_031412115.1 Flavobacteriales bacterium
AGCAATGCCCAGTGGGGTGGTAACCTCGTTGGTTTGGTACTGTAGCTTTTTACTCAATTCGTAGGCCATAATCTCGCCGGTACGCTCCAGGTTGCGACGAAAGCGCATACTGTCGCGCTGAATTTCCGAATCGCGCATTTCGGCCAAAAAAGTATTAAAAACTGAGTTGTGCTTGTTGATGATGTGTAGCATGGGATTGAATATTACCGACAGGCAAATATAGCAAACCCTATTACTTTAACCAGCGTAAAAGAAGTGGTAGGCGGTTTATTATTAATTTTTTGTACGAAGTTTTAAATCCGCCAAAGCTTTTGTAAAAACGTGCCAACGACTGGTTGTTAGAGCCTTCAAAATCTAAATACACATCTTCGCCGGCATGCTTTTCTATAAAACTGGCCATTAACAGGTGCATAGCGCCCCTGTCTCGCGCCTTGCTATTATTGCCTGAGAAGATAAATATGTAGCGGTTGTACGATTTGAAATAGATGCCACCACCGCAAATTTCGCCTTCCTCATCTTTTATACCCAAAGCCTCGCATAAGCCCCTTTGGCTGGCGGCATTGTATAATGCTTTCAGCATGGTATAGTCAGCATCGGTATAGCCAATTTTTTTGCCACGGTTTTCTTTAAATAGGTCAATAATAACATCGGGGCCTGTTAGTGGCACACATTCAAAACCCGCACTGCGCGACTTTTTTAAATTGCGCTGTACGTTTTCGGCAAACAGCTTTTGCAACACATCGTAGGTGTTGTTTATGCTTAGCAATATGTTAGCATTATCGTCGGGGTAGTAATATTGGGGAATATCGTTAGCCTCGTTAAAATTAATGTCGATGTACTTAAACTTGGCCGGTATTTCATCAATAAAATCCTCCATATTTACCTCGCTAGGGCAAAAAATGCCCAATTGCTGCACAAAATTTGGCTGAAAAAGATAATTAACACCAAATTTTTGGCGTTTAGGCAAAGGCATTACAGCGTAGTAATTGCCTTGTACAAGGGCGTCCCAGCCGGGGGCTACAATATCAAGGTACCACGATGTGGCATAAATCATAGGCTTTGCTGCCTTTGCTATGCACTCGTCCCAAAGGGTTTTATTAATTTCGTCGTGTTTTAAATACGTTATGCCTGCCATAAGAGGGCGCAAATATAAACTGTATTGGTTTGAAAAATAAATTACTGCAAATAACCCATTTATTTACCAACCCGGTTGGTGCCATGCAGTTTTCGCAGCTATATAGGTTTGTTATGCTTTTTTTAACGGGGCTTGTATTGGCCCGTTTAGGTGTGCCAACCGCCGTTATTGGTGTTTACGAAACGTTTTTATTCCTTTCATCGGCCTTTAGCTTTTTTTGGTTAAATGGGCTGCTGCAAAATTTATTGGTGCGCTACCCGCAGGCAAACGATAAAAATGCACTACTACAAAACACTTTTTGGTGCCTAACGGGCTTTAGGTTGGTGGCTTTTGTAGTTTATTTAGTATTTATATTTCAATTATACCCTGAACTTACAGCCGAAGCCTACAAATGGCCCGCGCAGGTTTTTAGCCTAGTTATATTTTTTGCCGGGGCAGGCCTTATGGCCGAATATATTTTTTTAGTACGCGGCAAGTCCGGTTATTTAAGTACGTTTAGCGCGGTACATTATACTGCTCATTTGTTAATTGTGGCACTATCATTTGCCTTTGGCTATGGCATAGCCGAGGCTGTTTATGGCTTGGTGCTGCTAAACCTACTGCGGGTGCTATTTGTATTGTATTTGCTATTTAAAGATAAATTTAGCCTGCCTAATAAAGCGATAGTAAAGGAATTGCTGGCCGATGCATCGCCCTTGATGGTGGCTGCGTTGCTAAGTGGGTCTATAGAATACATTACCGGCTTTTACGTATCGGGCTATATGGGCGATGCTGATTTTGCCGTATACCGCTATGGGGCTAAAGAATTGCCTTTAACACTGCTACTGGCCAATGCCTTTAGCAACGCAGTTATTCCCAAGGTATCTGAAGGAAGGGAGAATTTGCCGCAGGCACTGCAATACATTAAAAAGCAGTCGTTTGTATACATGAAATGGCTGTTCCCCATCTCTATTATACTAATGCCGATAGGCAAATACCTTTACCCGGCCCTTTTTAATCCCGATTTTGCCGAAAGTGCCATTGTTTTTAATATTTTTTTGCTGATGGTTATTAGCCGTTTTGCCTTTCCGCAAACTATATTAATGGGCTTGGGCTACCGGCGGGTAATTATGCTGGCATCGGTTACAGAGGTGGTTAGCTGCCTTGTATTGATAGTAGCGCTGGGTTATGTATGGGGCATAGCCGGTATTGCAGCGTCAGTAGTACTGGCAGCATTTATTGAAAAGCTTTTTTTAAGTGTTGCCCTTTTCAATCTCGAAAAAATACATCCTTCACAGTATGTAAATATTAAAGGGCTTGTAGGCCTGTCAGTTATGTTGCTATTGGTATTTTTGGTCATCCAATTTCTTTTACCTGTATGTTAACGGTGTATCAATTTTAGCCTATATTTGTGGGTTGCTTTTAAATAAAATTATCTAACTGATTAAACAATACAATGAAAAGAACATTATTACTCGCTATTGGGGTATTTGCTTTCATTAATAGCCAAGCCCAACAACCGGCTACAGGCAAAGTGGTAAAAAATGCCGCTGTGCCCCAAGCTAAAGCCTCTGTGGCTACCAAAGCCGTTACAAAATCGGCTAACCAAGCTGTTCAAGCAGAATCGCTAGTGCCTTTGCGCGCCGGCAACCCTTTTACTAATAGTGCAACTGCCGGTGTTGGCTATGGTGCTACTATTGGTTATACCGTTTACGATTTGCAAACCAACTCGTCTATCCAAAACCGTATTAAATACCAAGGTGCCGGTAGTGGCAAAATTAGCGCTATTTGGACATTTGGTACTGTTGACCCTAGCTTTCCGGAGCGTGGCATGGCTTACCAATACAAAGCCGATTACAATTCTGAATGGGTAAATAACCCGGGCTACGCAAATTCAATTAGCAATATTACCCGTACTGAAAATATCCGTACCGGTTTTGGCTCACTTGACCGTATTGCCGGTAAAGGCGATGTTATTTTAGCTCACAACCTTAACGGTACGTTACAGTTAACCACCAACAATAACGTTGGGGAAACAGTTTTTGCCAGCAACCCGGTATCTGTACTAGACAGCCTTTTCTGGCCTCGTATGGTTGTTGGCGGCCCTGATGGTAAAACTGTTCATATTATTGCCCTTACTACTCCTACTTCAGGCGACCCAGCGGGCCTTCCTGTTCAGGGTATTGATGGCGCTTTGGTTTACTGCCGTTCAACCAACGGTGGCCAAACATGGGACCAAACTAAAGTTTTACTACCCGGCATTGATGCAACCCAATACAAACGTTTTGGTGGCGACGGTTACGCTATTGACGTACGTGGCAATACTGTAGCTTTTACCTGTGGCGATTTAAGCCACGATTGGTTTATGATGAAATCGACCGACAACGGCGACACCTGGACCAAAACAACTATCCTGCCTTTCCCTATTGTTAACTATGATATGGAAACGATGCTTAGCGATACCAACGCTATACCTGACGGTATTGCTGATACTATTGACAACTCTGACGGTTCTGTAGCTATTGTATTAGATAATAACGATAATGCGCACGTTTTTTCTGGTTTTGGCCGTATGTTAAACGATGCTTTGGAAAGCCCTGCTACTTACAGCTACTTTCCGGGCCAAAACGGTATTATGTACTGGAACGAAGTTGCCGGTGGCAACCCTGCAATTATTGCCGGTACTCCTGACCTTGACGGTGATGACGCATTAAACATTGGTGCTAGCTTTGCTAACTACAGCACAGCCTTAGCTTCATACCCATCAGCGGGTGTTGATGCCAGCAACAACGTATACCTAATATTTGGCGGTGCGGTTGAAACTGACGCTTTTGGTAGCGGAAACTATCTTTATGATGACGGTACCGTGCAAGTTAGCTACCGCCACGTATTTGCTATGCGTAGCATTGACGGTGGTACAACCTGGACTAACCCACAAGACTTAACCAACTTTGACCCGTTAACAGAATACATGTATGCTTCATTAGCACGTGATGTTGACGACAGCATCCGTTTTATTTATCAGGAAGATGCCACCCCGGGTGTTTACATTAACTGGGAACAAGCTACTGCCCCTGAATATGAGCACGGCCCTGCCGAAAACCTTATTAAGTACTTAGCTTACCCGGTAAATAACATTACCAGCGTTAAAGAACAAGCCAGCAACTTTGATGGTGTTAACTTGTACCCTAACCCTGCTACAAACGTTACCCAGCTAAACTTTACCCTTAAAAAAGCAACTTCAATCAATGCTACCATCATCAACATGCTAGGCCAAAAAGTTAGCAGTGTAAATGGTGGTACTATGGCTGCCGGCAACCACAATGTACAATTAAACATTGGTGGCTTAGCCCCGGGCGTATACTTTGTAAACCTGCAAACAGGCACTGAGGTTATTACCGAAAAGCTTATTGTTAGATAATTTTTAAAGAGGATTTCCTCTTGGTTAATAATCCCCGTTGGTACAAACCGGCGGGGATTATTTTTTACAACCTATTTTAGGTATTTTTGCGTAAAGCCAAATAGCAGCATGGATTTTTTAACCTTACGGTGGATAGATGTAATTGATATAGTACTGGTAGCTTTTTTAATCTACGAGTTTTATGCGCTTATAAAAGATTCGGCAGCGGTAAACGTATTTTTTGGCATTGTGGCCTTTTATGTGCTGTGGCTTATAGTGCGCGCTTTAAACCTGCAACTGCTTAGCACCATTTTAGGGCAGTTTATAGGTGTGGGCGTAATTGCGGTAATAGTTGTATTTCAGCAAGAGATACGGCGCTTTTTACTACTTATTGGAACCAAAAATTTCTTCGAGAATTTTACCTTCTTTGGGCCCTTTTTTAGCCGACGTACTTTGCCCAAGCTAAATAACCAGGCTATTATATCGGCCTGTTCTCGCATGTCAAAAACCAAAACAGGCGCACTTATAGTTATAGCGCGTGAGACCGATTTGAAATTTTACATCAATACCGGCAATATTATTGATGCAGAGGTTTCATCTATATTAATAGAGAACATCTTCTACAAAAACAACCCCATGCATGATGGGGCTATCATTATAAGCAAAAACCGTATTAATGCCGTTAAATGCATTATGCCTGTTAGCGAGAAGCTTAACCTGCCCGATAACCTAGGCTTGCGCCACAGGGCTGCAATAGGCATTACAGAGCATGCCGATGCTGTAGCTATTGTAGTATCAGAGCAAACAGGAAATATATCCTACTTTCAAACAGCAAATTACCAGTACCATATATCGGTACAAGAGTTGGAACGCTTACTTAGTAAGGACTTTCAGTTGGATGATTAACTTAATTAGCGAATTTGTCAATAAGCGAATTAGCGAATGGAAATCATTCTGTAATTCTTTCGCTCTTTAATTATTCATCAATGCCACGCGCTTAGTAACCCAAACATTATTTACCAACGTTTTTACCAATACAATTTGGTTAGCTTGTTGGCCCAAGTTTAAGCGCATTTCAGTAGTGTTTTTTGGAGCGGTAGCTTTGCTAAGCAATTTGCCTTGCATATCGTAAACCTCTACCATTTGCAGGTTTTTGTCGGCTTTAACAACCAACTCAGTACCCGATTGGAAAACAGATAATTTAGCCGAAGCAGCCGTTTCGTTAATACCTACCTGCGATACGTTAGGGTGTACTTTATCCCTAAAGAAAAGCCATATATCCACCGTTGCATCAATATCATTAGCGGGCCAGTACAACCATTGGTGCTCGGCACCGTTTTCTCTATAAACTTGCAAAGTAGCGTTGCCATTGTATACAATTTTGTCAACGGTAATAGTATCGTTAGCAATATCAGGCAGGGTAGTAACAGTGCTATCGGTAGCGCCGTTATTGTCTTTCCAATGGTTTATGGTAGCACTAGCTAACGACAGTGTAAAGGTTGGTGTGCCGCTATAGGGTACCAGCGGGTCGGCAGTGCCGTTCAGCA
>JANOCJ010000376.1:0-10739 GCA_031412115.1 Flavobacteriales bacterium
CCCTCCTGAGGGGGTGTCACGAAGTGACGGGGGAGTTTCTTCGCCGCTTCGCCACTCGCCACACGCCACTATTAAAGCAGCACCCAACGCCCCTCCGGCATCGCCTGCTGCGGGTTGAATAAACACCTCATCAAACAAACCCTGTTGCAGTATTTTACTATTGGCAACACAGTTTAGTGCTACACCACCGGCCAAACAAAGGTTTTTGCTACCCGTTAGCTGCTTGGCTGTGGCTGCCATTTTCAGCATAATATCTTCAGTAATGCACTGTATAGCAAGCGCTAAAATAGCATGTTCTATAGTAATACTTTCATTAGCCTTGCGGGGTTTTATTCCTAGCAGCTTCTCGGCTTTATTTAGGTTGATGGTGGAGAACCCTTTAGGAAAATCGAAGTACTGTAAATTAAGCTTAATACTACCATCATCAAAAATGGTAATAACCTCTTTTTTAATTAGTTCAACAAGTTTATCTACCTCAACACTTTTAGTATGAGCATAGGGTGCCAAGCCCATTAACTTATACTCGCCACTGTTTACTTCAAAACCCAAAAACTGGGTAAATGCCGAATAAAACAAGCCTACCGAATCAGGGTAATGCATCTCGGCCAGCGTAGTAATGGCGTTGCCCTTGCCGTAGGCAATAGCGGCGGTTGCCCATTCGCCTGCCCCATCGGCAGTTAGTATAGCAGCATCATCAAACCCCGAGCAGTAGTAACTACTTGCCGCGTGCGATAGGTGATGGTTGCTAAACAGCAAGGTAGGCAAGGGCATGCCTTTCTCTCCAAACTGCTTTAGTTGCTTGGTAAGCTCATGCCGCATAAACAGTTTTTGGCGGCTCCACAAGGGCATGTATTTTATAAACGCGCGGTAACCGGCAGGGCCTGTTTTGTAAAAATTATCTACAATGCGTTCAAACTTTAGCAGGGGCTTTTCGTAGTACACTACGGCCTCAATATCATTCAGCTTAATATTTTGTTTATCAAGGCAAAATGCAATAGCATTGATAGGAAAAGATGAATCGAATTTAATGCGAGTAAAACGCTCCTCTTCGGCGGCGCAAACCACTACCCCATTTTTAACTAACGCAGCAGCGGCATTGTGGTAGTACCCCGATATACCCAATACATACATTAGAAGAGGGAATAGATAAAGGGCGACAAAGCGCTGTTGCCCGCAGCGACTATTAAAAGTGCCGATAGTAGGAGCGTAACTACTACCGGCACTAACCACCACTTTTTGCGGGCGGCTAAAAAAGCTACTATGTCTTTAAGGCTTTGCAACATAAGGAAGGCTGCAAGATACTAAAGAACAATTGTATGCCGTTGCCTAATTATGGCTTACTATAGCTTCATTATCATTGGGCGATTTAAGTTTGTTTTTAAAAAGCCATTTTACCACAAAATAGATTATAAGGGCCGATAGTACGCCGGTTAAAAAATCGGTAACGGGCACCATTATAGCGGTATACAGCATTATACCAAATTCAAATTTGCCATGGTGTTTTATCTCCTTTATTTCCGACGGTTTAATCATGTTGCTGGCTACCCATACCAAAATACCGCCAATGCAGGCCATGGGTATAAGCTCTAAATACTGGGCTAGGTAAAATGCCATTGTTAGTTTAAGTATGGCCTTAAAGTAACCCGCCAGTGGGGTTTTTGCCCCGGCTTTAATGCTGGTGGCGGTGCGCGCCAAAGCACCCGTACACGGAAAACCCTGCACCAGCGGGGTTATAATTTGCACCAATCCCTGGCCAAAAAACTCCTTATCGGGGTTAAAGGGTGTGCCATTGTTGTTGGCCAACTTATCAGCCATTGATGAGCATAGTATACTCTCAACTGCCGATACAAAAACTATAGCGGCTACAAAATACGCTATATCAAGAAACACACCGGTTGTAAAGCCCGGCAACGAAGGCGGGGTAAACACAAAAAAATTGTTGGGTATAGAGCCATATAAATCTTTAACCAAAATAATACCCTCGCCCTTTAAAAGTGTTGCCGATAATATGGTTGCCACTGCCATAGCTATAACAGGCCCCGGTATAAAAACAGATATACGCAGCAGGCCTTTGGTTAGCGCAAAGGTTAGCACCCCTAAAAATATAGACCATAAGTTAATCTTATCCAGGTTATTATACGCCGAAGTTAGGTTATGCCACAGCCCGCCTTTTATTCCATCATCCTGCCCCAAAAAGTCGGCAAATGATTCTATGCCCAAAATATCTTCGAGGTTTGTTAGCGCTATGGCAATGGCTATACCTACGGTAAAGCCTACAATAATAGAGTTTGGCACCAGCTTGGCATAGCGCCCAAAGCCAAATATGCCCATTATAATAAGTATAATACCGGCTATAATAGATACCAGTATTAAAAAGCCGTGTGCGGTTTCGAACTGGCCGCCGCTGGCCGGGCCATATTTGGTTATAAGGCCGGCAATAACGGGTATAAAGGCCGCCGTAGGGCCATACACCTGGTATTTAGAGCCGCCAAAGGTGCGCCCTATCACGCAGGCCAATGCCCCGGCAATAATGCCATGTTCGGGCCGCATGCCCATAGCCATTGCAAAGCCCATAGCCATAGGTATGGCGGTCATAGCTACTATAAGGCCGGCGCTAAAATCGCTATACACAATTTTGGCCCAGCCTTGTTTGGTCAAATCTTCCCACCGCGAATCGAAAACGGTAAAAAAGAGTTTGAGCCGCCCGGCTACCGTTGTTGGAAATTGCTTTTTGTGCATGATATATAGGGTTAGTTAAATAGGTCCAATAGCTGCTCGCGCTCCGATAGCCTGTCGGGCAAATCCCACGCAAGTGGTACAACATCAACCTTTACCTTTTTTAAAAGCGGTAGGGGGTTAAATGAATTTCGGGTAGTTTTTAAGCGGTAAGTTTGGGGTACAAACACCTTGTTTATTTGGTTACCCTCAATAAAATTTTGCATGGCATTGGTGTTGTTGCCGTGCAATAGCTCAACTGAAATATTAGCCACTAACCTATCAGCAAACCTGTTTTTTAAAATCTCAAGCGCCTCTTTAAATTCAGTAGTATAATACTGCGTTACCTTTTTGGTGGGCGAATAAAACAGCAGGTCGGAAATAGATATATCAAGGTATTCGGCAAACAAAAGCACCGCCACTACCTTTTGCCCCTCGTACTTTTCAAGGGCAAGCTTTAGTGTATTTAGCGATGCTACTCTAAAATCAATAGGCACTAAAATTCTTTCAGCCATATGCGTAATTAATGGCACAAAACACCATTAAGGGCATTAGCATAGCTTAAGAACTAGATTAGAATGTGATTAGAATTGTGTTAAAACTGCATCAACGGCAGCTTAATTTGCACCGTTGTGCCATTGTTTACTTCAGATGTAACGGTAAGCGAACCCTTGTGCAGGTTTATAACATTGCGGGCCAGCGGCAGGCCAATGCCATAGCCTTCAAACAGATTGGTGTTTGATGCCCTAAAAAAGGGTTCGTATATATAAGGTATATCGCTTTCGGGTATGCCTATGCCTTCATCTTTTATGGTAACAAAAACGTGCATATCACTTGATGCTATAAATATTGTTACCGGCTTGTTGTTTGAGTATTTGCAGGCATTGGTTAAAATATTGGTAAATGCCAAAGTAAGCAGTTGCTTGTTGCCTTTTATTTTAAGTTTTTTAGGGTCTTCGGGTAGCAGGCTAAGGTCAATTATTATTTTGTTGATGGGGTTTATCTTATCAACAAGGCTGCGGGTTTCCCACAGTATTTCATCTATCCTTACTTTTTCAAAAACAATGGCAGTGCCTTTGTAGCCTGTTTGGGCCAGCATTAATAGCGACCGCGATATTTGCTCTAACCGCTCGGCCTGAACCAATATATTTTGTAGTGATTGTTGGTACTCCTCGGGCTGGCGTGGTTTTAGTAGCGATACGTCAGCCTCACCCATAATTGAGGTTAGCGGGGTGCGCAGCTCATGCGATGCGTTGCTGATAAAGTTTTTCTGGGTTTCAAACGCCGTTTCAATGCGGCTTAGCAGGTCATTAAAGGTATTGGCCAGTTCGGCAATTTCGTAGCTGCTTTTATAGTTTTCGTTATCAAGCCGCAGGTGTATATTTTCCGTCGATATCTTTTTTACCCTGTTATTAATTTCATTAATAGGGTCGAATATATGCTTAGCAAAATACACCGAAAATGATACTACAATAATTACCACCAGCAGTATACCAAAGGCAATAAGGTTGCGTAAAAATATAAGGTGATGCGATACGTAATAATTCTCGGCCGACACAATAACAAGGTATTGCCCACTATCTTCGGTATACAATTTACCTACATAAAAGGCATTTCCGTTTTTGGCTTGTGCCTTGCCCTGGGTGGCCAATGTTTGTAAAAACGATTTAGGCAGGTTGTATTTATTAGCCTCGTCGGCAGCGGAAAATGCAGGTGTAAACTTAATAATATACTCCCTTTCATTTTCCAACTCTTCAAGGTGTTGCTTTTTTAATGATAATAAGTTTACGGCATTAATGGTATCGGTTTCTAAATTATGTTTTGCTGCTATACTTACTCTGGTTTCAAGCCTTTTATAAAAATCCACATACGAATAATTATTAAAAAAATAATAAATAGCAAAGCCAAACAGCAATACTATTGCTACACATACTACGCCTAATATTGCCGCTAATTTATTTTGGGTTTTCATTTTTCTTTTAGCACATAGCCCATGCCTACTACGGTATGTATTAGCTTGGTATCGTTATCGGTTTCAATTTTTTTGCGCAGGTAATTTATGTACACATCAACAACGTTGGTACCCAAGTTAAAGGTAATATCCCAGGCGCTTTCCAACAAATCAACCCGCGATAGTACCCTGCCTTTGTTTTTTATCAACGCCAGCAACAGGCGGTATTCCGTAGCGGTAAGGTTTATTTCGGCCCCGTTTCGGGTTACTGTTTTAGCCTCATCGTTTACCACCAGCCCGGCCAGTGTATACAGGTTGGCAGGCGGTTTGGCTACGGCATCTTCCTTAGGCATGCCGCGGCGCATTAGGGCGTTAATGCGGGCTTTAAGTTCAATAAACTTAAAGGGTTTTACCAGGTAGTCGTCGCCGCCAATATCAAGCCCCAGGGCAATATTTTCTGATGTGCCCAAAGCCGTTAAAAACAGTATGGGCGTAGTACTATCGGTAAGGCGTATGGCCTTGCACACCTCTATGCCGTTTTTGTCGGGCAGCATTATATCCAATATATACAAATCAAACAATGAGGAAGCCGCCATTTGTATGGCTGTTTCGCCATTAAACGCTACCGACACTTCATAATGCTCTTCCGTAAGCCCTTTTTTAATAAAGTCTACAGCGCTTGCCTCATCTTCAACCAACAGTATTTTTCTCATCTAACCAATTAAAAAACAATAATTTAAACCATTAAATAAACCCTAACGTAAAAAACACCGGCAATTAAAACCGAAAGAAACAACAGAAACGTAAATAAATAGTTACGGGTAACAACAAAAAATCACCATTAACACTAATACAGCCCACAAAAATAACGGGCTACGCCAAGGCTGTACCACCAATTTTCCGATAGAATAGTGCATACAGACAGCCTGTTAGCCTCTTCAAATTCCGATAAAACGCCATTTTTGTTGCTTGTAAAAAGGGGCATGGTTAATATCTTTATGGCAGCCAAAATAAAAACACGGTTTTAGCGTACTATATTGCAGCAAAACCGACACTACAAACCATGAGAAACAAACTACTTTTCACTTTTATAATAGCATTGCTGGTAGGTGTTGCACAGGCCCAAAACCCCGGCGAACACAAGAAAAAAGGCTGGGAGCTCGACTCTGCCTGGCGCAGCAAAACCCACTACGAGGTGGGCATTAACGTATCTGAATTTGTTAAAACCTTTATAGTGCCTGCCAACAATACGGCCTTGGGCGCCAATGCCAATACCTACCTTTTATCGTTTAAAACAATTTTTCGCGGTGGGGCTACTATCCGCTTTGGCACAGGCTTTCGCTACTCAAACAAAGAGGTTGACGATGATGATTTTGGCGGTATACAAACCCAAATAAACAACCAGTTTAACACCCGCTTGGGCTTTGAATGGCAGTTTAACCTGGGCCGCCGCTGGAACTGCTATGCCGGTGTTGACGGCGTATACTCTATTGGTCGCCAGCGCACGGAAACACCATCTTTTCCGCCCGATAAGTTTATAACCCAAACAAAGGTTAGCGCCTATGGCGGAGGGCCTGTTGTGGGCATTCAATTTAGGCTTACACGCCGCATAAGTTTGCTTACCGAAGCCGCGGTGTACGCACAAACCATAACGACTACCGATACTCAGGAAGACACATCCTTTCCAGCCAATAATAGTAAAACGGTAACAAAAGAGAAAAATGTTAGCTTTATTCTACCGCAATCATTATTTTTGATTATTACTTTTTAAACCAAAACCATGAAAAAAGTAGCTTACGCCTTAACAATCAGCGCTATAGTTGTAACTTTTTGGGCCTGTACCAAAGAGTTGGAAGATGTAGTGCAAAACCGCACCCTCGACCGGTCGACACTTAATGCCGACTACACCGACCTTTTTAACATGGGCTGGGGCATACCCCCTACTACCAACGCCCGTATAAGCCTTGGCCGCGTGCTGTTTTACGATACTAAGCTATCGTTTAACAACACCGTATCGTGCGGCAGTTGCCATAAACAACAGTTTGCTTTTGCTGATAATTCGGCATTTAGCATGGGTTTTAAGGGCGAAAAATCGTTACGTAACTCTAAAGGCATACAAAACATAGCGGCCAACGGCCAGCCACTGTTTTGGGATAGCCGCGCCGACTCGCTGGGCCAACTGGTTACCATGCCTATTCAAAACCACATAGAGATGGGCTTTGAGAAGGTACACAACCTGCCTGCAAAGCTGGCTAATGAAAGCTACTACGCCGACCTGTTTACACAGGCTTTTGGCGATGGTGAGATTACCATACCCCGCATTACTATTGCCATGCGCGATTTTATTGCAATCATCCGCTCGGGCAATACACGCTTTGAGCAATTGCAAAATGGCGGCGGCATAATTGGTAACCCAATTGCCCCACAACAAGGCTTTAACCTTTGGGGAACCAATACTGTAGCCGGTTTTACCCAAGCTGAAAACGAAGGATTGGCACTGTTTTTAGGCAAAGCGCGCTGCGCTAACTGCCACAGCGGCAGCCTTAACCTTGAAGGATGGGAAAACGTAAACAACGGCCTTGATGTAACCTACGCCGATAAAGGCGTTGGCGCATTGCCCAACAGCGGTGCAGGCATGGACGGTGCTTTTAGAACGCCCGGCTTACGTAACATAGAATTGACGGGCCCTTACATGCACGACGGACGTTTTAAAACGCTGGAGGAAGTGGTTGAATTTTATAATAGCGGCGTACAAAACCACGCTAACCTTGATTGGCGCATGCGCGATGTACCGGGAGGTACAGGCGGCGGTGGCCCATTTTTTGGTGAGGGCGATGGTATTTTTGACCCTAACACCGACGATGCCAGCCAGTTTGGCCCGGCCCGCTTAGGCTTAACAGCTACCGAAAAACAATCGTTAGTGGCGTTTTTGAAAACCTTGACAGACCGCACCTTTACGGCCGACCAACGTTTTTCAAACCCATTTAGGGTGCAACACAACTAACAGTTAAAAATACTATTGAAAAGCCTCTGCAAACGCGGGGGCTTTTTTATGCGGTATACTTTGGGTGCACAACCGCTGCAACTTTAGGCTGTATTTACACCAAAGCCGCATAAATAGCGGGCAACATTAGCCCGCCAAAACTAAAAAAGGTGCTTTTTTTGGTACAAAAACAGGCTATTTTTGATTAAAAACGAATAAAAACAACATAAAACCGCATTTTTTTGCCCAAAAACAATGTGTTTTGGTAGGATAAATATTAACTGAATAAAAACCTGCGCCATTGTTAATAGAAACCTGCGGGCTATGCTACGCAAACTAAAATTTAACAGGGCTATTTTGCCACCGCTAACTTATATTTACAAAAAAATTAACACTACGGGTGAAGAAAATTGCGGTTATAGTATGTATGGTTTTTGCTTTTTTAGGAAAGGCACAAAACTTAGTGCAGAATGGGAGTTTTGAGGAATACACACAATGCCCGGATAGCTATGGCCAAATAGATAGGTCGATAGGTTGGTCATGTCCTAATTTTTCCACTTTCACCATTCCTCCAGATGAGGGAACTATGTCAGAATATTATCATCAATGTGCATCAAATAGTTCTGTAAATGTACCCGATAATCCATCAGGTGGTGGTGCTGCTCAATCGGGTGATGCCTATGTTGGTTTTTATGGACTTACACCCTATGACACATCTGATAATAAATGTAAAGAATATTTACAGGGAACATTAGTTGCCCCACTAAAATCAAACATATACTATTGTTATGAAATGTACATAAAAAGAGCCAGTTTTGGTTTTTGGGCAATAAATGACATATCTGTTTATTTTAGTAATGCGCTTATTAATGATAGCGGGAGCCTTGACCTATCATATTTAGAGCCTCAAATTACAAATGTTGCTGAAACATATTTTAGTAACAATAATTTGTGGGCAAAATACACAGGATATTTTAAAGCAGATGGGGGAGAAAAATACTTAATAATTGGCGGTTTTTTGCCGGTAAGCCAAACTCCTACAATTAACACGACAGGGCAAGGCCCTGCCGCTTATTATTTTATAGACAAGGTCCAACTATACGAATGCGGCGATAGCTTAAATACCGGGCTAACAGAAAACCCCTTTACCCAAACAAACCTCTACCCCAACCCTACTACCGGCATAGCTTATATTGACAAACCCGCTACCGAGGCCTGTGTGGTAGCGGTGTATGATGCGCAAGGGCGGTTAGTATTTAGCCAAAGTTATGGCAAAGGTGTAAACCGTGCAGAGGTTAACCTCAGCGGGCAAGCGCCGGGCTTATACTTTTGCCGGGTAGTATTTGCGGGTGGTAGAATGGAGAGTGGAAGGTTGGTGGTTACGCAATAATACCTCCCCCACCCCTGACAGTAGTCAGGGGCACCCCCTCAATGAGGGGGATATTTTACTCGGAATAATTTTCACGCGCAAGCTATCCCCCTCTCGGAGGCCCGTCCGAATGGATGAAGCCATTCATCCGGGCGGAGGGAATGTCAACGGAGTTGACAAGGGGGAGGCTTGCGTTAGGGATTGTAAGGGCCACGCGCAGCGTGGGTGCAAAGCACCAAAGCCCTGAAAAGCCCGGCACGACCCGCCAAAGGCGGGGAAGGGCAACGCTCAACAATCCCTCCCCTCGTTTCTCTCGGGTACTCCTCCTGAATCAAGTTCAGGACAGGCTTTTGTAAGGGAGAGTTGCATACGCACATAGCCCACGATTTTAATCGTGGGTAGCGGCAAACAACTATACTGTATTGGCTGTTAGTTAATCTATGTTAACTAATTTTTACTCTCCCCTCTTGGCTCTCCCCTCTACCCTGCACAAAAAGTGCTATATTAGCAACCTATAGTATGAAGATTTTATACCACTGCGGAAGCTATTTTATGTTTTTGGCAAAAGTGTTTGGCAAGCCCGAACGCGGCCGTATTTATTTGCAGCAAACGCTGATAGAGATTGAAAAAATCGGCCTTGGGTCGCTGCCTATTGTGGCTATCATGTCGGTTTTTATGGGCGCGGTAATTTGTATACAAACCGCGGCCAGCCTATCGGGCGGGTTTATACCTATGAGCACCGTAGGCTACGCCACGCGTGAGAGTATTTTATTGGAATTTTCGCCCACCATTATAGCACTTATTTTGGCGGGTAAAGTGGGTTCTAACATAGCATCGGAAATTGGTACCATGAAGGTAACCGAGCAGATTGATGCGCTGGAGATAATGGGCATAAACCCCGCGGGGTATTTAGTATTGCCAAAGATTATCGCCTCGGTTATCATCAACCCATTTGTAATTGTTATTAGCATGTTTTTGGGCGTGTTTGGTGGCTGGGCAGCGGCGGCATCGTCGGGGTTAATGAACCCATCGGATTATATTGAAGGCATCCAGCAGGCATTTATCCCCTTCCACATAACGTATTCGCTAATAAAAACCTTGTTTTTTGCGTTTGTAATAGCATCGGTATCGGCCTACCACGGCTACATTACCGAGGGTGGCGCGCTAGAAGTGGGCGCATCGAGCACCCGCGCTGTGGTATACAGCAACATTGTAATTTTACTATTGAACTACGTACTAACCCAACTGCTACTGATATGATAGAGGTTGTTGGACTGAATAAAGATTTTGACGAGCGCCGGGTACTTACCGACATTAGCTGCACGTTTGAAAAAGGCAAGACTAATCTGGTAATAGGCCGAAGCGGCAGTGGCAAAACGGTATTGCTAAAAACTATGGTGGGCCTTTTTACGCCTACCCAAGGGCAGGTATTGTACGACGGGCGCGATTTTCATGCCATGCCCGAAAAGGAGCGTAAGCTGTTGCGTAAAGAAATTGGAATGGTGTTTCAGGGCGGCGCCTTGTTCGACTCGCAGACTGTTATACAGAATGTGATGTTTCCGTTAGACATGTTTTCGACCATGACTAAAAAGGAAAAAATTGAGCGCGCTAAGTTTTGTTTACAACGGGTTAATTTGCCTTCGGCAGATGATTTGTACCCTGCACAAATAAGCGGTGGTATGAAAAAGCGCGTAGCCATTGCCCGTGCCATTGCGCTAAAC
>JANOCJ010000377.1:0-23406 GCA_031412115.1 Flavobacteriales bacterium
AGTATGAAAAAAGCATTAGTAGCTGTCTTATTGTTAGCAACGGTTGCGTTGAACGCACAAGACTTTAAAAAGTTTAGGCTGGGATTAAATGTAGGCCCCAACTTTGGCTGGATTAAACCTACTGAAAATGGTTGGAAACAGGATGGAGCAAGGGTAGGCTTTAGCGCCGGCCTTATTACCGATTTCTATTTTACAAAAAACTACGGCCTATCTACCGGCATACAAATATTAAATGCGGGCGGCAGGGTTAAGTTCGAATCGCCTTTGTATAATATTACCGCCAAGTACATGAACCAGTATGTGCAGTTGCCTTTTGCCCTTAAAATGAAAACCAACGATTTTAGCGGCTTTAATATTTTTGGCTTGTTTGGCCTTACTGCCGAATATCGCTACAAATCACGCTTCGACTGGGAAGCAACCGGCTTTGGCTCTACCCTGGGCGAAGAAAATGTAAACGGTAAAGACTACACCCGCGACTTACGCCTGGGCCTTAACATAGGTTTAGGAACGGAGTATAACGTTGCCGGTAGCACCTCACTATTTGTATCGTTGGTATATAATAACGGTATTATTGGCGCTGCCAAAAGCAACGACAACCAAAATGTAAACAACAGCACCAGCGGCAACATCAATTTCTTCGCCGTAAATTTTGGCGTGTTATTTTAGTATCCCCCCCTTTCCCCTCCTAATTTAGGAGGGGTGTCGCACCGAAGGTGTGACGGGGGTGGTAAAAAAATATAACTTTGCAATCCCGGTAAACATTGTTGCCGGGATTTTTTTATTCTGTTATGCGTATAGCTTTAGCCCAACTCAACTACCATATAGGCAACTTTGATGCTAACCTGGTCAAAATGCTTACGGCCGTTAGCAGTGCCAAAGCTGCCAATGCCGACCTTATTGTTTTTGCCGAACTAGCCGTATGCGGTTACCCGCCCCGCGATTTTTTAGAGTTCTCAGACTTTACTGCCCGTTGCAAAGCTTCGGTTGAGGAGCTGGCTAAAGCGGCTGATACCATTGGTATTATTGTAGGCTCGCCCAGTGTAAACCCTAAAATTGAAGGCAAAAATTTATTTAATTCAGCCTACTTTTTATCCGAAGGAAAAATACAAGCCCTTGCCAACAAAGCCCTGTTGCCCAACTACGATATTTTTGATGAATACCGCTATTTTGAACCCAACACTGTTTTTAACTGCATTGATTTTAAAGGCGAGAAAATAGCGCTAACGGTTTGCGAAGATTTATGGGATATTGACGAAAGCGATAAACTATACGTGCGCAGCCCTATGGAAGAATTGGCCAAGGAAAACCCTACGCTGATGATTAACATTGCCGCATCGCCGTTTGATTATGCCCATGCCCAAGCCCGCGAAGATGTACTGGTAAAAAATGTGCAGAAATATAAGCTGCCCTTATTCTACGTAAACCATGTAGGCGCCCAAACCGATTTAATTTTCGATGGTGGGTCGCTAGTGGTAAATGCCGATGGAAATATAAGTAGCCGCATGGCTTTTTTCGAAGAAGATTTTCAGGTGTTTGATACTACTGAATCTTCCGTCATGCTGAGCGCGTCGAAGCATAAGGAAGAATTACCTGAACCCATTGCCTTAATCCACGATGCCCTTGTTTTGGGCATTAAAGATTATTTTCAAAAGCTTGGCTTTACCAAAGCCATACTGGGCCTTTCAGGCGGAATAGATTCTGCCGTGGTATTGGTTTTAGCTGCCCGCGCCTTGGGTAAAGAAAATGTTTTTCCGGTAATGTTGCCATCGCAATTTTCCAGCGACCATTCTGTTTCCGATTCGGTTACCCTTTGCAATAACTTAGGTTGCGGAGTTGAAAATATTGCCATTGAAAAACCTTTTGCCGCTTTTGAAGAAATATTAAAACCACAGTTTAAAGGCCTGCCTTTTGGCCTTGCCGAAGAGAATATGCAGGCACGTATTCGCATGGTTACGCTTATGGCTTTGTCGAACAAGTTTGGTTACATCCTGCTTAACACATCTAACAAAAGCGAAGCAGCGGTTGGCTACGGAACGCTGTATGGCGATATGGCCGGTGGCATTGCCGTATTGGGTGATTTATACAAAACACAGGTTTACCAACTAGCCGAATACATGAATAAAGACGGCGAGGTAATTCCACGTAATATTATAACTAAGGCACCTTCGGCAGAATTAAGGCCCGGCCAAAAGGATAGCGACTCGCTGCCCGAATACGACATCTTGGATAAAGTATTGTATCAATACATAGAAAAGCGCCAAGGCCCGCGCGAGCTTATTGCTATGGGCTTTGACGAGGCTTTGGTTGCCCGCATACTTAAGTTGGTAAACACCAACGAGCATAAGCGCCACCAAACACCACCCATTTTGCGCGTATCGCCCAAAGCCTTCGGCCCGGGCCGTAGGTTACCTATAGTGGGGAAATATTTGTCGTAAAGAAAAAGCACACGGCCCTTCCATATAGGTTCATTATTATATTGGTTTAATTTATCAATGCCTGCGGCGCTCCCTTCGGAGACATACTTTCTTTTACCGCAAAAGAAAGTATGCAAACGGAGTTCATTCGTCCCATTAAAAACCAATTAAACAACGGATAAAGAAAGCTCACGGCTGTTATTTCTCTCCGACCTGCTACGGGTCGTTCACTAAACCGCGCAAACTAGTCGCTTCGCGACTTCGAACAGCGCGCGATTTGTCCCGCTGTTGCAGGACACGTTCACTTTCCTTGCAGGTGCCCGTTTCGAAATAAAGGCCGGTTTGTTGCTTACGCATTAATTTATTTCGATTTAATCTATGCGAGGACGTCCACGAAACGTGCGAACCTGAAATTTCGCGTGGTTGTGCGGGTGGCGCAGGTAGTGCAAGGCGAAATGAAGGTTGGGTTTCGTGGTGCATTTTCTTTGGTTCGTTTCTTTTGTGCAAGCAAAAGAAATGAACGCCCCCGGCAGGGAAGCACCGCAGGCAGACATTGTTGGTCACGCAAAAGTAATGCCGTCGGCAGACAAGCGCCGCAGGCAGCTGTACTAATGGTCAAAAAAAACGCCCCAACTATTCGTCGGGGCGCCATACTAATCTAACCAATAAACACCTCTATTTATTATTTTTCTATAATCAGCTTGCGGCTTACGTTAACATTATCAGTATTAAGGCTAATAATATAAATACCTGCTGCTAGCTTAGTTAAGTCGATAGTTTTGGTGTAAGCCGTATTAAAGCTTACATTTTCGGTATGCACCAACTGGCCCATAGGGGTTATAATACTTAACGTGCCTTTTACCGGTTTTATTGCATTCATTTGCAAAGTTGTTGTTCCGTTTGTTGGGTTGGGGAACAAGTTGAACGATGAAAGGATGCTGTTTTCATTAACCGAAGTAAGTTTAACTACCGTAACCGTTACAGTTGAAGTATCATTACCGCAATCGTTAGTTGCTGTAAGTGTTACGGTATACGTACCTTCTTGTGGAAAATTGAATATCGCATCTGTTGTAGTGTCTAGCACGCTACCGGGAAACTCCCACTGGTAAGTAGTACCGTTTACCGATTGGTTATCAAACTGAATATTGTAGTTATCAACCTGCGAGTAGCCAAAAGCGGCTACAGGCAAAGGCGTTGTTCCTATAATAATATCAGCCGATGTGCCTTGGCAACCATTATTATCAGTACAGTTTACAGTTACCGTACCTGCTTGGCCAACGTAAATGATGCTACCTGTTTCAGTGGTAGACCATGAGCAGGCTGTGCTGTTGGGGCTTGTTACGCTTAGTAAAATACTGTCGCCATCGCAAATGCTTACGCTGCCCGTTACGTTGGTAGTAGGTACAAATGGTGCGGGTTCAGTAACGTTAAACGATACCGTATCGGCACAGCCGCTGTTATCTTTTACAATAACGCTGTAATTGCCACCGCCTAAACCGGTAAATGAGTTGCTAGAGCCAAACGTAGTGCCATTGTTAATACTATAATTTAAGGCACCACTACCGCCGCTACCGTTTATTACAACGCCACCATCAGTAAAGCCGTTGCAAGTTGCAGGGGTAATTGTGCCTACTGTTGCCAATACGTTTGATATTGAACCAATGGTAACCGGTATAGTTGTAGTACAGCCGTTAGCATCTTGTACTGTTATAACATAGCTTGCTGCGTTAAGGCCGGTAAAGGCACCGCTGTTTTGGTAAGTGCCATTATCTAATTTATATTGGTAAGCACCTGTGCCACCAATACCTGTAACGCTTACATCGCCCAAGCCGCCACTACAGCTTGCACTGGTTTGTGTTACAATACTAC
This sequence comes from Flavobacteriales bacterium, assembly GCA_031412115.1. Lineage (GTDB taxonomy): Bacteria > Bacteroidota > Bacteroidia > CAMBQF01 > CAMBQF01 > CAMBQF01. Next base: position 4,284 of record JANOCJ010000377.1, read on the forward strand.
CCGTTAAGGCCACAGCCGGTTGGGTAATAGTAACGCTTACGGTAGATGTACAGCTGTTAATGTCTTGTACGGTTATAACATACGTACCTGCGCCTAGGCCGGTAAATGTGCCGCTGTTTTGCAATGGGCCGTTGCCAATTTTATATTGGTAAGAACCTGCACCTCCGGCTCCGGCTACTGTTACGCTGCCTGTTGCACTATTAAAGCACAATACGTTGGTTTGGTTGCTGTTGCTTACACTAAGGGCATTAACAGGCTGGGTAATGGTAACACTAACGGTAGATGTACATAAGTTAGCATCTTGCACGGTAACGGTATATGTACCGGCCGCAAGGCCTGTAAATGTGCCACTGTTTTGGTAGCTGCCGTTGCCTATTTTGTATTGAAAAGCGCCTGTACCACCTGCACCAGCTACCGTTACAGCGCCTGTATTGCCGCCACACGCTACGTTGGTTTGGGCTGTTATGCTACCCGATACTGCTGTGTTAGGTTGAGAGATAACAACGTTTATGGTTGATGTACACAAGTTGGCATCTTGCACGGTAATGGTATATGTACCAACCGATAAGCCGCTAAATGTAGGGCTACTTTGGTAAGCGCCGTTGCCAATTTTATATTGGTAAGCACCAGTGCCGCCTGCGCCTGCAACTGTTACACTGCCGGTAGACCCGTTATTGCATAATATATTAGTTTGGGTGCTATTGCTTACGCTAAGTGCTGTAGTAGGTTGGGTAATAGTAACACTTAAGGTTGATGTACATAGGTTAGCATCTTGCACAGTAATGGTATACGTACCGGCAGCAAGGCCACTAAACGTAGGGCTGCTTTGGTAAGCGCCGCTACCTATTTTGTATTGGTAAGCCCCTGTGCCGCCCCCACCTGCAACAGTAACCGAGCCTGTGCTGGCACTGTTACATAATACGTTGGTTTGGTTGCTATTGCTTACGCTAACTGCGGTTGATGGTTGAGTGATGGTTACCGTTGTTGTTGATGTACACGTACCGGCATCTTGCACAGTAATAGTATATACACCCGCTGCTAAACCGCTAAACGTGCCGCTGTTTTGGTAGCTGCCATTGCCTATTTTGTATAGGTAACCCGGTGTACCGCCTGCCCCTGCAACAGTTGCAGAACCTGTAGTGCCATTAAAACACAATACATTGGTTTGGCCCGATGCGCTTACGCTAAGGTTTGAAGGTTGGGTAATGGTAACTTGTACTGTTGATGTACAAAGGTTAGCATCTTGCACCGTTACAGTATACGTACCGCCGCTAAGGCCGCCAAATATAGTGCCCGACTGGTAAGAGCCGTTGCCTATTTTATATTGGTAGCCGCCACCTACAGTACCACCTGCACCGGCAACGGTTACTGTACCATTGCTTCCGCCGCATGTTGCAGCGGTTTGGTTGGTTATACTTACAGATAAAGCGGTGGTAGGTTGGGTAATGGTTGCATTTACGGTAGATGTACAAAGATTGGCATCTTGCACAGTAAAGGTGTATGTACCGGCCGTAAGGCCGCTAAATGTTGGGCTGCTTTGGTAAGCACCGTTGCCAATTTTATATTGGTAAGCGCCTGTACCGCCAGCACCCGCCAGTGTTACAGCACCGGTAGTGCCGTTAAAGCAGGCTACGTTGGTTTGGCTGCTGTTGTTTACGCTAAGCGCAGTTGTAGGTTGGGTAATAGTAAAAGTAGTAGTGCCTGTGCAGCCGCTGCCGCCCGAGCCACCGTCGGCACGAATTAATACATTGTCAAGGTTCATTGGAGGATCGGCGCCGGCATTGTTGCCATTGTTTCTCCAACGGAAAGCAATTTTTAAGGTAGCAATATTCTCGCAGGCAACCGGTAAGGTTACAGTTTCGCATGTCCAAGCGCTAGTGGCTGAATATATGGTAGGTAAATCGGTCCAGTTGGTGCCTCCATCAATACTGTAGCGTAGGCTACCATAGTCGTTGCTACCTTCGCCGTTGCAACGGTATAAAAACTTAACCTGCACATTGGTGCGGCCAATAGTGCTAATGCTGTTTACCAAAGGGCAAAACTTATCGGTAACATTGGCAGCACCGCCGGCATTATATACAGCCTCGCCATTAGGGGCTAGTATATTACAAATAAAACCGCCGCCACAGGTTACGTGCATAGTATTGCCACCTGCTGTACCGGCACAAGTGCCCGAAGATGTTGATGCACTATTAATAATCCATGCATTGGCTGTGCCCCCTTGGGTGCCAATGGTATTGTTTAATACCCAGTTGGTAGTGGTGTTAAAATTATCGTAAAACAGCGTATCGCTACCACTGGTAGCCGGGGTTGTTACATCTACCGTATAGCTGCCGGGGGCTAAGTTTGATGCACTGTTGGTAGTGCTAACGTTTGGTGTCCATACATAAGTTGGTGTCCCCGCACAACCCGATACAGCAATAGTGGCCGAACCATTGTTGGCGTTATTGCAGGTAACATTGTTTACAGTTGGGGTAACGGTTAATGTTTGCGCCGTAGCAACACTAAGCGTTAAACAACATAAAAGGAATAAAAATACATGTCTTTTCATTGCAGTGTATAGGAGATTAAAACAAAGCCGAATTTTACCACTTTTACTGCTACCTTTTATTCTTGAAATAAATGAAATAGAGTGATGATTTTGCTGTAAGGCTTGTTATTCATATAGGTGCGACACACACAGGGTGCAAAATAGTTTCGTGTTTTTTTGCGATAATTGTATTCTAATACTATTCATCATGAAAAAAGCACATTTTTTATTATTGCTACTGTTGCCTCTATTATTTATGGCCTGCAAAAAAGAGGAAGATGATATTGACCAAGGACAGATTGTGCGCTATTGGCAAATAGACAAATATTATGGGGTAGGAGGGGTAGACTCTACCCAGTTTTTTAATATTTTTCATGGCAATTATGAAATTGACATACAGGCCGGGGGGCAATATATTGAACGTTATACCCTGTTTGGAGCCCCTAAAGTGCTAAATGGTACCTGGAGTTTTATAAATACTAACAGTACCTATTTGCAACTGGCAGATTCGGCAGAAACGCGGGTATTCTTGGTTTTGAGCATAGAAAGTACCAGTACAAAACTTAAAAACCCAAACGCCGACCAACAATATTGGATAAAGCCTAAACAATAAAATTTGGAAAGCCACAGTATTTTATTACTTTTGCCGCTCGTTTAGCAAAACGATGCACTCTTACGGTGAGGTGGGTGAGAGGCTGAAACCACCAGTTTGCTAAACTGACGTACGGAGTCAATCTGTACCGCGGGTTCGAATCCCGCCCTCACCGCAAAGGCTAATTAAGCCCCAACAAGCCCCTGACAATTAGGGGCTTTGTTGTTTTTAATACTTTTTCTTACACGGGCAAGGTTGCTAAACAGGATACCAACGCAAATTTAAAACAGGGTACCAACTTGCACCCCCCAACCAATTAGCTATCTATGAAACTGAATTTTTACCGGGTTGCTGCAAAAAGCAACGCTAAAGGGCTTGCCCCTGTTTGGTGCCGTATTACCCACAATAACAACCGCGCAAATATTAGCCTTGAAATTTTTATTGAACCCGGCCAATGGGATAATAAAACGCAAAGGGTGATTTTTCACCCGCTGGCAGATAATTATAATAATGCAATAGTACAATTACAGGCGCGGGCCTTTGATGCCTACCAAACATTAAAAAGAAAAAACAGCCCAATAACTGCCGATGCCATAAAGCAATTTACAACAGCCCAAACCGAGGCCGTTACTTTTATACAGGTTATAGAGCAATATAAGGCCATGAAAGAGGCCGAAACCAAAGCCAAAACAATAACTACAAAGGCCGGTACTAAAACTATTGCCCCGGTTATAACTGTATCAACCTATAAGGGTATTAGCCATAAGGCAGGCAACATGATTAAATTTTTACGCAGTATTAAAAAAAGCAATTTACTTATAAGTGAATTACGCCCCGATATACTGGACAAATACCGCTATTGGCTGCAAAATACATTAGGCAGTAATAGCCACCAATACGCCAACAAGTGCCTGTATTTATGGCAGGGCATAGAGCGGTATGCTTACGGGCTTGGTTATATTGACCGGCTTAACCTATTAACCTATACGGTAGCTAAAGGCTTTGCCGAAACTTATGACGAAGTGCCGCACGTTACAGAAATTGAATTGCAGCGGATAATAAACTACACCCCCGGCAATATTACCATGCAAAAAGTAAAGGATTTGTTTTTACTGCAATGCTTTACCGGGATGGCCTATGTAGATAGCCAACTGTATAGTGATGAATTGATACATACAATTGAAGGGATAGAGATTTTAAAATACTACCGGGCAAAGCTGCGCAAACAAAAAGCATTAGCTACGCCCTTATTATTTGCCGATGTGAAAGAAATAACGGCGCGCTATAATGGCAAAGCGCCAAAGCTGCCAAACCAAACATATAACGAATGGTTAAAGATATTGCAAGCCGCTTGCAGTATTGATACTTTGTTAACCTCGCACGTTGGAAGAAAAACGTTTGGTATGCGTATGCTCAACACCTTTGGCTTTAAGATGGAGGAAGTAAGCCGGATGCTGGGGCATAGTTCTGTAAAGATGACAGAAAAAGTTTATGCAAAAGTTACCATTGAGCGCGTTCTAACCGCTGCATATAGTAATAACATAGCTGCATAATGGTAGGTATAGGCATAGTTTTTAGTATAGGTTACGGGCAAGGTTGCTTTTTTACTTTGCTTTATTAGCAAGGCTTTTAGCTTTTGTTTTTTAACCTTGTTTAGAACCTTATTTTTGTACGGATAAGGTTTTGGGCAAGGTTTAAAAACTACTTTGCAGCAATACCAAGGGTTTATAAAAAAGTCGTGTTTTTGGCCTAAACAAGGTTTTGGGGTAGGTTGCGGCCGTATGGCCACAAAAAGAAAAAGTAAGCTGGTTGCTTTTAACCGGTCGCGGCCTGTTTTGCATTAAAAAGAAAATGCCAGGTTTACGGCCACAAAAAAGGCCCCCGATAAAGAGAGCCTAATTTGAAACCTTAAAACACCTATGAAAGAAAATATTATGTTGCTGCCCTGCGTAGGGGTGGCCTACTCGTTAAGCTGGATATTGTTACCGCTGCTACTGTGCCTACTATTAGCCACGTTGCCCACGTTTTTAGTTCGTCTTTGGGCTTATCATCTTTGGCCGTTTTATTGCCGGTGGATGATGAGGCCGACCAATTAGGTATTGTGCCACCTACAGCCGCAATAATTGTTTTTGCGTTGGCTATAATATTTGCTTGGTATTGCGCACGGTTGTCTCCGTTTACCTCGCTTATATACGGGCTGTATGCTATTGCACGGGCAAAGGCCGGTATATCATTACTCACCCTTGCAGCCTGCGGGTATTTTTCCGATAACAAACGTCCTTTATCATACCATCCGGCCTGTGTTGTTTTATACTTACGAAACTTTAGCCCGCTGGATGCTGATTTTACAAATTCGCCGTTCCAATATTCGTTGGTATTGCCAAAGGCGGTAATATTACCGGGGTTGTTTGTTTTTGCAAAAAGTGAAGATGTTGCATAGCCTATTTCAGCCACGCCCTGAGAAAGTAAGGCTATAGGGTTAACACCATACTTGCGCCCGGCGTTGGTAACCTCGCCTATAAACCGTTGTACGTATTGCTCTGCTGTCAATTTGCATTATATTAATAAGATTGTTCGCGGCGCTGGCCTTGCCCTAATCGCTGTAAAGCTGGCAGGCCAACAGTCATAAATAAAATACCTCCAATAAAAAGCCCTGCATATTTGGTAATATCAAAACCATCGTCTTTCTTTTGGTCTTTCTTACCCTGATTGTAGGCTGTATCAATTTGTTTTTCTAGGTTGTTTACAACCTCTTGCCGCGTTTCGGGCGAAAGGGTTTTTAACGCCTTATCTAAATCGGTTGAAACATCTAAATCGGCCTCGCTCTCGCTGTACTTAGGTTGCAGCCAATTATTTAACGCATACCCACCGGCTAAAAGAATTGCCGATACTATTGCGCCTATTATTATTAATGGAAGAATACCTAAACCGTTTACCGGTTGGGGCGCTAAATAATTAACGCGTGGCTGAGTGCCGCTAATACCTACCCAACTTGCAGCATCGGCAAAAATATTTTTTACCATATCCCAATTACCTACTGTAGCATTCATGTTTTTACGCATGTATGCCTGACGGTCGTTATAGCGTTTTACAACCTTAACTAATTGGCTTTCTATGTTTGTTGTAGAAATACCTTTGGTTTGCATTGTGCGCATTACTTTGATATTTTGCAGGCATAACAAAAATATTTTTTTGTCGGTTTCTACAATCCTATCAACATAAGCCTGCGCAACGGCTTGCCGCACCTCGGCACTAAAATTTTTAAGTATTGCATCTTTGCTAATCCAAATTTTTTGCAACTCTTTAACCGGGTTTATAGCATATTCGGTATACCATACCCACCCGGTACTATCAACACCATATTTAACTTCTACCCAAAGAAAAAACCGTAAATCGTCTGTACTAACGGCAATCTTGCCGGTTGTAGTACCCAATAAACCGCTTTTTGCTTTTACAAGGTATTGCGATTTAAAAGTAGGCGATTGCTGTATACTAACATCTACATTGCCTTTGCGCGACAATGGAAAGTTAGCTAAGCCGGGGACTTGTTTTGTGTAGAAACTCATAAAAGAAAAATGTTAATTGTAAAACTTAAACGGCAGGGCTGCGCATGTTTGTACAAGCCGCCCCACCGCATTAAGTAACCATGAACAAAGTGCTACTACCTACCTTGTACCTTTTAATTTTGATACACGGGCCTGTATGGCCTTTTTATCTTTATTATCTTTTTCAATAGCCTTAATTTTTTCGTTGTAAGGCTTCAATTTCGCCTCATTACGTTTGTCAACGTCTTTGCAGCGTTCCTCATACTTTTTCCAAATAGCAGGCGATGCCGTTGCTTTAGGCTGTTTTGGGTATTTAATTGCTTTGGGTTTTTTCGGGGCTTTTGTTGCCATGATAAAAATATTTTTTAGTTAATAATTACTTACATAAAATTTCTAGCCATTGCCAGCCTTGCCGGGTTGTCTACCAGCTTAGCAAGTGCCTCCCAATCTTCGGGGCTTGCTTTGGCTACTACCTTTCTAATATTGGCCTCTAAATCGCTTAATTGATTTTCGGGGGCTTTTATTTCAAGGCTTATTGGTTTGGTAGCCTGTACGGTTGGTTTTCTTAGTGCCATACTACGCCGCGTTTTTTTCTTTTACAACTTCTTTAAGCGCCAACGCTGAGGGGCCTATTATGCGGCCTAGTTCATCGGCTGTAAATTGGTTGGCTAAGCTTTCATCGGCCAGCGTTTCCGCATAGCTGCAAATTTCCTTTAAAGGTTCGCCGGTAAGCGTATACAGCTTATCAGCAAGGCCGTTTACTATAATTTCATCGGCGGTTAATGGGGCTTCTTCTTTCTTTTCGGCGGGTATACCTACAAGGCCCGACAAATCGCCATTTTCGCCAAAGGTTTTAACCACCTTCACAAAAAATTGGCTCATAGCTTCCTGCGCGGCGGCGGTATTGCTATTATATTTAGTCGCTAATGTTTCTAACTGTTTTTTGCTATCCTTTACCTTTTCATCAAAGGCGCGGCGCTCAACTTCCAGTTGGTTTTTAGCAATCTCATACGTAAAGTTTTTGGTGTTCAGTTCGCGCTCGCGTTCTGCCAAATTATCCTCTTTACTGTTTAACCTTACTTGCAACTGTCCTAAATCGCTTTTGCGCTCATTTAGGTAATTGTTGTGCATATCTAACGCACCTAAACCACCCATTGCCGGGTAAGGTTGTTGCACCGGCGGTTGTTGTACGCCTTGTATGCCAGCTTCAACCGGGGCTTTTAAAAGAAAGTCAAATTCTATTATACCGCTACCGCTTGAGGTTTTGGCTTTGCGGATAATAATGTTCCAGCGTAACGCATCGGCGTTTAATGTGTTGTTTACATCGGAGGTTAATTTTTTTACCGATGCTTCAATATCATTGCCATAGTAAAACGAAAAAGGCTTTTTAGCCCCTCCGTAGGCATCGGTATAGCAATATAAATCCCAGTAGGGAAATTCTTCCTCCCGAATTTTTTTAATAGCTTGTGGTAAGGTTAATTGTAGCAGCATTGTGGTTATTTTTTTAATTGTATATCCCACCCCTCAAGCTTTGCAAAGCGCAAAGTATTGGCTAGGTGGACAAAATTAGGTTTGATAGAACCCAATATAAAAGGCGATACACCGTTCCATTCTAACGATATATAGCTGTTTACTAAATCGGCAGTTATATTAACCGGTATTAACCGGCCAATATCAACACCGGGCGAACCGTTTAGTATTAGGTTATTTTCTAAAGCCGGTAAAACAAGTGGCAGGGGGTGGCTTAGCTGATAAAATGCCTTTGTTACCACTATTAGCGTACCAGCCGCTAATGAGGTTTCTTTAACATTTGTTGCAGCAAGCGCACCGGCAGCATCGCGGGGGGTAAGGCTCCACGGGGTCATTTCGTACCCTTTAGCATTACGGCGCTCTACTTCCTGTTCAATGTATTTTATTAAGTCTTGCATTGTTATGCTTCGTCAACAATTAAGAAAATAACTTGTAATAGTATTTGTGCCGTGGTGTTGGCAATAGGCACAATGTTAACCGTAACTTGACTTTTTGGGTCAATATCAATGTTTTTGTAACGGTCGTTAGGCGATACGTTTGTAGATGCTTTGTAGTGGTCTACAAAAACAGTTTGTACAATCTCGCCCACTTTGTTAGTTAATTGCGCGTTTAGCTTATCGCTGTTGGCGTTACTAACCTCGTATAAGGCTACACCCTTACAGCGGGTATAATCTACGTTTAATTGAATTATAGAAGCCACCGCAACACCGGCAGGCGAACCGTTGGGTATTGTTATTAATTGGGCTTGCTCAAATGTTCTTGTACTTTTCATGGCCTGTTGGCTTTTAAAAAAGCCCCGCCGCCTGTAGCTGCGGGGCTTTTGATAATTACATTAAAAAGAAAAATCTAACTAGCTACGTGGGCTAATTTCGTCACCAATTAAACGGGCTTCGATGTAATGGTTACCGGCAGCAGGGGCAATACCCTCGGCAGGAATAAAGGTCAGGTCGATGTTATCCGTGTCTTTAAACATGATAGGGTTAGGCAATTTTACGCCGTCAAAAGCACCATTAACACCAACAGCAACAGAAAGAGTGTCGCGGATAGCATCAGATAATTCAATTTCGGTGTGAATGTTACCGTTTTTCTTAATCTGCAATTTGCCGTTTACAACCCAATTAGGCATAGAGTTAGTACCACCGGTTAAAGAGGCATCTACGCTATTTGAAAAAACAACGGTGTTTGGTTCCGGTGTAGTACCGGCAGCAACAAAACCGTAACCTATTTTTACCGTGTTAACCTGAAAGGTTGTGCCGGTATCAATACGGCGTTTTTGGAAGTTAATGCCACCTACTACTACATCATCGTTAGCGGTTAGTAATTCGCCGTTAACCAACGTAGCATAGCGTTTACGCGCATAGTACGTTTTATTTTTTAACGACATACCGCCTTTAGCTATTGCCTGACGAATATCAGGGTTAGCATCGCCGGTACGGGCCAAAAATAGTTTTTGTTTTGGGTCAAGCGCACGGCTGGCAACTGCTGTTTTTACAGCTTTAGCGCGCAATTCACCAATTTTTGCTTTAACGGTAGCAGGCAAAGCGCCTAACTCGTTTTCTTCGTCTTGTGTTAGTTCAATGCCTAACAATTGTTCTACTTGGTCCATTGTGTGGATTTGTGAGTTTATAATTTTTTGTTAATTGTCTTTTTTTTTAAGCGGCTAACAACATGTTAACCTCTGCTTGTTCGGCAGCGCCAATTCCTTGCATAGGAATAGTTTCCTTTTCTTTCTCATAATTATACACACCGCTCATAGGCTCACGGTCAGTATTTTCATTTTCTACCATTGCGGCAAACTTTGCCCACGATGGAGTAGCATCGGTTTCTTGTACCGTTTCTTTTGCGGCGGCGGGCTGTTCCGAACCTGCTAAGCCAAAATCGGCCTTTGAGCCTTTTAGCAATAAATTGCCCGTAGTGTGCAATGCACCGGCAGCGCCTAAGCCACGGGCCACGGCCAAAATTTGCGGCTGTTCTACAAACACCTCAGCGCCTAAGTGCAAAGCCATGCCTACTAAACCTGAATAAGGCTTAAACTTGCTTTCGGGCTTTAAAAATTTGTTCATAGCATACATGCCACCGGTTGCACTAACCGCTAGTAAGGTGCCGTCTAATACACGCATACCAACGCCTTGCATTGGTTTTTTACGTATGATTGATTTACTTGCCATTTTTAAAATATTTTTTTTTGTTAATTTTTCATTAATAAAACCCCACCTAAAAGCAATGCAGCCCCACCGGCAACATACCAATATGTATTGTCTTTTTTATCGGGGTCGGTTGTTGGTTTGCCTGTTGGGTTTTGGTTAAATGCGGGGCCGGGTTCGTTATTTATTACATAGCTTGCTTTAGCGCCTGCCTCGCGTTCATCGGCTGTTGTAAAGCCGTCTGTTTCGTCCAGCGTAGCGGTAGTATAGTTTTCTTCTACACCGGCATCTAAGCCCATATCGCCCTCTGTACCGGCACCTTTAGACATTTTGTCAAGTATGGCCAACACTACCGGTATTGTGGCAGTAGCTACAGCGGTTAATGTAACCGGCTCACCTAAACCGTTAACATCTTCGTAAACGTCAAGGCCACGTAAACCAAGCCTTTTAGCTGCCTTGCTTTTTAGCACGGCTTTGCGTAAATTCTTTTTATTGCCGCCTGCTTTTTCAAAGCCTTTTTCAGCTTTGTTTTTAAAGTTTACCAGCTTTTGCCATTTCTCTTTTGAAATGCCTTTCGCTGTAGCCTCTGCCTCTGTCATGTAACCCACGGCCATTTTATAGCCGTATTTTTTCATGTTGGTTTTAGCAATCAACAACCAAGCGGCACGGGCTGCAACAAGCGGCGGGGCTACTTTTTTAAGTACCTTTCCTACCTTGTTTAAAGCCTTTCCAAACTTGGTATCTTTAAACTTTTTGCCTAGGCCGTCAATGCCATCATAAATACCTTCAATGCAGTCAATATCATTGAAGCAAGGGTTTGCATCAATCATACCGGCAAGGCCGTAAAGGGCTTGTTTATCTTGCTCGGTAGCTGTTGCCTCGTCTATAGTTTCCGGTTTATAATAAACGCGGTTAATAAATTCGCTTTTAAAAATAAAATGCCCATCGGCGCTGATACGTTCAACGTATGGCATTATAGCCATTAACGCGGCTTGGTCGGGTGTGCCGTTGGCCATAATAGCCATGCGCACCTTTGAGTATTCGTAAAAATCTCTTTTAGTAGCAGTACCGGCCCCTATTTTATTAAGGTAAAAACTTTGCCAGTTCATCAACTCCTCAGTTACGGTAGTAGCCGGGGCCAATTCGCCAAGGCCAGCAATAGCGCGTTTGCCTTTGGGCATACCGCGTAGTACGTCAATTTCCATAGTTTTAGTAATATGGTCGGGGTGTTTATTAAATTCGTTCATTACAGCATCGGCAACAAGGCCGTTGCATACGGGGTATATATGCCCAAATTGCGCTTTTCCATTAAAGGCTACAACCAACATTTTAGGGCTTAATCCCATATTTAGAAAAAGGGCGCTTGCAAAAATTGTAAAGTCCTCACAATCGGCACCGGTTGTAAAACGGTCGGCAAAGGTGCGCGCCGGGGTGCGTACCCATTCTTTGCCCACCGGGTCAAAGTTGTACTTTAGGTTCAATTTCATCCAATGCCATACGTTAAATATGTATTGGTTTGCGTTGGCATCGTATAGATGCTTTGCCAGCTTTACCGTTTGGTTTTGCTCTTGCAAAATTACTTTGCGTATTGTGGCTATAGTTTTATCTACACCGCCAAAGCCCACATTTTCCAGCGTACCGGCTGAGGGGTCAATGAGGTGCGAATAGTCGCTAAGTATTTTATACGTTGGTTTATACCCTGCAAAATCTAACACGGCACTTTGTCCGTTTACTATTTCAGTAGCGCCAAACGTTAACCGGCCTAAGCCAAATAACGAAACTTGCATTTTTGCGGCATCGCTAACTTGAGCACTCCTATTTTTTAATTCTATTACTTTGCGGGTAGCAATAGTAACAGCATCATTATAAGCCTTTATAACGCGTTCAAAATCTTCGCCGGTAACTTTGGAAGCAATAAGCTGTTTACGTTTAGCATCCAGCGCCTTTTTAGCCTCGTTTATAGTTTGTTCCGCTTCGTCAATAGCGCGTTTATGTTCCAACTCTATCGGGCTTAAATATTGCTTTGATAAAATGTTAAGCGGTGCATCTGTATTGAACGTGCCAAAATCAGTATTGCGGTTAACAGCGGTTTGAACACGTTGTAAAAAATCGCGCTCATTGCTTACCTGCCCGGCTTTGGTACCGTAACCGCTTGCAGCTACTAACCAATCGTATAACTCGTTTTCGTGCGCGGTTGTAAGTTGGGGCCAAGTTGCACGGGCCTTGCCTATCCAAGCCGCAACGCTTTGCAGTTGGGCGCGGCTTTGTGTTTCGCCACGTTCAAGGCTTTTAAGCGCGGCAATAGTTTTACCATCAGGGCTTAGAAAAGAAAAAGCATAAATACGGTTTGCATCGCGGCCCTCGCTTTCTTTTACCTTTTCGCGTATATCCTTTTCGGGTGTACCTGTTAGGCGCAAATTGCGGTAATAGTTGGCGCGTTCAAAGTCGCTTTCTTTTGTAGATAGCGTATTGCTGTTTAATGCAAATTCGCGGGCCTCGTCAAAGGTTCCGTTAAATTCTTTAGCCGGTATTTTATCAAAGCCTTTGCCCTGTGCTGTGCGGTCTTGCATGGATAATTTTTTAAATGCCTCGGTGCGGCTATGGCCTGAAAGAATATAAAATTTATTATCCTCCGGGTTGTTCCAAATAGTAATAGCATCAAACGCGGCCCAATCAAAAGCGCCAATAATAACGGCGTTAATAATACGGTCTACGCTATCATGGCTATAATTATCTGCACGATTTTGGAATAGATGTGTGGCAACGTGTAAAGACTTAACCGGTACCAATTTAATACCGTTATCAGCCTGTCCGGGTTCACTTTCTTCAATATCAAAATTTTTGAAGGTGGCTAACTCGTCTAATGCTTTGCGCGGTTTAGTGCGGGTATCGGTTACAACATACGTTTGCCCCGGTTCGGTTTTACCCAATCCGAGTAAGTGAGCATCATGCTCACCGTAGCCTAAGCCTGCTAGTATGTTATAAGGGGCAAACACTTAGCGCAGTACGATATAATTCCAAGCGTAAGTAGTGGATGCAGTAAGCGCGGCAGTACCGGCAAATACATCAAAATATGTTCCTGTGCCTTGCGCGTAAACGGAAGTTGCGCCACTTAAAGCGGCTGTACCAGCGTTGCTAGGACTAAGTATTACGGATACAAAGCCACCGGGAAAACTGGCCGCAAATGTTACGCGCAATAATTGCGCACCGGCTGTTGGCGTTGTACCTGTTGCTACCTGTATACTGCCTGCATGGTCGTTGCCTGTTACGGTAATTGTAGGGCCTGTACCTGCACCAGCCCCGGCAGTATTTGAAACTACACCTACGTTTTGCGTACTGATAAAATGTGTTGCGCCTACCGTGCCTGTTACCTCTAAAGGATAACCGGGGTTTGTATTACCTATACCAACAGTATGGTTATTTTTAGCGGTTATAATTTCGTTGTATAAACTATCAGTTACAGTAAATGCAATAGGGTCAGCGTAGCCCCTAACAAGTGTATAATTATTACCTACTACAACACCAAAGCGAAACGTATTATCGGTTTCCTTACCCATCCGGGCCATGTTTGGGTTTGCATAAAAACTATGCGCCGGGATGGTTGGGTCGCTTGGCCCTAATTTTTGGCATGATAATATTGAAGTTTTTGAATTGTCATCGTTAAACAGGCCGTAAGCTGTGGTATCGGTTAAGTCCAGCGTATAAAAACATTGTTGCATATTAAAACGGTTGCTTACACCGGAATTTATTATGCGCTCAAAATTTGCAACCCTTGTACTATCGTAAAACGTACCGTTAACATGAAGTTTAGCAAGCGGGTTTACTGTGCCAACGCCTACACGCTGGGTAGCACGGTTTAAAAAGAAATACGCAGTTGATAACGTACCGCTGTTGTTGGTAGCGTACACGCTATTTTTAAAATTTACCTTTTGCGTAAACCCCTGCGGTATTTGCCCTCGCACATCGGGTGTAAACAGGGTGGCAGTAAAAAGAAAAAGGAATGATACTAAAATAAATTTTTTCATGTTCAATTATTTTTATGGCATTTTAAAGCCCGTTTTTTCCAGTAGTTTGCTTTATTGGTAAGCGTTATTCTTACCGAGGCTGAGAAGTCGTACAATACTTGTAGTTCGTGGATTTTCTTTCCCATTTCTTCTACCGTATCGCTGTGCTTCCAAGCGGCTTCTACACTATCCTTTTTTAGTTCTTGCACTTTGTACTCAAGTGCAATATTTTTTAACTCTACTTTACTAGTTCTTACGCCTAACCCTGCAATTATTGCTATTGCTAAAAAGCTTAATATTATGCGGGGTAAGTTTTTCACTTGCTAGTATTGTATTGTACCATTTAACCCATCTTCCGGCGCACCCTCTACCCATGTTATAGTACCTGTACCGCTTACAAATGTGTAGTTTGTGTTTAAGTATTGCTGTACACCGCCTAATGTTACCAATAACTGTGTTGCGCCTATCAGCCCGTTATCTTGCACGGTAGCACTTGCACCGGCTGTTGTAAATTGTACAACGCGCGGCGCGCCTGCTACTACATCGCCGCCACTTAAACCTAAGCGCGCGGCTAGTGTGTTATAACTGTTACGTCCTATTACTGGTGGCATTTTATGCGTTTTTTAATTTTTTAATTTCTTCCTCAAGTGCCTTGTTTTTCTTGGCACATTCAACATTTTCAGCCTTTAGCTCTTCAACATCTTTTTCAAGACTGTCAACACGTTCAAGCACTTTATTTATAAACTCGCTTTGCTGTTCTTGCAGCTTTGCGGCAAAATCTTTTTTTGTTTTAAGCAGGGTAACCCAATGCCCAAATAAACCGCTACCTACTGCGGTTACGCCTGTAACTATAGCCTGTGCCAAAACATTATCCATGCCTTACTTTTTAACCTGAATTTCTTCGTTAATAGTTAACGGCAGTTTGTTTACCCTTACATTGCCTATTACATAGAATTTTGCAGGGATAGCCTTTTTAATATTGGCCAATAAATTAACCTCGTCAGGGTTTGCACCTAGCCCGTTTATTTGTTGGTTGGCCTCATATTCTTCAAGGCTTATAAAGCGGTCGGCAGTACCTTCAATAGGTGTTTTTGTGGCCTCTTTTGCGGCTTTTTTCTTGCCCAAAAAGTTTAAAAATGTTTCGATGCCGGGGCCTACTAAAACACTCAATGCAGCGCCGCCAAGGTTTACGCTTGCCGGTATATCTATTATTTTTACCTGTTCGCGGCCTTCCATTATTACCGGGCCTGCGTACTGTATTTGCGCCCACAATTTGCCGCCTACGCGGTTTGGGGTATCTTTTACTTGTATCGCAAAGGTTTCAAACTCGGCACGCCTACCGGTGGGGTTTGTACACTCTAGCTGTAGGATAAATTTTAACGTGGGAATAATACCGGTTAAACCTACTTTAAGGCTTTTAATGCCTACAACGCGCACCATTGCATTGGTAGCAACGGCGGCGGCACTATATAAGCCGCTGATTTTTACAACCGCATATATTGCACCAGCCGTTAAAGCTGTATAACCTATTACCTTACCGGCACTCATTATGCGCTCTGTTTGATAGAGTAACCAATATTTACCAACGTATTTAATTCATGGTCGGTAATACTTTCATTGCTGGTAGCTTTGGCAATTTGCGCGGCAAGCTGCGCGTAAATACCTTTCTGTACCGTCTTAGGTTGTTTTTTTAAGTGGGCAAGAAAGCAGTTAATAATTTCTATCGGTGTTTCTTTTTTCAAACACTCCCGGCCTATATCTAACTTTTTAATTGCCGCAATAACATAATCTAAGGCAGCATCGGCAGCGTTCTCATCGCCGTAAATTTCTACAAGCAATTTTTTAAAGTCGGTGTTTTCGGCTAATGCAGTTTTGATAGCATCAACTATACCGATTGCCGGTAAAATATAATCGTTAATAAATTTTTGTGCGCTACGGAATAATACCGGAAGCCAACGATAAATAAAAGCTAAAAATTTCATGCCTGTTTGTGTTTTGATTAAAAACTATTGCAGGCACAAATAAATACACTAAATATCTTGATTTTACAAATTGCGTAGTTGAGCGTAGTTGTGCGTAGATATGCGTAGTAGTTACAGTACTATATCTTTAAATTTTAGCAGTTCGCTAAGTGTAACCGGGGCTTTCTTTTTCTTCTTTTTTGCCTTACGCAAAGCTCCTAACCAACGTTCAGCAGTACGGTGCGAGATATGTAAAACATCTGCTACATCTTTAGCCGTTACTACGCTACTTGTATTGATTTCTGTTGCCATTGGCTTTAAAAAGAAAATGGATTAAATTTTAATTTCTTGTATAAATAATACGTTGGTATCATCTGCAAATTGCAGTTGTACTATTAACGGTGTTTTCACTAATTTTAAAAATGTTATAACAGCTTCAGGGGTTTTAGCTCTATCTATATACTCTTTAAAAACGTAGTTATCCATTTTTTTAAATTCATATTCGGAAACACTTAAAATACCTCTTGCGTTAACAAAATATAAATATTCTTCTATGCGGGTAATAGTATCTTTACTTGCATCATACAGTATATAAAGTAGTTTATTGGTTTCATTATTATCAGGACAAATGGCAATGTATTTTAATTTTTTCATGTGCATTTAAAAGAAAAAGGGTTAGTGTATAAATTCTTTGCAAACGCATTTGCCACCGGGGTATAAATCACCCATACACTCATAACAATAGCCTTTTTTTTCGCTATTCCTTTTCTCGTTTAGGTATTGTGTTAAACTTTCGGGCGTTTCTTTCTCTAACGCATTGTCTAACTCTTTTGCTGATTTTTCTAAATTTAGTGCCATTATGCTGCAATTTGGGTTTGAGTGTTTAACGGTTCTATTGCGGTTAGTAGCGGGTTACCATCGTCATTAAATGCAAGGCCCGTAGCTATTTGCATACGCGATTGTAAGTAGGCGCGCATGGTATCAACAATAAGGGTTAATTTGCCTATGCTATCGCGCGCATCGTACACCTCTTGCCAATTGTTTTGTATGCCAACAAACTTATTGTAATCGTCCTGATGAACGCGGATGTGGCCCCATAGCTGCGATATAATTTTATACCAACTTTGAAACGCTGTATTGTGGATGTTGTCGGATAGGTAGCTGGTGCGCTTTAATACCATTTCCTTAACAATATATTTTAGTGGCAAATTTTCATCCACGGCAACAAACAACGTGCTATCACGCTCATACGAAAGGTTTTTACGTTCCGGGTTGTCTCCGCCCTCTTTAGGTAGAAAGCCCTTTTGTTTTTCCTTCCATATATCAACATCTGTATTAAAGTAGCTGCGTTGTTCGGGCTTAAATACACATAAAATTGTTTGCCCTAAGCTGGCATATTGCTCGGTATACGGGTTTACCAACTTGTTAATGATATTTTTAATCTCGCCGCCCACGGGTTCGGCCTCTGTCTTATCGTTATCGCCAACACGTTTGTTAAATGATAGTTCAGGCTTTTTGTAGAACGCTGCAAAGCGGCTATATAAGCGCATCCCCTTAGTTTCGTTTAGCGTGTCGGCTATCAGTTCACAATCCCAATAGTTGCCGCCATCGTCTTGAAACGCATCCCCTTTAAAGTGGTATTTAATGCACTCCATTATACCGGCTGTATAGTCTTCCGGGTTTGCCACATCAACGGGCTTTTTGACTGGCAGGCGCATATAATTTTCGCCGCGTTTTGCCTTGTACAATTCGGCGGTTTCTTCGCTATCGTAGTATATGCCCGTTTCTTTTTCCTTATACTCAAACATACGTTTGCCGTCCTTATCGCGCTGGAAGGTGTATAGATGCTCTACCCACAATTGTTTTGCATCGGTTAGCGCATACCACGCATGGTACATTTTATTTTGAAACCACTTTAAACTTACTGCCTGCGGCTTGCTTTCGCATAAATTTATAAGGTGTTGTTTAACGGCTTTTATGGTGTATTCCTTTGCCGGGAACGATAGCAACGGGTTATCTTCAAACTCCCTTATTAATTCTACCATTTGCGCGCGGAACTGCCCCCGTGCCGGTATGGCCTCCGGGTTGAAGTTTTTAAATAGCAGGGTAAAGCTATGCGTATGTATGTGCAGGCCGTTGCCCTTGCTGCTTTTTTTCGTTTCTACACCGTATTCTCCACCGTACACGGCCCCATACCAAAAGGCATTATTTTTACGTAGCTTATTAAAATCGCTCACAATTATTTTACCGTAAAAATTTTGGCCCTTATACATACCGTCCTTGTGTGGCACGGTTAATACAAGGTGTATAGGGGTTTTATCTTTCAACTCTCCCGATTCAAGGCCCTCATTAATGTAGTGGTAATAGATGTTGCGTATTAGCTGGCTTTTTTTCGAGTTCCACAATGGGTCTACCCGGTTACGGGTGTACGTGTGGCAAATGGTTTGCGTTTGGATGGTGCCGGTTTTGCTAATGAACATACCGCCCAAACTGTATTGTGTACCGGTTAACACATAGTACAGCTTAGCGAGGTTATCCAAGCGGTCTACTGTGCTTTCATAATCGTATAGTTCGCCGGTGTTGGTGTTAACCTGATAAACCAAAGGCTTTGATTGATTGTATACCATTCTATACTCCGGCAATTCAATGCCGTAGGTGTGCGAAAAATGTTGCTTGATATGATTGCCCAGGTTAACGGCCTGTTTACGCAACCGGTTTAGCTTCGCTTCGTGCTTACGGGCGTGTAGCAGTTGTGTTTTTGGGCTTTTTATTTGGGGGCTTGCTGCCGTCATAATTTCACCAGTTGTTGCGGATGTA